>JAMDAS010000011.1 GCA_023484085.1 Candidatus Omnitrophota bacterium
TTTCTACTCCAGAATCTATATTAATATCCCCTGAGACATATGAACCTCCTCCACCACCGCCGCCTCCTGCAGGAGCGGGCAATAGTCCACTTGATCCTCCTCCTGCTCCCCAGCATTGAATATGATATAGCCCTGTTTCCAGGGCGGTAAATGAAAATCCTCCAGGATTAATCCATTTTAATGTTACTGTGGAATCTGCATTGGGTAATTGTGATATGGAAGAGGCTGAAACTTGCTGATTGTAGCACAGGCTGAAAAAAGTGAGAAGAAAAATTATTGACCAGAGAAGTTTTTTATTCATTCTCCGCTCCTTTGTGAAAAAGGTTAAGAATAAAGTAACAATACAGTATTGTATTGTTAATATTTATTAACTATACAGATTATAACAAAAACCAGATATCTCTGTCAAGAAAACTTTTTCGGATTATACAAAGAACTGCCGTAAAGCAATCAGATTGCGGGATTCGGTATAATAAACTCCTTATGTCGGAATTTCAGAAGAGTATACATCTTTTTCCTTTCGCTTTGCTTCAGGCTACGCGGTATTTTCCCCCTATTTGTACGGTTTTACCCAAGATTGCAATACCTTAGGCATAAAGGAAAAACAAATATTTTCAAAAAACTCTGTACCTCTATGCCCTTAACACAAATTTTCTATTTTTTTAAAAGTTCGTAAGTCACTGTTTCTTTACAATGTATCTTGATCTTTTCCGGATTAAGGCCTAAATATTTAGTTGGTAAACGTGTCTTGGACCCCATATTAGAATACATGGAAGAACAGGAGTTGTTATTATTGGATAAACAGATTGAAACAATATTTCCTATTCTCTTTCCAACAAGAGATGCCAGTTTTTCCGCAGTATCCTTTGCATTATTTAATGCCTTTTCCTTTGCTTGGGTTTTTGATTTGGAAAAAGATAGGAGTCCATACAAGACTGCATTTTTGAATGGGCCAAAATAATCAGTAAAAGAAGGTACATTTATAGTTGCCCCTTCTTTGGTTGCAGTGTCTATAACCTTATATGCTAATTGAGGTGTTGGTGGTAAACTGATTATTATTCTTTTTACAATCTCGAAATATTGTTCTCCGGAAGTATTTGGAATAAATGCATTTGAATTGTTTGCACTTCCGACCATTATGTTTTCAGCAGAGATATTTTTAATTTCCTTATACTTGTTTTTTAAAGATTTTTCAATTTCACCATATTCCCTGGCTGTATTTTCGGCTGCATTTACCATTGAAAGTCTGTCTGTTTTAACGTATAAAATTACATAAGCAACGTCTGCTTTCGCTGTTACTTTCCCAATACCATGGACTGTGATGGTATTTTTCATCCCTTTCGCATACAGGCATTGGGTTGAAATAACAATCATTATCGCCAATATCCAACCTATAGATCTCATGTTTTCCTCCTTTGTATTCAGTTCAAATCCGCCATATTAAAATTGAGGAGGGATGGCGTTTTCCCCTGTTTTTCTCATATTTTGATATAAAAAAGAACGTGTGTCAAATTATAGCACTTCGGATAGATTTCTTTTTGGCACAATGATTTAGTTTCGGGTAGATTTATTATGGCACAACGAGCGAGTTTGACAAGTTAAATTTATTATTTATAATAATAAGATAGTCAGGTAAAGAATTTTTGTCCGGACAAAGACGTCCTTCCGAAAAAATATTACAAAAAGGTCCATTTCAATGCTGAAATGAATCTCCTGGGGTTATTCTACAATAACAAATAAAATATGGAGGAAAAAAATGGGATTAAGTTCAAAAGATATATTGAAATTAGTAAAAGAAAATAATGTAAAATTTATTCGTCTGTGGTTTACAGATATTCTTGGTCAGGTCAAAAGTTTTTCTATTACTGACCGTGAACTTGAAGGGGCACTTGATAATGGAATGGGTTTTGACGGTTCGTCAATCACAGGATATCAATCAATTGAAGAATCTGATATGATAGCTATGCCGGACCCGGAAACGTTTACAATACTGCCATGGAGACCAAAAGAAAATGCTGTTGCAAGAATGATATGTGATGTATTACAGCCGGGTGGTAAACCATATGAGGGGGATCCAAGATATATTTTAAAAAAATCTCTCAACAAAATGAAAGAGATGGGATTTGACCATTATTATATCGGCCCGGAACTTGAATTTTTTTATTTAAAAAGTGATAAGGCAACAGAAGTACTGGATGTTGGCGGTTATTTTGATCTTACAACCCTGGATGTTGCTTCAGATTTAAGAAGGGATACAATCCTGGCTTTGGAAAGTATGGGGGTTAGAATTGAATATTCTCATCATGAGGTTGGACCATCCCAGCATGAAATAGATATGAGGTATGATGATGCATTAAAAATGGCAGATAATGTAATAACATATAGAATAGTTGCTAAAGAGATTGCTCAGAAATATGGGGTTTATGCAACGTTTATGCCAAAGCCTATTTTTGGTGTAAATGGAAGCGGTATGCATACACATCAGTCTTTATTTAAGGGCAATAGTAATGCATTTTTTGATTCTAAAGCACAATATAACCTATCAGATACAGCAAAAAAATTTATTGCCGGCCAGTTAACACATTCAAAAGAAATCTGTGGAATATTTGCCCAGTGGGTAAATTCTTATAAAAGGCTGGTTCCGGGATATGAAGCTCCTGTATATATAGCATGGTCTCAAAGAAATCGTTCTGCTTTGATAAGAGTTCCTTATTATTATCCAGGGAAAGAGCAGGCAACAAGAGCAGAATTCAGGGCATGTGATCCATCCTGCAATCCCTACCTGACTTTTGCATGTCTTCTTGGAGCCGGATTGGAAGGTATTAAGAAAAACTCTACACTTGTTTCCCCTATTGAAAAAAATCTTTATCATCTTGCACCTGAACACAGGAAAGAATTAGGAGTTGAAAGTCTTCCGGGAAGTCTTGGTGAGGCTATATCAATATTTGAAAATAGCCAATTGGTTAAAGAAACTCTTGGTGACCATATATTTAAGAGATTTATAAAAATTAAACATCAGGAATGGGAAGATTATAGAATTCAAGTGACACCGTATGAAATTGAAAAATATCTGCCGGTTTTATAAAAATATAGTAAATACTCAAGTAGAACGGTGTTTGAAATAAGGTAAATACTCAGTGAACGACGTTTGAAGTAAGTTTGGATTGTCTTTAAGAGCAATCCATAACTGAGCTCTTACTTCAGCTCAGTCCATTATACCTGTCCGCCAATCTTTTAGGCGGAAACACTGTCTTAGTGAATATTTATTTCACTTTCAATATGAGATTTCATTTATCTGAAAAACAAGGACTTTATGACCCATCTTTTGAACATGATAGCTGCGGTGTTGGATTTTTATGTGACATAAAAGGAAAAAGGACCAATAAACTTTTTAATAACGGCTTACATGTTCTTAAAAAATTGTCCCACCGTGGTGCTACAGGTTCTGACCCGAAAACAGGAGATGGTGCCGGGGTTTTAATCCAAATTCCACATGATTTTTTTATGGAGGCATGTGAAGAAAATAAAATAAATCTTCCATCTCCGGGGGAATACGGAACAGGACTGGTATTTTTTCCACAAAATAAGGAAGAAAGACAATTCTGTAGGGATATTTTCTCTCAAACAATTAAAAATAATGAACAGTTCTTACTTGGCTGGCGTCCTGTACCCGTTGATAATTCAACTATTGGAAAAACTGCACGAGATACCCAGCCTGTTATTGAACAGGTTTTTATCAGAAAGAATCCGGGTATAAAAGAACAGGATGATTTTGAAAGAATCTTATATATTATAAGAAAAAAGACAGAAAACATTATAAGAAGTTCACATCTCTCCCAAAAATCCTTTTTTTATGTTACGAATATATCCTCAAAGACAATATCCTATAAAGGGCTGCTGATGCCGGCGCAGATGGAAGAATTTTTTTTAGACCTTAAGAATGAAAAAATAAAAACCTCTATATGTATCGTTCATTCCCGGTATAGTACAAACACTTTTCCTACATGGGACCTTGCCCAGCCATTCAGATTTTTAGCACACAATGGGGAGATAAACACTTTAAGGGGAAACATCAACTGGACAAAAGCAAGAGAAGGACTTTTAAAAAGCGGACTGTTTTCCAATGAAATTGAAAATATCAAGCCTGTAATTGTGCCTGGCGGCAGTGATTCTGCCTCTCTGGATAATATTTTTGAACTGCTTACTCTTTCAGGAAGGTCCTTGCCCCATGCAATGATGATGCTTATACCTGCAGCATACGAGCAGGATAATTCCATGTCCGGTGAAATAAGAGATTTTTACCGGTATCACGCATGCCTGACAGAGCCATGGGATGGTCCTGCTGCAGTTGCATTTACTGATGGAAAATGTGTAGGCGCGGTTCTTGACAGAAATGGTTTAAGGCCTGCAAGATACATTATTACAAACAAGGGTATGGTTGTTATGGCTTCTGAGGTTGGGGTACTGGACGTAAATCCATCAGATATCTCTATTTCAGGAAGACTTGAGCCGGGCAGGATATTTTATATTGATACTGAAGAAGGCAGGATTATAGACGATAAAGAAATAAAAGAAAAAATGAGTAAAAGAAAACCCTATGGCACATGGATAAAAGAGAACATGTCCGAACTTGATAAATTGCCATCCAGGGAAGCAGAAGGAAATTTTCACAACCCTGAGACGGATATTATCAAGTGTTTGAAAGCATTTGGCTATTCAAGAGAAGATATGAAGGTTCTTATAAAACCCATGGTTGAAAATGGAGCAGAACCTAATGGTTCAATGGGGAACGATACTCCTCATGCCGTTCTGTCAAAAAATCCACAGCTTTTATTTACCTATTTTAAGCAGTTGTTTGCCCAGGTTACAAACCCGGCAATTGACTCTGTCAGGGAAGAAATTGTTATGAGTCTGGAAACGTATATCGGGCAGGAAAGAAATCTTCTTGATGAAACGTTTTTGCATGCTAAAAAGCTCAAGGTTGAACAGCCTGTCCTGACCGACCAGGAGCTTGAAAAAATCAGGCATATTGATAAAAATGGATTTAAAACAAGAACAATTTCAATCCTTTTTGATATTGGCGCCCGGAATGGCTTTATTAATGCGATAAACAGAATTTGTGATGAATCGGAAGATGCAATAAAAGAAGGCTATACCTTTATTATTCTCTCTGACAGGGGGGTGAACCGGCAATCCATGTCCCTTCCATCGCTTCTCGCAGTTGGAGCGGTTCACCAGCATCTTATAAGAAAATCAATGAGGACACAGCTCGGCATTATCCTTGAAACAGGAGAGCCCCGGGAGGTTCATCATTTTGCCCTGTTATTTGGATATGGTGCTGATTGTATAAATCCATATCTTGCATATGAAACAATACAATTTTTACTCCGGAAGGAAGAAATAGAGATGGATTTTTATTCTGCCCGGAAAAATTATGTAAAGGCTGTTAACAAGGGTTTGCTGAAAATTCTTTCAAAAATGGGAATATCAACGTTACGCAGTTACAAGGGCGCACAGATATTTGAAGCAGTAGGTCTTAATAGTGAAGTTATGGAAAGATGTTTTACCGGAACTCCCTCAAGGATTGAAGGTGCCGGGTTTAACGAGATTGAACAGGAAACAACTCTGAGACATAAACAAGCATTTCCGGAAAGTGATGCTTTTATTCCTATACTTCCAACAGGCGGACTATACCAGTGGAAGAAAGATGGTGAATACCACCTGTGGAACCCTGAAACAATAGCAGCACTGCAGGATTCAACCCGGAATGATGATTACAATAAATATAAGTTCTTTGCAGGAATGATAAATGACCAGTCTAAGAATCCAACCACGTTAAGAAGTCTTCTGAAATTTAAAAAAACCATGTCTGTTCCTGTTGAAGAGGTGGAACCTGTTGAGAACATCGTTAAAAGATTCGTTACCGGGGCAATGAGTTTTGGCTCAATCAGCAAGGAGGCGCATGAAACAATTGCCATTACGATGAATAGAATCGGCGGCAAATCAAATTCAGGAGAGGGGGGTGAAGACCCTGCAAGATTTATACCCCTGCCTGACGGGGATTCCTTAAGAAGTGCTACAAAACAGGTTGCATCCGGAAGATTTGGCGTGGCAACGAATTATCTTATAAATGCTGATGAACTACAAATCAAAATAGCCCAGGGTGCAAAACCAGGGGAGGGTGGACAGCTTCCCGGTCATAAGGTCAGTACAATAATTGCAAAAACACGTTATACAACCCCGGGTGTAACGCTCATTTCCCCGCCACCGCATCATGACATATATTCCATAGAGGACCTTAAACAGCTGATTTTTGACCTTAAAAATGTCAACCCTTCTGCGCGGATAAGCGTAAAACTTGTGTCAGAAATGGGAGTTGGAACAATTGCTGCAGGAGTTGTAAAAGGACACGCGGATATGATACTTATTTCCGGTGGTGACGGCGGGACAGGAGCCTCTCCTTTAAGTTCAATAAAGCACGCCGGTCTGCCATGGGAATTAGGGCTTTCAGAAACACACCAGACATTGGTTTTGAATGATTTAAGAAGCAGGGTTATTCTCCAGACGGATGGACAGATGAGAACAGGAAGAGACGTGGTGATTGCTGCTTTCCTGGGAGCGGAGGAATTTGGATTTGCCACGTCCGCGCTGATTGTTTTGGGTTGTGTTATGCTCCGGCACTGTCATCTGAATAACTGTTCTGTGGGGGTTGCCACACAGGATGAAATCTTAAGAAAAAGATTCATGGGAAGTTCTGAATACCTGGTTAATTATTTTTATTTTGTTGCGCGGGAAGTAAGGGAAATTATGGCTGAATCAGGCTTCAGAAAGATTGATGAAATGATTGGCCGGACAGATATATTGGAACTGAATAAAGAAATCCTGCCATGGAAGGCAAAAAAAATAGACTATTCAAAAATACTATATAAACCCGGGGTATCTAAAGATGTAAGTGTCCGGCGTACAATTGCCCAGAACCATGAGATTGATGACGTTTTGGACGTTAAGCTTATAAATCTTGCAAAAATTACGCTGGAAAAAAAGCATCCTGTGAAAATAAAAATGGCAATAAAAAACTCTGACAGAACGACAGGAGCAATGTTAAGTGGAAAGGTTTGCGAAAATTTTGGAGAAAATGGATTACCTGAAGATACCATATACTGCAAATTCAAGGGATATGCCGGGCAGAGTTTTGGAGCTTTTCTTACAAAGGGTGTTACATTTGAACTTGAAGGACTTGCAAATGATTACGTAGGGAAGGGTTTATCCGGCGGTAAACTGATTATCTATCCTGACAAAAAATCAAAATACATACCTGAAAAAAACATTATAATAGGCAACACGACTTTTTACGGAGCAATTTCAGGTGAGGCATACATCAGAGGTATTGCAGGGGAAAGATTCTGTATAAGAAATTCAGGATTATATGCAGTTGTTGAAGGGACAGGCGACCATGGCTGTGAGTATATGACAGGCGGAAGGGTTGTCATACTTGGAAAAACAGGAAGAAATTTTGCTGCGGGAATGAGCGGCGGTATTGCTTACGTCCGTAATATAGATGGAAATTTTGAAGAAAGATGTAATTTAAGTATGGTTGAATTGGAAGACCTTAATGATGAAGACAGGACAATAATCCTGAATCTTCTGACAAATCACCATAGATTAACGGCAAGTTCCATCGCTGGAGATATTCTGGCTAATCCTGAAAAAGAAATGAAAAAATTTGTAAAGGTTATGCCTCTGGAATATAAACAACTGCTAAAAAATAAGGAAATAGAAGAAAAACTTGAACTTACTGAGGTGAGCGATGGGTGACCCGAAAGGATTTTTAAAACAAAAAAGGCGGGATGTTGAATACAGGCCTGTTTGTGAAAGAATAAAGGATTACAACGAGGTGGTGGTTTTGCGAACAGGTGAAATCTCACGACTCCAGGCATCCAGGTGTATGGATTGCGGGACACCATTTTGTAACTGGGCATGTCCTGTAGGAAACTATATTCCCGAGTGGAACGATTTTATGTTTAAGGACAGGTGGGAGACAGCGTATCAGCTGCTCCAGGCAACAAATAATTTTCCTGAATTTACCGGCAGACTTTGTCCTGCCATGTGTGAATATGCCTGTGTTCTTGGTATTAATGACGACCCGGTTACAATCAGAGAAAATGAGCTTGACATTATTGAACGTGCATTTAGTTCCGGGCTTGTAAGGCCGGTACCTCCCGGAAAAAGAACAGGGAAAAAAATAGCAGTAATCGGCTCGGGTCCTTCAGGGCTTGCCTGTGCAGATACTTTAAATAAATTCGGGCATAATGTTGTTGTCTTTGAAAAAAGCGATAAGGTGGGCGGAATTTTGCGGTATGGAATCCCGGACTTTAAGCTGGATAAACAGATTATTGAAAGAAGACTGGATATACTTAAAAAAGAAGGTATTGAATTTATAACAAACGTTAACGTTGGTGGAGACGTAAAATTTTCCCGGGTTAAAAAAGAGTTTGATGCAATTACTCTTACAGGTGGTTGCAGTGTTCCGAGAGACCTTAAAATCAAAGGAAGAGAACTGAAGAACGTTTATTTTGCCATGGATTATCTTATTCCTTCCAACATGTACGTATCCGGGAAAAGTCTGCCTGAAGACCTGAATGCCAATAATAAAAACGTTGTTGTCATTGGAGGTGGGGATACAGGCGCGGACTGTGTCGGGGTTGCAAACAGACAGGGTGCAAAATGCGTGGGCCAGATAGAACTTTTAACCCAGCCTTCAGAATGCAGACCGGAAACACAACCATGGCCATTATACCCGATGCTCTTAAAAACGTCCACCAGTCACCATGAGGGGGTTAAAAGAGAATGGGGAATACTGACAAAAGAATTTATTGGAGAGGACGTAGTCAGGAAAATTTCATGTATTCGCGTTGATTTTTCAATGAAAGATGAAAAAGGGTGTTCTGTCATGAGAGAAATACCTGGAACCGGGTTTGAAATTGATGCAGACATGGTTATTCTTGCATTAGGATTCATTCATCCTGAAAATAGGCATGTCGTAGAAGAAACAGGATTACAACTTGACGACAGGGGAAACATAAAAACAGACAGCAGGCACATGACTTCTATCCAGGGTATATTTTCAGCAGGAGACATGAGAACAGGACAATCCTTGATTGTAAAGGCGATTGCAGACGGCAGAGCCTGTGCCTGTCATATAGATGAATACTTATTTGACAGAACCTACTTATCAGAGGGGAAGATAAAATGATTACGAAAAATGGAATAGAAAAAGCAAAAAAAAGGGCAGGACAGATGTTGAAAAAAGCAAAAATTGCCATCACAAAAGAGGAATATAAAAACATGGAAGTGGTAGATGCAGGACTTGGAGATTTGAAAAATATCGGGGTTGAAATTATTATTTATGAAAATAATGAAAGATATTGTGCCAAAGAATTAATTTTATTCCCCCGGCAGATATGCCCTGAGCATAGGCATCCGCCGCTATCAGAAAGTAATCCGGGCAAACAGGAAACGTTCAGGTGCAGGTGGGGGAAGGTTTATTTATACGTTCCTGGAGAACCTGTAAAAAAGCCAAAGGCAAGACTTAAAGTACGAAAACAATACTTTACTGTCTGGCATGAGATTATACTTAAACCCGGGGGACAGTATACACTTTCTCCTGATACTCTTCACTGGTTTCAGGCAGGCGATAAGGGAGCAATAGTATCAGAATTTTCTTCTTACAGCAATGATGAAACGGACCTGTTTACTGACACTGACATTAAACGAAGGACAGAAATACAGTAAAATCCATATGGAACGCCCGATTGCAATTTTTGATTCAGGTATGGGTGGTCTTACCGTGGTAAAAGAAATTCATAGTCTTATGCCTGGGAAAAACATTATCTATTTAGGTGATACGGCAAGAGTTCCTTATGGGACCAAATCTTCTGACGTAATAAAAGGATATGCAAAACAGATTACAAAATTTCTTTCTACGTTTAATCCATGGGTTGTAGTAGTTGCCTGCCATACGGTTTCATCCCTGGCTTTAAATTTTCTCAAAAGAAATTTTCCGCAATTGTATTTTATAGACGTTGTTACTCCATCAGTGGATGAATCCATATCTATTACTAAAAATTACAGAATAGGTGTTATAGGAACCCCTGCTACGATTTCAAGCGGGAAGTATCAAAAATTAATTAAGAATGCAAACCCGGGAATAAAGGTTTTTTCCCAGCCGTGCCCATTATTTGTTCCACTTGTAGAGGAAGGCTGGATTAAAGGGGACGTTCCGGAGATTATAGCAAAAAAATATTTGTCAGGATTAATAAATAAAAAAATTGATACGATTATACTCGGATGTACCCATTATCCTATTTTAAAAAAAGTTATACAAAACGTTCTTGGAAGGGATATAAATCTTATAGATGCGTCAGAAGTGACAGGTTTAAAAGTAAAAACTTTTTTTGAGAAAAAAAATATGTTAAAATATGAAGTGGAAAAATCTCCTGTTTTATACTTTACTGACGTTACAAAAGACCATAAAAAAATTATAAACTTTTTTTGGAAAAATCACAAACTTACTGTTCGCCGTATAACACTTGAAAATCATGTATGAATTGAGAATAATCGGTGGATTTTCCTCTGCGCATAAATTAAGAGATTATGAAGGTAAATGTGAAAACCTTCATGGTCATAACTGGAAGGTGGAGGTTTTTATTGAGGCAGAAAGAACGGATAAATCAGGATTGGTTATTGATTTTAAGCTCTTAAAAGAAAAATTAGACAGCATTACTTCAGAGATAGACCATTGCTATATAAATGACATAGAGTATTTCCATGACCATAACCCGACGTCTGAAAACATAGCAGAATATATCTTTGAAAGAATGAAATCATCACTGGAAAATTATGCTTTAAAATTAAAAAAAATTACCGTATGGGAAAATGAAAAACAGTCTGCCTCATATTTTAAATAGGGGGGAAATTATGGAAAACAAAAATCCGCTTGAATTTTCTTTGAATTTTGAAATTAAAGGAGCAAATCTGTATCTGAAACTTGCAGGTAAGACAAAAAATCAATTAAGCAAGCACCTGTTTTATACCCTGGCAAAACAGGAAATTGAGCATGCCCAAAGATTTGATGAAATATACAGGTCCATGATAGAGCAACCCCATGTTAAGAAAATGCAGCTTAAAGCAAAAAATTCAGATGAGGTGAAAAACCAGCTCAAGGAATTTTTTATTAAATCTGAAAAAACTTATTTAAAGCAAAAGTCCGGTGACGTTTCCGAATACAATCTTGCCATGGAAATGGAGGAAAAATCCATTAAGACGTATAATGATTTTTTAAAACAGGCAGGGAATGAAGCAGAAAAGGAGTTTTTTCAGCAATTAATAAATGAGGAAAAACAACATCTTGAGGCATTAAGAAATACCTGTTTTTATCTTACGTCAAGTGGTGATTGGTTTGAAAAAGAGGAAAGCAAAATCTGGAACTGGATGAACATATAAAATGGAAAAATCCATCTCTACAATAGAAAACCTGCCAATAAAAAAACTTTATTCAGGAAAGGTAAGAGAACTATTTGAAATTGACGGTAATTCAATGCTTATGGTAACAACAGACAGGATTTCTGCGTTTGATTTTATTCTTCCCACACCTATTCCTGAAAAAGGAAAAATATTAAACAATATTTCTTTGTTCTGGTTTGATTATTTAAAGAATATTTGTCCCAACCATGTGATTACTTCAGATTTTAATGAATTTCCTGCTCTACTTAAACCTTATAAAAATATTCTTGATGGAAGAAGCATTATTGTAAAAAAAGTAAAAAAAATACCCATTGAGTGTATTGTCCGGGGCTATCTTTCCGGGAGTGGGTGGAAAGAATACAGGGAAAAAGGTACTATCTGCGGGAACAGTCTGCCGGTTAACTTAAAAGAAAGTGAAAAAATCCCGGAGCCTGTTTTTACCCCTTCTACAAAAGAGGATGTTGGCATCCATGATGTCAATATTTCTTTCAATAATGTTATAAAATCTATCGGCAAAAAACCCGCTGATTTTTTAAAAGAAACCTCTTTGAATATTTATAAAAAAGCTTCAGAATATGCCTATAACAAAGGCATTATAATTGCAGACACAAAATTTGAATTTGGTTTTGACGGCGATAATATTATTCTGATAGATGAAGTTCTTACACCTGATTCTTCAAGATTCTGGGAGGTAAAACTTTACCGGACAGGAAAGTCCCAGGATAGTCTTGATAAACAGTATATCAGGAATTATCTTGAAAAAACAGGCTGGAATAAAAAAGAACCTGCACCGGTGATTCCACGGGAGGTAGTGGAAAAAACAAGGGAAAAATACTTCTCAATTTATAAAATTCTTTCCGGGTAACATCACCAATTTCAGATTTTGATTTTAAGGATGTCTTCAATTATTTTATTGTCAACTCCAATTTTGATTTTGGTTTCACCTGGTTTTACCGGAAGAATAAATTTATTTTTACCATCCTGGAATTTCTTGTCATATTTCATGGATTCCAAAATAGCATAATTTTTGCATGAGATGTTTTTTTTCAGTGGTAATCCAATGTTCCTGAGAAGATTTTCTATTCTTCCCTGGAAATTTTTATCTTTCAAAATTTTTAATCTGCTTGAAATTTCAAATGCCGCCATGATTCCGAGACTCAGGGCTTCACCGTGTTTATAAACCTTGTATTTAGATGCAGATTCAATGGCATGTCCGATGGTATGTCCAAAATTAAGAACAACCCTTATGTCCTTTTCATCTCTCTCATCCTGCTCTACTATTCTGCTTTTTATATTCAAAGAAGATTGTATTATTTTCTCAATCAATCCCATATCTGAGAGAGATAGAAGGTCGTTCACATGATTTTCCAGCAGACTTAATATGGAAGGGTCCTTGATAATTCCATATTTAACCACTTCTGCAAGTCCTGAACGAAATTCTCTTTTATCCAGGGTTTGTAAAGTAAGAGGGTCTATTATTACAAGACATGGCTGATAAAACATCCCGACTAAATTCTTGACTACACCTAAATTTATCCCGGTCTTGCCTCCAATTCCAGAATCCACCTGGCTTAAAAGTGTAGTGGGAACCTGGATACAATGGACGCCTCTTCTGTACGTTCCTGCAACGAATCCCCCGATGTCTCCAACTACGCCTCCCCCCAAACATATTACCACAATGTTTTTATCAAGGTTCTTATCAAAATCAAGCAATTGATGTAATAAAAATTCATAATTCTTCCATGATTTATTTTCTTCACCTTCCGGAATTATTCCTGAAGCAATGGAAACAAAACCATTATTTTTGAAACTTTTAATAACTTTATCAAGATAAATAGATGCTACTTTGGTATCAGTAATAATAAAAATATCATTTCCTGTATTTCTTGATTTTATCAATTTACCGATTTTATCAAGAAGATTTTGTCCTATTAAAACATCATAACTTCTTTTATCAAGTTTTACTCTTAGTTTTTTCATTTTTAAAGATAAAATAAACCTGACATTAAAATTTGTCAAAAATAGTACGCTAAGACCAAAAAGTGTAAAGTTAGGGTATACCCTATTTGGACATCTTTACAAGGCAAAAAACGATTCCTCAAAAACAAAACTGAATTTCCAGGCGCGTCCCTGTAGCCAAAGCAATTTTTTCTAAAGTGTGAACGCTGTAGCCTAAGTAATTACCATTTTCCAGTCTGGCAACAGTAGCTTGACTGGTGCGAATTTTTTTTGCTAACGCTTTTTGAGTCAAACCTGCTTGGTGGCGCGCTTTGACGATTTTATACGCAATGTCTAGTTTCCGGCCTTCTTCTTCGTAGAGTTTCTTAAATTCAGGATCTTTCAACTCTTCTACTAATACATCTTCTAATGTTAAATATTTTTTCATTTCCCGTTTCCCTCCGATGTTTTTTGTTCTTCTTTTCATCCGCTCCCAAGCGGAATGTCTGACAGATATGATTACATATTTCAAAGGTTCAGCAAGAAATTTTCAATAGGCACCAAGAAAAACATTAGTTGTAGCGGTTTTTTCCTGTCCGGTTTTTGGCTTTATTATAATTTCCACATCTGCATCTAAAGAGTTTAACAATTCAAAAAGATGGTCCATAGAAAAGTTGCTTAGTTTTCCATTTATCAGGCATGATATTTTAGACTGAGGGATACCAAGTATATCCGCTGCCTGTTTTTGAGTTAACCCCCTTTTTCTGATAATCTCAGCTATGTGGGACATAATACGGGCCCGGGTTTGAACTCTTTCAGGATGAGCAACTCCAATATCCGCAAAAATATTATCGCTTCCTCTGTAAACTGTTTTTTTTATCTTCATTTATCTTGTTTTACATCATCCGGAAACTTTTTGAGATCTTTTCTGGAAGAACTTATAAAATCTATTCTTTTTAAAATTTATTTCTCCTTTTAAAGGTAATATACCATACTTGGTATAAATCGTCAATAGACCGAATTGCGCCATCAAAAATCTATAAAAAAAATATTGCCCTGGTATGTTATTGTATTTCTGAGCCCATTTTCTCTTCCCCAGTTTTGCAGTCTTCCTAAGGTTATCCCCATTTCCTGTCCTCTCATCCCTTTATTCATCATTTCTCCAAAAGGCAGGTAATTGTAGGTGGCTATGATTTGCCCTCTTTCATTTGTCATTTGCCTTACATTTCCTTGCCCGTCATATAGGTAGTAAGCGGTATGAAATCTTCCGTCTTCCCTGTATTGCATACTTATGGGCTGGTCTGTGGTGTTTCCATACTCATATATCTTTTTAGGCTGGTTCTCTTTGTTGTATGTTATCAGCACCTGGCTGAGCCCATTTATTGTATCAAAGAAATACGTGCTTACTTTTCCTTCCTCATCTTTCTTGTATATGTTTATTAATAAGATAAAGTATATTAATTTTTATCGGTTAATACGATGTAATGTCCATGTTTTTCCGTCAGGAGATGTGAGAATTGTTCCATTTCCCCCAACTGCTACAAATTTCTTATTTCCGTAAGTAATTCCTAAAAGATTATGAGTAGTTTCAGAATTTTGTTTTGTCCAATGTATTCCATCGGAAGAAATAAGAATTGTGCCATACAATCCAACAACAACAAATTCATTGTTTCCGTATATTATTCCTTCAATATTTTCAGTTGTTCTAGAATTTTCTTTTATCCATTTTTTCCCATTAGAAGAAGTTAGAATTGTTCCGTTATTTCCCACAGTGACAAATTTTTTATCTTCATGTGTTATTCCAGAAAGGTTTTCAATGGTTTTAAAATGTTGCACTATCCATGTTTTTGCATCCGTAGAAATATAAATAATACCATGTAGCCATTTACTTCCAATAATAACAAAAATATTATTACCATAACAAATCCCATTAAATTCCGTAGCTTCTACTTTTAAATGATACGATATCCAACGAATACCATCAAAAGAAGTAAGTATTACACCAGGAGGATATCCTACTGCTGCTACAAATTTTTTGTTTCCGTAGGTAATTATAGAGATGTCTTCAAACGTTCCAGAATTTTGTTTTGTCCAATGTATTCCATCAGTAGAAGTTAGAATTGTTCCGTTATTTCCAACTGCTATAAATTTGTTGTTCCCATAAGTAATCTCTTTAAGATTATTAGTTGTTTCAGAATTATCTTTTGTCCAATGTATTCCATCAGTAGAAATTAAAATTGTTCCATTATCTCCCACTACAACAAATTTGTGATTCCCATACGTAATTCTTTCAAGATCTCTATTGGTTAATTTATTTTTGTTAAAATGTATAATATAAGCAAATTTAAGAAAAAACTCGCCGAAAATTAAAAAACACATAAATCCTAAAATTATAATTCCTATAATCCAAAATATTCCGATTAAAAACTTTCTATAAATTTTTTTACTTCCACTTTCACCACCCTTAAATTTTCTAAAAAAATCTATATATCTAAATAGATCAATCATTCCAAAGATACATAAAATAAAAAAACCCCCTAATAAAAATAAAGAAGATTTTATTAAATATGTAAATCCTATAAATAAAGCAAACCATACAAAAATAAGAGAGGGTGGAAATGAAGGGAATAAAGCATATCTACTATCATTTTTAAATAGATTAAAAAACTGGATCGTAGATATTAATATTATAATATTATAAATTAAAATCGCAATAAGACCAAAATACCAGCAACCTAATATCCATAAATGAAAATTTGTTACATTGGGAAATAAAAATATAAATATACTAACGATTATAATAAATTTTATAGTATTCCGTAAATATCCAGTTTTTCGTGGAATTTCTTGGACGGCTTTTTTATATCCATAAATAGATGCTTTTTTGTGATAATATAATTTATTTATAAAAACAATTAAAATATTTATTATTATTAGAAATATCCATACAAACCATGGTTTATCAAAAACTAATGTTTCAAAATTTAAAAAATACATTTTAATATTTTTATTTCATTAATATCTATGGTGCAAATATAGGAGATGTAGGAAAGGATGGTTCTAATTGTCGGAACTTCCACATTAACCATCCGGAAGCTCCACCTGTTCCTGTGCCTATAATTTGCTCACCACATTTTTCGCATTCCTGTTTTTTCAACGTATTTTCTATCTCTTTTACCCCAGAAGGGAAACTTTGTTTTAAAGCTTCAAATAAACAACTTTGATAAGTTCCACAATTTGTTTTTTTGGCCAAACATTTTGTTGTAAGTTTTTGTATTTTTTTTAAAATATCATAAAAATCGTTAGCAATTAAAACTGCGCATATAATACATGAAGGTTTTGGTATTTCTCCACTTGGATCTCTTAAATTTATAGGGTTGTTATTTACGAAAATATATGCAGGAGTGAAAATAACATTAGAAGAGGGTGAATAAACATTCATTAAATTGTTATTTTGATTGGCGCTATTCCCTCCACAACCACAGCCTGAATTTCCGCTGGCGGCGGGCCAAGAATTTCCTGCGGTATATTCCGGCACTTCTCTTAAAATTGGGTCTACTTCAAGAAAACGGCCTAATCTGGGGTCTTGGTATCTTGCGCGGTAGTAGTACAATCCCGAATCCCTGTCATATTCCCTGCCTTGGTATGTTATTGTATTCCTCAGTCCATTTTCTTCTCCCCAGTTCATTCCTATGCCTTCATTCCCTTCTATTCCTTGTCCTCTCATGCCTTTATTCATCATTTCTCCGAAGGGCAGGTAATTGTAGGTTGCTATGACTTGCCCTCTTGAGTTTGTCAGTTGCCTGACATTTCCTTGTCCGTCATATAGGTAGTAGGCGGTGTGCCATCTTCCGTCTTTTCTGTATTGCATACTTATTGGTTGGTCTGTTGTGTTTCCGTAAGTA
>JAMDAS010000016.1 GCA_023484085.1 Candidatus Omnitrophota bacterium
CCTCCATATAATCAATTTAAAGCCTTTTTCTTGTCCCTGGTAAAGCCAGATGTATTGGATTTTCAAGAAAGATTAAATATAAAAACCTGTCCAACCATTGATACTCAAGGCTTCCAGAGATTTCAAAAAACCTGTATTCTTTTTGAAACTCTTACCAGGACACACTAATACGGAATTTCTATTGACATTTGCAAAAATAAAAAGTATTATAATATTGGAATCACGATGAGAGGCTATACGAAAGGTTCCGTCCTTTCGGTAATGCCTCTCTTTTTATTTCAACCCCTTATATTTCAGTTTGTCTTTAAGATTATTCATAAAAACAATGTTCAACCTAAGTTTCCGAAAGAAAGACGAATTATACTGTTCCCCACAAGTTTAACAATAGAAATTTATCCTCAATTATTTTTTCTTGCTCAGGGCTGGTCAAATATGAGTTTTTCCTTTTTTACCCCAAGTTTTACCAGGGCTACGTTTATGTCCTCAATAAATTTTGCAGGTCCGCAGACATAAAAGTATTGGCTGACATCTTTTACGTTTTTTTTCAGGAAAGATTCATTGATGGACCCGTTTTCATATCCTGTTTTTTTCTCTTCGGTCAGGGTAAAAATACAATTTGCACCTAAATATACCTCTAATTCACGTTCAAGGATTATGTCCTTCCATGTCTTGTTGGAAAAAAACAGGGTGTTGCCCTTTAGTCTGTTTTCTTTTCGTACCTGCCGGAGAATAGCGATAAACGGAGTTATACCTGTTCCGCCGGCAATAAACGTACCCGCCCCCTTGTACTTGATGTCCCCGAATACGTCCTGGATTATTAATTCATCACCGGATTGAAGTCTATGAAGTTTTTCTGTCAGTCCGCGACGGTCATGATATTGTTTGATGATGAATTCAATGACTTTATCATCATTCAACGATGTGGGCGTAAAAGGATGGGCTTCTGTTTTCAGTTCCGGGGTATTGATTGCCACGAGTGTTCCCTGCCCCGGAGTAAATGAGAATCCCCCGGGTTTTTCCACTATGAACCGTTTTACGTTGTGAGTAACCTGCTCCGTCATCAGTATTTTAACTGATTCAGCCATTGTTCCTCCTTTTTTGTGAATGGGTTCTGTCAAAAATGAAATAAATATACCTGTCCGCTCAGGTGCTCCGTCACAGACAAAATTACAAAGAAATCGTGCCAAAAACAACTCACTCCTGTCCGCATACTACTGCGGCCAGCGAGTTCAAACATGTTTTTGCAAAGAGACTAAAGTCTGATTGCACGAACGCTGACGCTTTTCTTCTTGTTTTGTTCCTGTGACTGTGCAATTCGCTATCAGGTATATTTGTTTCATTTCTTATTTGACAGAACACCTGTGAATGGGTGATTTTTTATCTGCCGGTATAAACGGCAGCAAGATTATCGCCCATTGAATAGAAAAGGTTTGCCTGTGCCTCCTGGTATTGATAAATAGCAGTCCAATAATCAGTTTCAGCGGTTGTAAGAAGGCTTATTGCATCAATAACGTCTGTTGCCGTTCCAACGCCCTCTCTGTATTTTAGTGTATTTATTCTTAAATTTTCTTTAGCCTGGGAGATTGTTTTTTCTGTAACTTTTATATTTTGAAAATTGGTAAGTACATTCTGGTAATTACTTTTAACTTCTAATTTTATATCCTCAATGGTTTTTGCTTTTTCCTCGGATACCTGTTTTTGCTGCTCTTCAACCTTATATACCCTGGACCGGGTTTTCCAGCCATTAAAAATATTCAGGTTTACACCGAGAATCAATGCCCACTGGTTTTTGGGCAGCTCATAAGGATTGTTTACGTAAGAATAACTGCCCTCAACAAATAACTGTGGCAGATATTCCGCTCTAAGGTATTTTTCATAATAATCCATGGATTTGGATTGATTGTCCAGGACCTTAATCTCTTTTCTTTTTTCCTCTGCTGTTTTAATTGCCGTTGTTATACTGCTCCTTTTTACCATTAACGGGTTTTCCTGCAGTGCCCATCTGTCTGAAAGAGGCTGTCCCATAATGTTATTGAGCATTTCACATTGAATTTCTCTATAAGTTTTTGCATTAAGGAGTTTTTGTTTTGCATCTGCCAATTTAACCTGTGCCTGGAGCAGGTCATTTTTTGTTATAACCCCCTGCTTAAAAAGGGCTTGAGCATCTTTGAGATGGATTTGAAAACTTTTTACCTCTTCTTTTGCAACGAGAACCATCTTATTGCTGTCAAGACAATTAAAATATGTGATTATAAAGTTTAAAATGGTAAGATTTTTTACAATGCCTGTCTTTTCATCAGAGATTTTTATATTTGTTTTTTTAGACTTATACAAAGATGCTGACCCACCGAAATCATATAGAGTCTGCATTGCATCAATCCCAAAGGATGAGAAATCTTTTTCTGAGATTGGAGCAGAGATTGTGCCAAAATGAGCCTCGGGCTGGTTGGCAAGATACGTCTGGGATGCAAAAGTATTAATCTGCGGAAACAGAGGTGATTTTGATACATTGGCATTTGCTACTGCGATATTGTGATTGTAATAGGAAACCTTTATTTCTTTATTGTATTTTATAACGGACTTTATACCTTTCTGCAGGGTAAGGGTTTTCACTTTATCTGCATATAGACTGAACGAAATAAAAATCAACATTACCGGAAATATGTATTTTTTCATAATTATGATAAAGGTAAATATTCACTGAGACAGTGTTTCCACCTCAAAGACGAGCCAAACTTATTTCAAACACCGTTTACTGAGTATTTACTAATAAAGTATATACCAAATTTTTGATTTCACAAATAAATTTGACAAAATTTTAATATTAATTACAATATAAAAAATAAATGTTAATTTATTAAAATTTAAAAATCTTTTAATTTTCTTAAGATTAACTAAGTAAACCTTTTACAAAAATATTATTATAGAAAAGGAGGTATTGCTATGGCAGGGTTAAATGTTAAACCATTAGGGGACAGGGTGGTGGTAAAACCTCTTGAGGCAGAAGACAAGACAAAAGGAGGAATTATTCTTCCGGATACGGCAAAAGAAAAACCTCAGGAAGGAAAAGTCGTAGCCATTGGAAAGGGAAAAACAGATGAGGCAGGTAAATTAATTCCAATGGAGGTTAAGGTGGGAAATAAGGTCCTGTATGGAAAGTATTCAGGTACAGAAATCACTATTGAGAAAGAACAGTATATGATTCTCAAAGAAGAGGATATACTGGCGGTTATTGAATAACATAAAGGAGGAGGAAAAGAAATGGCAAAACAGATGGTTTTTGGTGAAGAGGCACGCAGAGAGATGCTGAAAGGAATGGAGATTGTTGAGGAGGCATTAAAACCTACGTTGGGACCTAAAGGAAGATGTGCGGTTATTGAAAAAAAATTTGGTTCTCCAACTGTAATTAATGATGGTGTAACAATTGCAAAAGAGATAGAATTGGAGCAGCCATACCAAAATCTCGGGGCTCAGCTTTTAAGAGAGGTTGCTTCAAAGACAAATGATATTGCCGGAGATGGAACCACCACAGCAACAATTCTTGCGCTTTCTCTTGCGACTGAAGGATTTAAAAACGTTGCTGCAGGTGCAAACCCCGTTCATTTAAGAAGAGGGATTGAAAAGGCGGCAAAAGCAGTCGTTGATAACCTGAAAAAGATGAGCAAGCCTATCCAGGATAAGCATGAAATCCAGCAGGTTGCATCAATTGCGGCGGCAAATGATTCTGAAATAGGAAAGATTATTGCTGAAGCAATGGATAAGGTGGGAAAAGAAGGGGTTATCACCGTAGAAGAAGCAAAAGGGACAGAAACAGAATTAAAGGTTGTTGAAGGTATGCAGTTTGACAGGGGATATCTATCTCCATATTTTGTTACAGATGCAGAAAGAATGGAAGCGATTTTGGAGGACGTATTAATTCTCATCCATGACAAAAAGATATCTGCCATTAAGGACCTTCTGCCCCTTCTTGAAAAGGTAGCCCAGACAGGGAAACCGCTTCTTATTATTGCTGAAGAGGTTGAAGGGGAGGCTTTAGCCACTCTTGTCGTAAACAAGTTAAGAGGTATTTTGAACGTTTGTGCCGTAAAAGCTCCCGGATTTGGCGACAGAAGAAAAGCAATGCTTGATGACATTGCCATTCTTACAGGTGGCAAAGTAATAGCTGAGGAATTGGGAATGAAGCTTGAAAATATTGACATCTCCATGCTTGGAAAAACAAAAAGAGTGGTTATTGACAAGGAAAATACCACTATTGTTGAAGGAAGCGGCAAATCTTCTGACATACATGGAAGAATCTCCCAGATTAAAAAAGAGATAGAAAAAACAACTTCTGATTATGACAGGGAGAAACTCCAGGAACGGCTTGCAAAACTTGCAGGTGGTGTAGCCGTTGTTAATGTTGGTGCACCAACTGAATCTGACATGAAAGAAAGAAAAGCAAGGGTTGAAGATGCTTTAAGTGCTACAAGAGCCGCTGTTGAAGAAGGAGTTATCCCGGGTGGAGGAGTTGCTCTTTTAAGATGCCAGCAGGTAATTGATAAGGTGGATTTTTCCGACTCTGATGAAAAAACAGCCGGCCAGATTGTAAAAAAAGCTCTTGAAGCACCACTGAAACAGATTGCCGAAAATTCAGGAAGAGATGGAGCAGTTGTGGTTGAAAAAATCGTAACAAATACCGATGTAAACTTTGGATATAATGCGGAAACTGATGTATTTGAAAACCTGATAAAAGCAGGTATTCTTGACCCAACAAAAGTAGCAAGAACAGCCTTGGAAAATGCTGTAAGTATTGCTGCTCTTCTTCTCACCACAGAAACTCTTATTGTAGAAAAACCCGAGAAGAAGGAAAGGATGCCTGCCGCACCTGCATCACCGTATCCTGAATACTAAGGGCAAGGGAAAATATAACATATGTCAAGCCCCACCTTCAGGTGGGGCTTGTATTTTTGCACTCATGAAAAGGTACCATATATACATATCCGGATTTGTCCAGGGTGTGGGTTTTAGATGGTATGCGAGAGACATTGCAAAAGAATTGGGAATTAAAGGCTATGTCAAGAACCTTTCAGATGGAAGGGTTGAAGTTATTGCTGAAGGGACGGAGGATTCCTTAAAAAATCTTGTTTTGGAATTTAAAAAAGGTGAACTCGGTGAAAATATAAGTGATATGGAAACCATGGAAGAATCCTCCACCCAAAAATTTACTGATTTTAAAATAGCCTTTTGAAAAAATATATTCTATGGAAAAAACGTATAAGGACGCTGCAAAATCAGGATTATCAGCCAGGCTTCCTGAGATAGAAACTTTTGAAAATCAATTTAAAAATTATAAAATTACCATTTCCATACCGGAATTCACGTCTTTATGTCCCAAAACCGGAAATCCTGATTTTGGCAGCATAATAATAGAATATCAGCCGGATAAACGTACCATTGAGTTAAAATCGCTGAAAACATATATCCAGTCATATAGAAACCTGCCCATATTTTATGAAAACTCAATAAATTTAATTCTCAGAGACATCTTAAAGGCATGTAAACCTGTATGGGTAAAGGTAAAAGGGGAATTCAAACCCAGGGGCGGAATTTCATCGGTTATTGAAGCATGTTACCCCCCAAAAATTAATGAAAGCCATTGATTTTCATACACATGCATTTCCTGATAATCTTGCAGAAAGGGCGATAAAAGGTATTGAAGAAAAAAGTGGTATAAAAGCCTTCCTTGATGGCACTATCCCGTCTCTCCTCTCTTCTATGGATAAAAACAACATTGAAAAAAGTGTTATATGTTCCATTGCCACAAAACCTGAACAGTTTGAATCAATCTTAAAATGGAGCAGAAAAATACGCTCTGAAAGAATTATTCCCTTTATGTCTATCCATCCTTCTGATAATAAATTTAAAGAACATATAGAAATAATAAAAAAAGAAGGGTTTAAGGGTATTAAACTACATCCCTATTACCAGGAATTTAATCTTGATGAAGAAAAGATGTTTTCTGTTTATGAAACAATCTGTAAAAATGGGCTTATTCTTATTGCTCATACAGGTTATGATTTTGCATTTCCACCTGTAAAAAGAGCAGAACCGGAAAGGGTTATGAAAATAAAAAAAAAATTCCCCGGGCTTAAATTTGTTATTTCCCATCTTGGTGGCTGGAGAGAATGGAAAGATGTCCAAAAACTTCTTTGCGGGGAAAAGATATATATGGAGATTTCATTCTCTCTTCAGTTTATTGATAAAAAAACTGCCAATGATATAATAAATTCCTGTTCAGAGAATCTTATTCTTTTTGGTTCTGATTCTCCATGGGGGGACCAGGGACAGACTATTTCACTGCTAAAAAGTCTTGGATTAGGTAAAAAGAAAGAAAGCCTGATATTTAACAAAAATGCTTTAAAATTACTTACATAGATACTATGTTTTCTTATTTTACTTCAAAGATAAAAAAGATTATTATAGGAGACGCAAAAAGTTTAAATGACCCTGCTATATTTAAAAAACTGTCTCTTATAGCTTTTCTTGCATGGGTTGGTATTGGGGCAGACGGTATTTCTTCTTCATGCTATGGGCCTGATGCCGCTTTTAGGGTATTGCTTTCAGATCCATATCTTTCAATTATTGTTGGTATTGTTGTTGCATTTACTATATTCACCATAGCTGCAAGTTATTCCCAGATTGTTGAACTCTTTCCCACAGGCGGAGGCGGATATATTGTTGCAAGTAAACTTCTTTCACCTACACTCGGAATGATTTCCGGCAGTGCGCTTCTTGTTGATTATGTTTTGACCATTGCAGTATCAATTGTGGCAGGCGCAGATGCCTTATTTAGTTTTTTACCGCATGTATACATAGGATTAAAGCCGCTTTTTATTTTTTCAGTTATAGGTATTCTTATACTTTTAAATTTACGGGGTGTTAAAGAATCTGTTCTTTCGCTTTTAATAATATTTCTTGTTTTCATTTTTACACATGTTTTTATCCTCTGTTATATCGCAGCCATTCACATAGCTAAATTTCCTGTAGTTTCCTACAATGTATACACCCAGGTGCATGCTTCAATAATACGATTAGGAGCTATAGGGACTGTTTTCCTTATCATGAGCTCTTATGTAATGGGCGCAGGAACATATACAGGTATTGAAGCAGTCAGCAATTCCATGCCTATTCTTCGGGAACCTCAGGTTGATACTGCAAAACATACACTAAGATATTTAGCGATATCTCTGGCATTTATGGCTTTAGGCCTTTTTATAGCATATGCTCTTTATAATGTTAAACCCATTGCCGGCCAAACTCTAAATGCTGTTTTATTTAATGATGCTACAAAATCATGGGGAGGAATAGGAAACATATTTGTTCCAATAACCCTTTTTTCAGAAACAGCCATTCTATTTGTTGCAGCTCAAACAGGTTTTATAGATGGGCCACGAGTTCTCAGCTACATGGCTGCTGACAACTGGTTTCCGCGGAGATTTTCAATATTAAGTGACAGGCTTGTAATGCAGAATAGTATTCTTACAATGGGTATTGCGGCTATCCTTGTGGTTATTTTAAGTAATTATTCTATAAACTTTTTAATAATACTTTATAGTATTAATGTTTTTATTACTTTTTCACTTTCCCAGCTGGGAATGGTTAAACACTGGTGGTCTGTACGAGATACGGAACAGACATGGAGAAAAAAAATATCTGTTAATGGCATAGGACTTTTTCTTACATCCCTCATCCTTATCGCAGTTATTATAGTAAAATTTCACGAAGGCGGGTGGATTACACTTGTAATCACAGGCAGTCTTATTTTTCTTGTTACTATTGTAAAAAAATATTACAGGGCGACTGCTGCAGCCTTAAGCAGGCTTGATGATCTTGTTCTTTCAGCAATAAATGCTTTAAAGGTTGAACCTGACGCTGAAGATATACACAAAGCAAAAATTCATAAATTTAATCCGGAGGAAAAAACAGCAATTATTCTTGTTAATGGATTTACAGGCCTTGGACTTCATACCGTATATAACGTTATGAAAATTTTTGGAGGACTTTATGAAAATTTTATATTTGTCCAGATAGGAATTGTAGACGCGGGAAATTTTAAAGGAGTTAAAGCCATTAAAGATCTTGAAAATTATGTAAAGGGAGAACTTGAGGCTTATACAGAACTTATGAAATGGCATGGATATAATTCAGAAGGTTTCTACTCCGTTGGAAGGGACGTCGTAGAAGAAATAAATAAACTTGTCCCCAAAATTTTAAACAAATATCCGGATTCAACGTTTTTTGGCGGACAGCTTATTTTTGATACGGATTCAATTTTTTCAAAATGGCTGCACAATTATACGGTTTTTGCAATCCAGAGGTCCCTGTATAATAAAGGGATTCCTGTTGTTATACTGCCAATAAGCCCCCAGATGTGTGCCTTACCTAATGGTAAGATTTAATTTTTTTACTAATGAGTACAATCCTATGGCCATTACGATATATAATCAGATTATTTCTTTTTCCTTTAAAGATTTTATTTAGACGACGGAATTCTTTTTTATCTATAATACATAAAATCTCATTATACCTGCCAAAGAAAAATTTTATCTGTTGGGCAGTACTTATTATTGGAACATCCTCAGGGCTCCAGAAAGGCTGAGGGTTTACAGATAAAACAACAACATGATAGCCTGTATAAAAATAGGTACCCCTTGCATTATATTTGGTGGCAACAATCGGTTTTCCATAATAATTATATTTTTTAATTATACCTCTTACGTCACCATTTGAATATTCCCCTTTGATTTTTGCGACTAATGGCGCTATTGTAATAAATAATGCGAGCCATATAAATACCTGGACAAAAATTGAAAGATTAACCTTTTTCCTTAGATATAAAAATCCGGCAGCAATCTCTGTAAGCGCTAATAAACCTACACCAACGAACAATTTATAATGTACTTCTAAATACAGATGGGGATAAACTTTTTTAATAATGCCTATAAGTGAAAACATGGAAAGGCCAAAAAGAATATACAACGTCCCAATTATAATTCTTTTCCAATTTTGGGAATACTTCGGTTGTAAAGCAAGGGCTAATGATATTGCAAGAGGAGGCCATACAGGCAGGATATAGCTTGCCAATTTTGAGTGAACAGGATAAAAAGCATAAAGAAAACCGCCTGCCCATAAAAAGAAAAAAAGAATTTCAGATCTGTTGTCCCTGAACCACCTTCTGCCTAAATTTAAAAAATAGAACGTCCATGGCAGCATACCCAATATCATTATTCCGGGATAAAAATACCATGTATCGCTGCTTCCATGCTCAGAATAAAGTAATCTGCCATAATGGTCGCGGACAAAATATGTTATGTAAAAAGCCCTGCCATATTTAATAGTGACATAGAGATACCATGGAAGGGCAAGAACAAGGAATAGGAGCCACCATTTATGCCTGAAAAATTGTTTTATCTTATCAGGATTCCCTGAAAAGGCTAAAAATGAAATGATTATAACCAATGGGATAATTGTTCCAAGTGGTGTTTTGGTCAGTGTCGCAATTGCAGAAAAAAATCCAAAGAAATAAAGATATTTTTTTTCAGAAAACTTAAACCAGAGATAAAAAGCATAAAGGCTGAGCGATATAGCAACAGAGAAAGTAATATCCGTGAGAACCATTTTTGATTGTATCAGGTATAAAAAACTTGTCATAAGAATAAGAGATGAATTGACAGCGGTTTTTTCATCATTAAAAACCCGTTTTGTGAAAAAATACGTCGCTACAACACCTATAACACCTGAAAGTGCCGGCACAAGACGGGCTGAAAAACGATTTATGCCAAAGAAATAAAAAGATAAACTTAAAAGCCAATAGAAAAAAGGAGGCTTGCCAAACTGTGGATGCCCGAACTGAAGTGGCGTCCAAAAACTGTGGTGAAGCAGCATATCTTTTGCTGCCACTGCGTAAAAAACCTCATCAGGGTCAGTAAGAGGAACAACCCATGCTCCCAATATGTATATAAAAAGCGAAGCAAGAATAATTATTATTAATGATTTTTTTGAATTATTCATCTTTATTTTAGCAGATTCTTGGTAAAGACTCCCCTTCTATAAGAGGAACAAATCTTTTGAGCCCCAACAACGTTTGTATAGCCACGGGAGGAACATCTTCCGTATACGTTGAATTTTCAACCTTTCCAATAACGTCAGCGTTTTTGCCATGAGGCAGGCTTTTTATTTTATCCAGAAGAGATTTTGTTACCTCCGGGGAAACAAACATCACAATTTTACCTTCATTTGCTATATAAAGCGGGTCCAATCCAAGTATATCACAGGATTTTCTTACTCCCTGTTTTATGGGTATTTTATCTTCATAGATAGTAATGTTTACTTTTGATGACATTGCTATTTCATTTAAGGTGCTGGCAAGCCCGCCTCTTGTCGGGTCCCGCATCACATGTATGTTCCCGGAATATCCAGTGAGTTCTTTTACAATCTTATACACATGTCCCACATCGCTTTGAATTTCAGGGGTTAACCCAAGGTTTTCCCTTGCATTTAAGATTGAAATGCCATGGTCCCCGATTGAACCTGTAATAATAATGTCATCTCCTTTTTTGGCATTTGAACATGATACATCCATCCCCGGGAAAATAATACCGATGCCTGACGTATTGATAAAGATTCCATCCGCCTCCCCTTTGTTTACCACCTTGGTATCACCGGTAACTATCTTAACCCCTATTTCTTTTGCTGTTTTTGACATTGATGATACGATTTTTTTCAGGCTGTTGATGGAAAATCCCTCTTCTATTATAACACCTGCGGATATAAAAAGAGGTTTTGCACCCTTGACGGATAAATCATTACATGTCCCGCATACAGAAATCTTTCCAATGTCCCCGCCAGGGAAAAAAATGGGTTTTATCGTATAAGAATCCGTTGTATATGCAATCCTTTCCCCGCCTAATAAAATTTCAGCAGAATCATCAAGCCTGTTCAGGAATTCATTGCCACATACAGGCAGAACAACGTTTTTGAGCAGTTCAAGGGATTGTTTTCCACCCGCCCCCATGGAAATGGTAACCTGAGTCTGTTTTTTATTATTCATCCTCTTTCCTTGTAGCATACATAACGTCTGATGATGTTGTAATACCGTCAAGTACTTTTTGAATGCCATCCATACGAAGTGTTTTCATCCCGAATTTCATTGCCCCGGTTTTCAAATCAGAAAGTGCAGGATTATGCATTATCATTGCTCTTAATACCTCATTTAATACCATCAGTTCAGACAGGACTACTCTGCCGGTATATCCAGTCCCTTTGCATTTATGACATCCTGCCCCGCGATAAAACTTAATCCCGGGACGTCCTTGCAGACCAAGTTCTTTTATTTCCTCATCTGCAGGGGAATATTCTTCTTTACAATCAGGGCATATTGTCCTGACAAGTCTCTGGCTTAATACTCCAATAATTGAAGATGCAATCATATAAGGCTCCACACCCATATCCAGTAATCTTGTAATGGCACCAGGAGCCGTATTTGTATGTAACGTTGCAAGAACCATCTGTCCTGTCTGTGCGGCACGAATAGCTGTAGCAACGGTCTGGGGGTCCCGTATTTCACCAACCATTATAACGTTTGGGTCCTGGCGGAGAATTGACCGCAAGGCAACCTCAAACGTAAGCCCGGTTTTGGGATTTATCTGGACCTGGTCAATGTTTTCAATATGAAATTCTATCGGGTCCTCAAGGGTTATTATTTTTTTATGAACGTTGTCAATTTCCATAAGAGAAGAATACAACGTAGTCGTTTTTCCTGAACCCGTAGGTCCTGTTACAAGAAGCATTCCATAAGGTTCATCCAAAAGCATACGCCATCTGTGGAGTGTTTCAGGGCTAAAACCCAAAAGTTCCAACCCTGCCAATATGTTTTTTTTATCAAGAACCCTCAAGGCTACTATTTCGCCGAAAGACATGGGATACGTAGATACACGAAGGTCCACAAATCTATCTTTTATCCGGAGTTTAACATATCCATCCTGGGGGACCCTTTTTTCTGCTATATCAAGGTTTGCAAGAACTTTTATGTGTGAAACTATCGGGGAGTAGAGTTCAACGTAGGGTGGAGGAAACTCATAAAGCACGCCATTTATCCTGTATCTTAAACGTAGTTTTTCCTCTTCAGTTTCAAGATGAATATCCGTAGCTTTCAATTCAATACTTTGGCTTACCATGGCAATAAAAGCATTTTCAGCTGTTGTTTCTGTTGATACATTCATCTCCAAAGGAGTTAAAATTTTTCCATTTACTCCTTTTGTATCCGGAAATGCAACCTGTGAAAAGTATTTATCAATATTTTTCTTCAGGTCCGGTTCTTTTATAAGCCTTGCCTCTATATCCATTCCTGCGATTTTTGAGATTTGTATTATTACTTCCCTGTCAAGCGGGTCAACCATTGCGCATATAATTTTTTTAGAGTCTTTAAAAACAGGCAGTACCTGGTATTTTCTGCACGTAAATTCAGGCAGGGAAAGGATTATCTCTTTTTCAATATTTACTGTATCAAGGTCTATTGTATTGACCTTGAATTCATTGAATAAAAGGTCATACCATTCTGAAAAATTCATCAGACCGAATCTTATAAGCAGATAACCTAATGGCAGACCTGATTTTTCTTTTTCTTTTGAAACCAGGTCAATCTGTTCTTCTGTCAATCTTTGCATTTCCCTGAGTTTATTAATTGCAGGATGCTTTATATCCATCTTATCCCCCGTATTTGTAATAAGCTGCACAGGTTCCTTCACTTGATACCATACAAGGACCAACCGGACTTTCAGGAGTACATACCTTTTTGTATAATTTACATTCTATTGGTTTCCGGACGCCCTTTATAATGTCCCCGCACAGACATCCTTTCGGGTCTTTTACGTCCGGAACGTCAAAATCAATCAGAGCTTCAGCATCAAAAGCCTTGAAATCATCGCTTAGAGACAGGCCACTGTTTTTTATAGTCCCAAGCCCTCTCCATTCTGAATCACATGGTCTGAAAACTGAATTTATAAGAGCCTGTGCCTTCTGGTTGCCTTCAAATGAAACCACCCTTTTATATTGATTTTTAAGCAGACGTTCCCCGCTTGAAATCATACCTGCAAGAAGATATATGCCTTCTAATATATCAACAGGCTCAAAGCCTGTTATTACAGCGGGTATCCTGTATTTCTCCATAAATGGTACATATGCCTCCTCACCTATAATGGCACTGACATGCCCGGGGAGAATAAATCCATCAATTTTGAGCTCTTTTGAGGAACAAAGTGCATCAAGGGCAGGGGGAACCAGCTTAAAAGCAGAAAGTAAGAACAGGTTTTTTACCTTATTGTTTTTTGCACGGGTAATGACAGAACAAAAAAGAGGTATCGTTGTTTCAAAACCAACCCCCAAAAGGACAACAACCTCTTTTTTATTACTTTCAGCATAGTCAAGAGCCTCCATGGGGCTGTACATTATTTTTACATTTGCCCCCATTTTTGCTTTTGCCGTTTCAAGAGTTTCATTTATACCCGGAACTTTTACCATGTCTCCAAAACAAAAAAGCGTAACATTCTTTTTGCAGGCAAGTCCTATGGCTTTTTCTATTTCCACGGTTGGCGTTACACAAACCGGGCATCCAGGTCCTGATACAAGATTGATGTTTTTTGGAAGTCCATATCTTATGCCTGACCTGAAAATCGCAACAGTATGGGTCCCGCATACTTCCATTATTGAAACGTTTTTTTTAAAAAGATTTATTTTCTCAAGTAGTTTTTTTGAAATGGACGTATCGTTGAAATTATCAAGTATTTTCTGCAATCTGTCTGAAGTACCCGATTGTCTCATTAGCGTCTTTTTCACTTAGTCTGCTGATTGCAAAACCGGCATGCACAATAATAAAATCTCCGGTATTAACGTTTTCAAGCAAATCCAGTGCCACCTTCTTTTTTACCCCCATGAAATCCACCAGGGCCTGATTGTCTTTAAAAATCTTTTCTATTTTACCCGGAACTGCAAGACACATTTATTTATCTCCTTCCTTATTTCTATTTTATGCCTGTTGATTTATCAAGTCAAATATTTGCCCACTGGACAAAAATAAGAAAATATTTTACAATTCCCATAATAATAAAATTATTATAGCACTATGGATATACTTATAAAAAATATTAGAATTATTGACCCTGCCCAAAATATTGATAAAATTTCAGATGTTTATATTTCAAATACAAAAATTATTCTTGTTGACAAAAAAATCAATAAAAAACCCCCCATGGTAATAGATGGAACAGATTATTGGATGTTCCCGGGATTAACAGACCTTCACTGCCATCTCAGGGAACCCGGAAGGGAAGATGAGGAAACACTTCTTTCAGGAAGCAGAGCTGCTGCAAAAGGTGGGTTCACAAGAATCTGCTGCCAGCCGAATACAGAGCCGCCAGTAGACAATAAAATAGCCGTACGCTATATATATGACAGGGCATCTCTTTGTCCTGTTGAAATTTTACCTTATGGGGCAATTACGGCAGGAAGAAAGGGTTTATCTCTTGCACCAATGGGTGAAATGATTTCTGCAGGAGCTATAGGATTTTCTGATGATGGCAACTGTGTTATGGATAGTCTTGTTTTCAGAAGAGCTCTTGAATATAGCAGGATTTTTGAAAAGGTTGTTATCTCCCATAGCGAGGATACAAATCTTTCAAAATCGGGTGTAATGAACGAAGGGTTTATTTCCACCAAATTAGGAGTACAGGGAATACCGGCAGAAACAGAAAACATTATGGTTTATAGAGACATACAGCTGGCAAAACTCACAAAGGCAAAACTTCATCTTGCGCATCTTTCAACAGAAGAATCTGTTAAGATTGTAAGAGAAGCAAAAAAAACAATTAAGAACCTCAGTTGCGAGGTGACTGTCCACCACCTGGTTCTTACTGAAGAGGCTCTTATAAACTACAGGACAAATGCAAAGGTAAATCCACCATTAAGAAAACAGGCTGACATAGAAGCACTTATTGAAGGATTAAAGGATGGAACGATAGATGCCATTGTTACTGACCATGCACCACATTCCAGTGAGGAAAAAGATGACGGTCTTGAAAATGCCCCATTTGGAATGCTCGGCTTTGAAACAGCTCTTCCCATGGTGTTTTCCTTGACAAAGTATGGGCTAAAACCTGTCCAATTACTTGAAAAACTTATTGTGAATCCGAATAAAATTATCGGGTATCCTGTCCCGGAAATAAAAGAAGGTATGGAAGCAGATTTTGTTATTTATGACCCATCAAAAGAATGGCTCTACAAAAAAAAGGATATTTTATCAAAAAGCAAAAATTCACCATTTATCGGATGGAAGCTGAAAGGAAAGGTTTTATGGACGTTCTGCAAAGGCAAAATAGTCTACGAATGCCGGTAAATAATCCGTCTATGCACAGATTTTTTCTATTTTTCTTATCTTGCCTATTCTTCTGTAATGTCTTCCTCCTGAAAAAGGGGTTTCCAGAAACACCTTTACAGACTCCCATGCATATTCTTCACCTGTAATCCTGCCGCCAAGACAGATTATGTTTGCATCATTATGGCTTCTTGCTATTTTTGCAAGGCATGGGTCATTACAGACAGCGGCCCGTACATCTTTAAATTTATTTGCTACAATCCCCATTCCTATCCCTGTGCCGCATATAAGAATTCCCCATTGAAGATGCCCGACGCTTACCTCCTGTGCCACTTTTTCTCCGTAATCGGGATAGTCAACCCTTTTGGATTGAAAAACTCCAAAATCCTTAACATCATATCCCTCTTTTTTCAGCCGGGCAACAATCTCTTTCTTTAGCTTAAATCCTGCATGGTCGCTTGCAATTCCTATTTTCATTTATCCTCCTGTTGTTCGTGGTGTTACTGTCAAATAAAGCTTCAAATCCAGCGGTATTTATCCAAAAATTATGTGGATTGTTAAGTAGGTACTTTTCAATTTCTTTTCTTTGTATTGTCAGTTTATTGTCTCTATTTTTATTGCTTAAAAGAATATTGGAGTAAGTACCATCTAAAAATGCGATATATGAAATATTTTTATTTTGCTCTTTCAATCCGATAATTTCGATTAATTCAGCGATTTGCTTGTCTTGTTCGCCGCCAGAAGTGTTTAAATGTTTGGCTTCACATAAAAATAGTCTATTATTTACCTTAATAATCAAATCTAATTTTTTATTTTGTTTGTTAGTAGCCAATTTAATACCGATATTTTTACGAACATTTTTTATACTAAAAATATTTGAAAATTTAACAACGCATTTTTGTTTTTTGAAAAAATCTTCCCAAGTTGTTACTTCTTGAAAACCATATTTAGCCAAAATATATAGAAGTTTATTTTCACCGCATTTCCCTTTTTTACGCCCAGAGTTTGAATCCAAAATTGCTTGTATCCATTCTTCTGGAACTACTTCATTTAGGATTCTTTTCGCAAAATATCTCTGTGTGATTTTTTCAAGTAAAATAATGTCATTTTTGACTAAATCTAAAAAACTATCGCAGGCATTTATAAAACAAGCGAATTCTGAACAATTAGAAAATTTTCCAAGTGTTTTTGAAAGTTCCGAAAAATATTTTGCTATAACTTTTTTATTTTCATTTTTATTTTGCAAAGTTCTAATAGTAATTAGAATATTTTTAATTTCTTTTGTATTGGCAATATATTCCTGAAGTCGCT
>JAMDAS010000025.1 GCA_023484085.1 Candidatus Omnitrophota bacterium
CAAGTGCTTTTGCAAAGCTTTTTGAAAGCAAGAAAGAAAATCCCGATTTAAAACTCCAAGAAGAGGAAGAAGGCAAGAAAAATCAGCAGGCAATTATGGATGCTTTAAAAACAATTGAAAATCACTTGTATAAAAACTGGGATGTATTTGAAGAAAAAGTAAAACAAGCATTAAAAAGATTTGATTTAAGCGAGAATTTTATTAAAAATATTATTCTTGCTTTATCTGAACATGATGACAATGCTGATTATGTTTTGGATGCCAAAGGAAAAAAAATTCCAGATCCAAATATAAGAGATTCTGAAAAAATCTCATTAAAACAGGATATTGAAAAATATTTTGAAAAAGAAGTAAAGCCGTATTATCCAGATGCATGGATGGACAGAAAAAAGGATAAGATTGGCTATGAAATAAATTTTATGCAGTATTTTTACAAGTATATTCCTCCTCGTTCTCTGGATGATATTGAAAAAGATATAAATAAAGTTACAGCAGAGATACAAAAACTCTTAAAAGAGGAGTTATAATATAAAAATGAAACTTAAACTTTATCCAAAATACAAAGACTCTGGAGTTCAATGGATTGGAAAAATACCTGAAGGATGGGGTTTATCTCGGGGAAAACATCAATATAAAATATTTGGAGGTTATGCTTTTTCAAGCGAAGATTTTATTGATGAAGGATCCATACTTATTCGAATTGGGGATATGCAAGAGGGATCTATAGACTTTTGTAATTGTAAAAGACTACCTTTAGAGTATGCAATCTCAAAGAAAGAATTTAGAATATCTTCTAAAGATGTTCTAATAGCGATGACTGGAGCTACAATAGGAAAGGTTAGTCAGGTTCAAGAAACCAGAGAAAAATTATTATTGAATCAAAGAGTGGGAAAAGTAAAAACTTCAAATTGTTTAGATTATATTAAATACATATTGAATTCTGATCTTATTCAAGAACAAATTCATCTTATCGCTGAAGGTGGGGCTCAGGAAAATATTAGTAGCGAACAATTAGAAAGTTTTATAATACCTTTACTGGATAATAAAATTCAGAAAAGAATTGTCTCTTTTTTAGATAAAAAAATTTCCGATATAAATATTTTAATTGAGAAAGATAAATCTCTTATAGAACTTCTCAAAGAAAAAAGGGTTGCACTTATCAATCATGCTGTAACAAAAGGGCTTAATCCTAAAGTAAAAATGAAAGATTCAGGCATTGATTGGATTGGAAAAATACCGGAAGGATGGGATATATGGAAGATAGAACATTTGGCAAGATTATATTCTGGTGGTACTCCTGATAGAAGTAACGAGTCTTATTGGGATAATGGAGAAATCCCATGGATCGCTTCTGGTGAAGTCAATCAAATAGACATAATTCAACCAACCTCCTTAATCTCAAAAGAGGGTTTTATTAATTCCAGTGCTAAATGGATACCTAAAAATTCTTTAGTTATTGCTCTTGCAGGCCAAGGAAAGACAAAGGGCATGGTAGCTTATTTAAGAATTAAAACAACTGGAAACCAATCCCTTGGTGTTATTGTCCCAATAAAAGTTAATAGCCGATATTTATTTTATTGGCTTAAAAGAAATTATTTTAACATTCGAGGGTTGGCTGGGGAAGGAATTAGAGATGGATTGAGTTTGGATATGATAAAAGAAATTAGAGTACCTATGCCCCCAAAATCAGAACAAATTCAAATCGCAGAATATCTTGATAAAGCAACATCAAAAATAGACAAAACTATCCAAAAAATTGAAGAAAAAATAACTCTTTTAGAAGAATTTAAAAAATCACTTATCTATCATGTTGTTACAGGTAAGGTAGATATTCAGGAGGCAATTGCATAATGGAACTTGTTCAAAAATATTCGGTTAATAATTTCCCAGTAGCAATAATCTTGAATTGGTATCTTTCAAAAGAAATAGCTATTCCAGAAATTCAAAGGCCTTTTGTTTGGGATTCTACTAAAGTTAGAAATTTATTAGATTCATTATATCAAGGATATCCTATAGGGTATTTGATAGTTTGGAAAAATCCTAGTATTAAACTAAAAGATGGAAAAAGCTCTGAAGGAAAAAAGATATTAATAGATGGACAACAAAGGGTAATGTCTCTAATTACTTCTATTCTTGGGCAGGAAGTTGTAAATAAGGAATATCAAAAACAAAAAATTATTGTCTCCTTTAATCCAATAACAGAAAAATTTGAAGTTTTAAACTCTGCAATACAAAAAGATGTTGCTTGGATACATGATATAAGTTCTATAATAAAAGGAGAGTCTAGATTAAGCAAAGTAATTACAGAATATTGTAAAAAAAACCAGTCTGTTAATAAAGATAAAATTGAAGATTCTCTTGAAAATCTTAAGAAAATAATGAGTAGACCTATAGGATTAATAGAGTTAGAACATGATTTGGATATTGAAGTCGTAACTGAGATTTTTATAAGAATAAATTCTGAAGGCGTTCCCTTAAATCAAGCAGATTTCGCAATGTCTAAAGTAGCTTCAAATGAAACTTACAACGGAACAATCTTAAGGAAATGTGTTGACTTTTTTTGTCATCTTACTAGGGCTCCTGAATTTTTTGATTCTATTAAAGAAGGTGATAAAGAATTTGCTGATACCGATTTATTTCAAAAAATATCTTGGCTGAAAGATGAAAATGAAGATCTTTATGAACCAGGATATTCAGATTTATTGAGGGTCGCTTTTACGTCAGAATTTAATAGGGGTAAATTAGCCGATTTGGTTAGTTTACTTTCTGGAAGAAATTTTGAAACAAGATCGTATGAAGAAAAAATAGTTAAAGAATCTTTTGAAAAACTAAAAGAAGGGATTCTAAATTTTATTAATGAAACCAACTTTAAAAGATTTATCATGATCATAAAATCTGCCGGTTTTATTTCTTCAGATATGATTCGTTCTACTAACGCGCTAAATTTTGCTTACATATTATATTTAAAATTGCGGTCTCAGAATTATAACCCTGCAGAAATTGAAAAATATGTTAGAAAATGGTTTGTTTTAAGTATTTTGACCGAAAGATATTCTAGTTCCCCAGAATCTCAATTTGATTTTGATATTAGAAATATATCCTCCAGAAAATTCGAAGAATTCTTAAAAGAAATTGAAAATGCTCAGCTTTCTGACGCTTTTTGGGATTCTGCCTTAATACAAAGTCTAAAAACTCCAGTATCTAGTAGTCCTTATTTCAACGTCTTTCTTGCAGCACAGGTGAAATTCAATGAAAAAGGCTTTCTTTCAAAAGATATTACGGTAAAAGATTTAATATCTCAAAGAGGCGATATTCATCATATTTTCCCAAGAGATTATTTGAAATCTAAAGGATTTAAACGAAGTGATTATAATCAAATTGCAAATTATTCTTATACGCAATCAGAGATAAATATCAAAATTGGTAAAAAGCCCCCAAAAGAATATCTTTTAGATGTGTTTAGACAATGTGAAGGCTCTGAATTAAAATATGGAGGAATAACCGATAAACAGATATTATTAGAAAATTTCAGAGACAATTGTGTACCAGATGATACGAGAAATATGGAATTTGAACAATTTCAAGATTTTCTTGAAAAAAGGAGAAAATTAATGGCAAAAAAAATAAAAGATTATTATAATTCATTATAGGGGCAGAAAATGGCAACTGATACCCGAGAAAAAGTATTTCAAAACGATATTATTGCTCACTTGATTAGCACTGGCTACCATAAAAGAGGAACTCATAACTATGATAAAACAATCTGTTTGGACCCAGAATTAACATTAAAGTTTATCCAGGATACCCAAGAAAAAGAATGGAAAAAATTCCAAAGGGTTTATGGAGATAAATCAAAACAAAAGTTTTTTTATAGACTTGTAACTGAAATTGATAAGAAAGGCACAATTAATATCTTAAGAAATGGCTTTAAAGATGTTGGATGTCAATTTCATCTTTTCTATCCAAAACCAAACAACAAGAAAAATCCTGATCTTTTTGAAAAATTTGAGAAAAATATTTTTTCAGTCATAGATGAACTGGAATATGAAAAAAAAGAACTAAGCAAAAGACTGGATTTAGTCATTTTTATCAATGGATTACCAATAATTACCATAGAACTCAAAGATACATTTTCACAAGGGGTGGAAAAAGCAATAAAGCAGTATAAAGAAGACAGAGACTCAAGAGAAAAAATCTTTCAAAATTGTTTTGTCCATTTTGCCATGAGCGATGAAAAAATATTCATGACTACTAAATTAGAAGGATGGAAAACAAAATTTTTGCCTTTTAACAAAGCTTTGGAAAATCCGGAAGTTCAGAATGATTACAAAACTTCCTACTTATACAATGATATTTTACAAATAAACAAACTATCAAGACTTATTGCCAATTTTATTTATATGGAGACAGAAGAAGAGTTAAAACCAATTTTTCCAAGATATCATCAATTAGATTGTACAAACAAATTACTTGCAGATGCTACCCCAAGTAAAAATTATCTCATAGAACATAGTGGAGGAAGCGGAAAAACCAAAACTATTGCATGGCTTGCACATGGTTTAATCAATAAATTCAACAATGAAGATGAAAGAGTATATGACATGGTTATTGTTATTTCTGACAGAAAAGTAATAGACAAGCAATTACAAAGACAGGTTCAAGCAATTGAAAAAGTAAAAGGAATTGTGGATGTAATTGATGAGAAAAAGACATCACAAGATCTAAAAGAAGCTCTGAAAACAGGAAGCAATATTATTGTAACGACATTACAGAAATTTCCTTATATTTTAGAAGAAGTTAAGGATTTACCAAAGAGAAAATATGGAGTAATTATTGATGAAGCTCACTCTTCTCAAGCAGGTATTTTGGCAAGAAAGATGAAGCAGATTCTAAGCACAAGCAGTTTAGAAGAAGCAGAAGCAATGGAAAGGGATGTTGATGAAGAAATTGAAAATGAAATTCTCGAGGAAATTGAATCTTATAGAAATTTGAAAAACATAAGTTTCTTTGCATTTACTGCAACGCCCAAAAACAAAACCCTTGAAATGTTCGGAGTAAAAGATGAAAAAGGGGAATTCCATCCGTTTCATACATATTCAATGAAACAAGCCATAGAAGAAGGATTTATTTTAGATGTATTAAAGTATTACTTAACGTATGCAACTTATTTCAAACTTGTTAAAAAGACACAAGAGGATCCAGAATATGATGAAAAAAAAGCAAAAAAGATTCTCAGGAATTTTGTAGAGAAACATCCCCATGCGATCATGAAAAAAACTGAAGTCATGCTTGACCATTTTATGAATTCTACTATATATAAGATTCAAGGAAAAGCAAGGGCAATGGTTGTTACAAGGTCTAGATTACATGCTGTTTTATATAAGAAAGCGTTTGATAAAGTAATAAAAGAAAATAATTTGCCAATTAAAACATTGGTAGCCTTCACAGGTGTTGTAAAGCATGATGAACAGGAATATACAGAAAATTCAATGAATGACTTGCCTCCGAAAAAAACAATAGAGAATGCATTTGGAGAGGAAACATATAGCGGAAATCCATATAAAATTTTAATCGTGGCAAATAAATATCAAACTGGTTTTGATCAACCTCTACTACATACAATATACATTGATAAAATGCTTAATGGTATTACAGCAGTTCAGACATTATGCAGGGCAAATAGAATTCATCCTTACAAAAACGATACTCTTATTTTGGATTTTGCCAATAAAACAGAAGTAATTCAAAAAGCATTCCAGCCATATTATGAAGCCACTTATTTAAAAGAAGGAACCGACCCTCACAAATTGTATGAATTAGAAGAAAAATTACTTGATTACCAGATTTTTGATCAGTCTGATATTGATGCTTTTATTAAATCGTTGAAAAAGGGAGAGCCACAGCCAAAATTGCATAATCTTTTAAACCCAGTAATTGATGAATTTAGGGGAAAAAGTAAAAAAGAACAAGTAGAGTTTAAAAAAACACTGAAACGGTATCAAAGCATATATTCCTTTTTGTCTCAATTAATTCCATTCTCAGATGTTAATCTAGAAAAAATGTATGTGTTTAATAAATTCCTAAGCAAAAAATTGCCAACAATAAATAACCCCTTACCATTCAATGTTTTGGAAGATGTTGATATAGATTCTTATAAGGTTGTTCATAAAGGATTGAAAGAGATTAAACTTCAATCTGAAGGTGAACTGATACCAATGTCTGATGGAGTTGGAAATTATGCACCGGATATTAATACAAAATTGTCAAAGATTCTTAAAGACCTTAACGATGCTTTCGGTACGGACTTTACAGATGATGATAAGGTGTTTTTAAATAGAGTTAAAGATAATCTGCTGCAAAATAAAGAATTAGTTAATAAGATGGAATATAATTCTAAGGAAAATGTAAAAACTATTTTTGATAAATATTTTAATCAGGAGATAACAAAACTTCTCAATAGCAATATGAAATTTTATAAAAGATTGGTAGATAATGAAAAATTAAAAACTCAGCTTAAATCCGCTTTATTCAATTTGGTGTATTTTGAATTCAACAAAAAAATCAAGCAAAAACCCGCTAATGAACAAAAATTATATAAGGATATTAACTCTTCTGATTGATAAATTTAAGTTTAACTACATTGATTAAGATTGTAGTTCACCTTTCATCGGAAGTGTGAACTCTTTAGAATGTATTTAGAATAATACACTATATTTCCGTTGTCAAATTTTTTTTCTTTTCTATAAGAAACATATCTTTTGAAAATCATCAAAATTCCTTGTTTATCATGTTTCTTTTGTTTTTTCAGCTCCTGATAAATTCCGTCGAAAACCTTAAATACCCTGAATCTCTTGATTTTTCTATATGGTTCATCTTTCCGATGAACTATGAACAAGCAAAATGACATATTCATGGATATTGGACGAAGAAAAATACCTCAAGATAGAGGAGGTGAAAATATTGAGAGAAACCTGCAGAAAATTAAAACGGCTGATTAACGACAATTAGAATTGTTCTTGACGACAATTAAAACTTGCCATTTGTCTTATTCTGTTTTTTTTCATTGTTTAAAAGTTGTTCTTGAAGACAATTATCGTATTGACTCATCATAAATGTTACCATACGTTGCCTGTTGCCTCACAATAAAGTTACTTTTCCCTCCTTTCGGCGTTCTGGTTTACCGCCTTTTTTCTTTGCCTGTTCCAACCGGTAACTGGGTATGTCCACCAGTTCCAGGATAATACTATGATGAACCAGCCGGTCAATTGCCGCTGCCGTGGTCATAGGATCTTTAAATATTTGTTCCCATTTTGAAAAAGGCAGATTACTTGTGAGCATCACACTACCCCGTTCATACCGTTCCGCCAGAAAAGTGAACAATACTTCCATTTCTTCACGGTTTTGTTGAACATAGCCAATATCGTCTATCACTACTGCCTGATATTTGGCAAGCCGTTTCAACACCCGTGCTAATTTCAAGTTCCGTTTTCCAATGAGCAGATCCTGCACCAACAAACTACAGGTTGTAAAATAGACCGGCCTGCCGTGTTGAATCAGTTCTTGACCGATAGCACAAAGAAGATGAGTTTTACCGCTACCTGGATTTCCAAACGCCAGAATGTTTTCTTTCCGGTCAACAAAAGAACCATCCAAAAGATTGTTCACAATACATTGGACTGGAACCGGTATTCGTTTCAGGTCAAACGACCGGAATGTTTTTTCCAGAGGCAACCTGGATTCCCGCAATAATCGTTGAATCTTTCTTTGTTGTCGTTGTTCCGACTCCCGCTCGGTTAATGCCAGAAGATATTTAGGATATGACAACGATTCTTTTTCTGCGGTTTTGGCCAATTCCTCATACGATTCCCGAAATGCCGGCAGGTGCAAATCTCTGAGCAACGTTATTAACCGAGAATTTATTGGCAGTGTATGGGTCATATCAATACCTCCTGTTCTTGCAGGATTTCATCATACTCTGCCAAATTAATTGATATCGGTCCGATATCCGGAACAGGAGCCTGTACCTGTTTTTCTGCCAACGCTTGCCGGATATTTTCAACAGAGAGTTCTTTTCCATTCTCCATAAATATCCGAAGAATCTGCCCGACGCCTGACTCGCTCTCATGCGCTGCTAAATGCAGAATCGCCAGATAACGTTTATGAGCATTGGCCGGATGATTCCGTCGTAAAGAATCATAAGCCATTCTAAAGATGGTTGTCGGAAACAAAGATTCCCTGTACCTGTATTGTTCAAATGCTCCGGGTTTTCTTATCAACCAATCAATAATATGCCGGTACTGAATAGCATATTTATATTCACCCCGTAATCGTGGAAATGTGTCTACCTGCTTTTGTCCGTACCAAATAAACAAATAATCTGCTGTTGCCCGTACTTCAACCATTTCTCCGATTAATCGGCTATCCACAGAATATGTGTTGTGTAAAACGCGGATGGTGCTACCAGGACCTACTTTTACTCTGATTCTTAAGCTATCATCCAATCTGCGAGCCGGTAATGCTTTTAACACAGCGTATTCATCTTCCAACCGTTTCTGTCGGCCTGCGTTTAATTGAGCAAACAGATGTTGAAGAAAATCCTGATAATCCGTTCTATCAACAAAATCCCTGCTGCCCCGAAATAAAAGAGCCTGATTCACTGCGTTCTTTAACCGATAATGTCGTTGTTCAACGTCTCCCTTCTCATGGGCTTTTCCGGCTTGTGTCGGTTTGGCCTGTATTCCATAATGCCTTAATAATCCTTCGTATCTAACTGTGAATTCTTCTCTGCTGCATTCTTTGTTGATGGCAGCTGATAATCGGTCTGTCCGATGATATTCGGGCACTCCGCCCAGTTCCCATACAGCATTCTGGAATCCCTCGCTTAAACTTTCATAACTTTCTCCAAAACATATCATTCCTGTTTCCCAGTTAGAATACGGTAAAACAAAGTGGTAAATAAGATGCGGAAATAATTCCTTGCCAATGGTTATCTCCAATTCATTCATATTGGTAAAATCTGATTCGCCAATCTTGCCAGGAATATGTTCTTGAGGAAAAAAAACTTCTTTTTGCGGGCCTTCAGTTGCACGCCATATCTTTATTTTCCGTTGTAATGTCCGAAGCTGACCGTCTTGAAAACGTCCAGGATACTTCCGTTGCAGATGCACAAATAAACTTTTACTCTCAAATCCGGCATCGGTTTTCAAATATTCCTTTACTTCTTCCCAAATATCGTCAAACGGACCTTTCCTTGTTCGCCAGGTATGCGGCACAGCACATTGGCTGGGTAATTTTTTAAGATACTGATACTTGTGTGCTGTATTCCAACTCATCCCTGATTTCGCTGCTGCTATCGTCAAATTCTTATGTTTCTTCATTTCCTTCATTAGAACCTCCACCTGTTGGTTTGTTACCATCCAGACCTCCTTTTTTATTATCTGGATAGTATACTTCTACTGGCTAATTCTAATTGTCGCTCATCACTATGACCAAAACCATCCGGCATATTCATGCCCTGGACCTATTTCTGCTTATTCCTGGGCGAAAAAGGTTATGGAATACGCTATTTCAGTTATTCCCACAAAAAAACTTTATATGGGACTGCCGACTTACGGTTATGATTGGGACCTTTCCGGCGAAGGTAAACATTTCGGTCGTAGTTTCCGGGAAATAGAAGAGATTTCCACAAAATATAAAATTAAGCCCATTTGGGATAAAGAACACTGCGAATTTCATTTTAACTATACTACCGATTGTGGTAAACCAAAAGAGATTTGGTTTTCTAATAAGGACAGTTTTTCTTGTTTATTAGACATTGTTTTGGAAAAAAACATATCTGGTATCTCAATATGGGTTTTGGCTGACGAAGACCCCGGTGTGTGGAATACAATCGTAGAAAAGTTAAAAACCTGAATGTCTGTACGGACCTTATTGATTTACAACTACCGGAATTATTGAAATGAAAATTTGTAGAATTAAAAAAATATATAAAGAAAAATATATTTTATGATAAAATAATTCACTACAATGCAAAAGAAAAAATTTATGCGGGTGTACCAGTTTAGAGTTACATTGAATGAAATCAATCCTTTGATTTGGCGTCAAATTCATGTTCCTGAATCCTATTCTTTCTGGGATTTGCATATTGCAATTCAGGATGTAATGCCATGGAAAGATTATCATCTTCACGAATTTAAGATAGTTAACCCTAAAACCAGCAATGTAGTGCGGATAGGTATTCCTGATGAAGAAGACCTAATAGAAGAAACGGAATGTCCCTTATTACCAGGATGGAATCTTAATATTTTAGATTACTTTTCTCTGAATAACACAAAAGCCGATTATCTATATGATTTTGGTGATAACTGGCAACATACCATAATTTTGGAGAAAATATTGCCTAAAAAAGATGGAGTGAAATACCCTGTATGCATTGCTGGTGAAAGAGCCTGCCCACCTGAAGATTGTGGGGGAATAGGCGGATATTTTGAATTTTTGGAAGCCATCAATAATTCTTATCACGAACAACATGAAGAAATGCTTACATGGACAGGTGGAAAATTTGACCCTGAATATTTTGAACCACGCAAAGTCAAATTCTGGAATCCTCATATACGATTTAAGATTGCATTTGGAGATAAGAAAAGAATATAACATATCCAAGTAATTCTTTTTCATGATATATAAAAACAGGAAGAGAACGAAATTTTGTAATAAAATAATATGTTATTGGACACCAGAGGCAATTTCAAAAAAGGATAAAACATCATACAAAATATGAATTAGAAAATGTTGCAAAAGCAATACTGATTTCTTCCGAACAGATAATGTTAATTTTGCTTAAATGATGAGGAATAAAAAGAATGATTGATGTAATTACAATTAAAAGATAAAATATAAAGATGAATCGGGTTGAAATTAATCCTAATCTTATACGCTGGGCTTATGAACGTGCTGGGTATGTTGTTACTGATTTAGAACGCAAATTTCCAAAATTATTGGCTTGGGGACGTGGCGAAACATATCCAACCCTAAAACAGATTGAATCTTTTGCCAAAGCCACACACACGCCTGTGGGTTATTTCTTTCTTCAAGAACCACCTGTTGAGAAAATACCAATTCCTGATTTTCGCACAATTGAAAAAAAAGGTTTCAGCCATCCATCTCCTGATTTGTTGGATACTATATATATCTGTCAGCAACGTCAAGAATGGTACAGAGATTATGCCCGTTTTGCCGGTGAAAAACCATTGAGTCTTGTTGGTTCTATCCGTTTGGACGATAACATTATTTTGACAGCGACAAAAATTCGTAACATACTAAACTTTGATGTAGAGGAACGGCACCAGATGTTAACATGGACAGATGCACTTCGGCATTTTATTGAGCAGGCAAATAATGTTGGTATTTTGGTAATGTGCAATAGTGTAGTTAATAACAATAACCATAGACACCTGGACCCTGAAGAATTTCATGGATTTGCCATAGCGGATAATCTTGCTCCATTAATATTTATCAATGGAGGAGATACCAAATCCGCACAGATGTTTACATTGGCACACGAACTTGCTCATATTTGGTTAGGCCAATCCGCAGTTTCCAATGCTCAACTCGATATTGTTCCAAATCAACATACAGAACGCTGGTGCAATCAAGTGGCTGCTGAATTATTGGTGCCACTTGATTTAATGAAACAAGAATACAAAAAAACTGCCGACCTGCAAAATGAGGTCAACCGATTGGCAAAATATTTCAAGGTCAGTACCCTAGTAATTTTACGTCGCATCTATGATGCAGGAAAACTTACAGACGAAAAATTTCAGGATGCTTATCAACGAGAAATTAAACGCTTAGTCACAATTCCCCGGGGAACAGGCGGTGATTTTTATTTAACGTTGGGTACACGTATGAGTAAACGTTTTACCAAAGCCCTAATCTCTAGTACATTAGAGGGGCGAACATCGTTTACTGAATCGTTTAGATTGCTTGGCGTAAAAAAAATGGAGACCTTTAATCATCTTAGTCAAGATTTGGGGGTACATAAATAATGGCATATATTCTCGATGCCGATGTTTTTATTAGCGCAAAAAATTTACACTATGGGCTGGATTTTTGTCCGGCTTTTTGGAACTGGCTCATTAAAGAAAATGCAACTGGAAATTTATATAGTATTGAAAAAGTTGGTGATGAGGTTTTTGCACTCGAAGATGATTTATCAAAATGGGCAAAAACTCTAAGTTCCAGTTTTTTTCTTAAACCTGATGCTAGCATAGTTGCAGCGTTAGCTGAAGTTAGTACTTGTATACTGTTCCCCATTAGTTGAGCAGGTAGAATAAGTGTAGAATTGCGTTGTGCCATAATAAATCTATCCCAAGAAAAATCATTGTATCAAAATTAATATTCATTTCCATCAAATCTCTTGAAAATGCTATAATTAGTAAAATTTATTAAGATAAATATATTAAAAAGGGAAAATCCCATTAAGGAATAAAACATGAAAATAGAATTTACCAAAGAACAATTTGAGATTTTATTAAAGGTGACATATTTCGGGAATTGGATGGCAAATGCTCATCGTACAGAGGAACAAATTAAAAAATATGAGGAAATGGAAGATTATATTTTTTCTTTTGCTAAACAGTTTGGATTTGATAAATATGTTGATGATGAAGAAAGCGAAAAGAGAAAATTTTATCCAACAAGAATATTTGAAGAGGAAACTGACATACAAGAATTAATTGAAGAATATGATAAAGAAACTTTTTGGGATGAACTAATTAACCGTCTTGGCGAACGAGATTTTTACAAAAAATATGGAATAGAAAAAATCAAAAAAATGAACAGGGATGAGCGGTTTAAAAAATTAAATGAATGTATTAATGACTGGATAGATGAAATTAACCAATATGGTATAGATAGGCTAAAAATTGTTAAAGATTAAACAGCCTGGAGGGTTAGGCTAACGGTAAGTCAGCGGACTTGAAATCCGCCGTCCTTTTCGGACATGGGGGTTCAAATCCCTCACCCTCCGATTAGTAATCTTCATTGAAAAGGGATTTGAACTTGAGCGAAGTAAGTGAATTGTGAGTAGGCGTAACAATTCACAGCGCTTGTCCGACAAGTAGTGTGGCGGAAATGGCCGACCCCGAGCGTAGTGGGAGCGAGGGGCGCTCAAATCCCTCACCCTCCGATTAGTAGGTATATTCCGAGCACATTCTTAACACTTTTTTAAGGAATATTTTTTCAATTTACTTGATACGTATGTATTTATGTTGTATAATTATCACAACAATACAAAAGGGGGAAATATGACTAAAATTCAGACAGATACGTTTGGACGATTTTTTGAATCCTTGCGGCAGCTAGAACATTTGACTTTGCGGGAATTTTGTCGAAAAGCTCATGCTGATCCGGCAAATATCAGCCGTATGGAACGAGGTGCAATATTTCCACCTAAAAATCACGAAATTCTTGAACGATATGCCATAGCTCTTGGTCTTCAGGAAGGCACAGATAATTGGTATAGATTTTTTGATCTCGCTGCAGTAGCACAAGGTATTGTGCCTAAAGATATACTTTCTGATCAAGAACTTAAAAAATCTTTGCCTGCATTTTTTCGTACATTGCGTGGCCAGAAACCTACACCTGAAGAAATGAAGCGCATTGCAGAAAAAATAAGAAAAGGCGGACATGATTAATGGAGCTACAAAGTTTTAAGGCGCCATTTATTACTCCAGAGGAAGCATGGAATGAGGCTGATCGGGTTCGTTCTATTTCCTGGCCTTCGGGTAAAGTTCCAATAGACATTGAAGAAATTCTTGGGCATTTTATCCTTCATAAAGATATTTATAAAAGTATTAATCATGCCTCTATTAAAGAATGGATTGAATTTGTTCAATTTATGCCAGAAGACCAATATGCTTACATTGAGCAGCATGCCTATGAATTTGCCGGACGACTGCTTGTTCCAACTGACAGATTAAAGCAGGAATTGTATCAGGCATATAGAAAAGCTAAGGAAGCAGGTTTTATGGATTGGGAAAAATCCGGGGATGCGGCAAGGGAGTACATCGCAAGTTCCATATGTAGAGTTTTTGGAGTTTCGAGTGCCGTAATTGAGAAAAGAATAATTAGAGAACAACATAAATTAGAATAGGATATTTTATATTTGCTAATATTATATATTACCAATATAATCATAGCATAACTGAAAATAAACTCAAAGACCGCCTTTCATCTCCGCCCTGTCAGACCGGGGACTTCCCGGCGGTTGAGTTAAAGGAAATCAATATGAAATTCAATGGTATTAATAACGGATTTGCCAATATAGCAAGGTTGTCAGATGCAGAAACAAGAATAATAACCGCAGAAAACGTTTATGGAGAAAAAGGCCTGGGTGGAATGGCAGAAGTTTCAGATATACCCCAGGAGGAAGTTGTTAAAATAGGACAGAAGTGGGATGGACCTAATTCTTGTGCAAGAGACCTTGGAAAAAAATGGAAGGTCCGTCCCTGTATTACCCTTCCTTCAAAAAGCACCACGACAATTATGGATATTGACGGGCAGGGCTGTATCCAGCATATATGGATAACCGTTGACAGCAAGGTATACAGGGATTTGATAATCCGTATTTACTGGGATAATGAAAAAAATCCAAGTGTTGAAGTGCCCGTTGGGGATTTTTTTTGTAATGGCTTTAATACCAGGACTAACATACTTTCAATTCCAATCAACGTAAATCCTTCAGGAGGGTTTAATTGTTACTTCCCTATGCCATTTAAAAAACACGCCAAAATAACTGTTGAAAACAGGGCTCCTTTTGACCAGGGTGGATTCTTTTATGCAATAACGTATGCTTTAACCCAAATAGATAATGACGAAGCATATTTTCATGCTCAGTTTAGAAGAAAAAATCCTCTAATCTATATGGAGGATTACGTTATTCTTGACAACGTTAAGGGACAGGGCCACTATGTTGGAACAGGGATTGCCTGGCAGCAGAATAACAGCGGATGGTGGGGTGAAGGGGAAATAAAAATATTTTTGGATGGAGATAAGGAATTTCCCACAATCTGTGGAACAGGGACTGAAGACTATTTTGGAGGAGCATGGGGCTTTGGGCAGAATTTTAGTGCTCCATTTCTTGGATATCCCTCAGGCATCTGTGATGGAAAACCTGGTAACAGGCACATACTTTACAGGTTTCATATAATGGATCCTATCCGTTTCAAAAAAGACATCAAGGTAATCATCCAGGCAATTGGCTGGCGCAGTGGAGGCAGGTATCTTCCCTTGCAGGATGACATATCCTCAGTAGCGTACTGGTACCAGACTGAACCGCATAATGAATTTCCGGCACTTGGCAGCCATGATGAGTTAGAGGTTATCTAAATTTTTTTTGAGACGCTGGCACTTTCAAAGGTCGCCATTTCATTAAGTATTTTCAGACTCACGTCGACAAAACCTATACCAAGAGCAGCACCTGTTCCTTCACCGAGTCTCATGTCAAGATTGAAAAGAGGCTTTAACCCAAGATAATCAAGTATTATTTTATGACCGGGTTCTACTGAATAGTGGCTTGCAATGATGAAATCCCTGACTTTTGGCTCAATAAGTGCTGCAAGCAGCGCTGCCGCGCCGGAAATAAATCCATCTATGACGATAGGAATCCTGAAGTAGGCGCCGGCAAGAATAATTCCTGTCATGCCGCCAATCTCAAATCCCCCTATTTTTGAAAGTATGTCAATACCATCTTTGGAATTTGGTTTTCTTTTTTTTAGTCCTTCCTTGATAACCCGTATCTTGTTGTTTAGCAATGTATCATCAATGCCCGTGCCTCTTCCAGTGACAATTTTCACAGATTTGCCTGTCACAAATGCTGTAATTGCTGAAGACGGGGTTGTATTTCCTATTCCCATTTCTCCTGTTCCAACAATATCAAGTCCGTTTTTAATCTCGTCTTCCACAAGTTCAATGCCTGTCTCTATGGATTTTATTGCCTCCTGTTTTGTCATTGCATCTTCTTTAAAGAAATTTTTTGTTCCGAAATTTATTTTTTTGTCTTTAAAATTTGGACTGTCGCTTTTAATCTTTTCCTTTACACCTATGTCAACAACTATAACCTTGCAGCCTGTATATTTTGAAATGACATTTATTCCTGCACCGCCGCCAAGGAAGTTATAGACCATCTGGGGGGTTACTTCCTGGGGATATGCGCTGACGTTTTCTTCTACAATTCCATGGTCTCCTGCCAAAGTAAAAACAGTCTTTTTTTCAATTTTGGGATATTCTTTTTCTGTTATCCCTGCTACCTGTTTTGCAATTTCTTCAAGCCTTCCAAGGCTTCCCTGGGGTTTGGTGAGGTTATCAAGATGTTTTTGTGTTTTTTCCATAACGGTTTTATTTAATTCTCCTACCCCCTTTTTTATTTTTTCCATTTTTTCCATTTCTTTCTCCTTTTTAAAATAAGTTTGGACTGTCTTTAATTATTTATTCTTAATTTTTACCGGTATGCCGGCAGTCATAAGATATACCTCATCACTTTTTTTTGCAATAGTCTGGTGAACCCTGCCCATTATATCCCTGAATTCTCTTGCAATTTTATTGGTTGGGACTATTCCGGAACCTACTTCTGTAGAAACGATTATCACGGAGGAATTTATTTTTTTGGCAGATTCCATTATTTTGTTCGCCTCTTCCATTATGTTTTTTTCTTTGTACTTTTTCATCATCAGATTTGATACCCATAGAGTAAGACAATCAATAATGACAGATTTTGCAGAGGTGATTTTTTCCAAAGCCAATGAAAGATTATAATATTCCTCAATGGTTTTCCATTTTGCAGGCCTGATTTTTTTATGATTCAGGACTCTTTCTTTCATTTCCCTGTCCTGTGGATTACACGTTGCGATAAAGGAAACGTTTTTGGAAATTTTATTTGCCAGGGCAACCGCAAAACTGCTTTTTCCGCTTCGTGCCCCGCCTATAATAAAGATTATCTTTTTTTTCATTTTTTTCTCCTTGCCTCTTCAGGGTTCTTATATTTTGATTGAAATAATTTCCCCTTTTCTAATCAATGCATCACACCAGGATACGTTATTTTTATCATACCACTCAATTTTAATTATTTTTCCATTCAGGGTTATTTCAGGTTTAACTGGCGAATGTATCTTCAGACTGGTATGAACGTCCTGTTTTACCGTAAAATAAATTTCTTTTTGTTTTGACGTAAAACTACAGATTTCCGCTCCAATCGCTTTAAGAAGTACCGGTGTTTTAAAATCTGCTGTTCCCCGTGTGACCGCTAAAGAATGCGTTTTATCATCATTCAGATATTCAGACGGAATTTTCATTGTTCCATGAAACTGTTTACCATCAATGATAAATTTTGATACGTAACTGCCTTTTCCTTTTATATTGATGTTCCATTTACCTTTACGGAATTTAAAATTTGAAACGTTCATGCCTCCGGATATTGCACAAGGTACGTATTCAAATCCGCCAATGTCGCATTGAATACCAATCAGTGTTTCAAATATACCTGAATAAACCGCCCTTATTCCAAATGCCTGCCAGTTTGCTCGCTGGGTGATATCGCCTTCTGCATCCGTAAGATTAAGGCTTTCAATCTGTGCCTTGTTCTTGTTAAAATGGTAAAGATATACCTTCATCATCCTTTCTATTTCTTCTGAACAGCCGGCTGTTTGTTGTGTACGCATTTCATGTGCAGCGTGCTGAAGCATAATAACGTTTTTCCACATTTCATGTGCCTCATCCCAGTAAGGGATAGCGCTACGTCCCGCAGGATGATATAATTGTTCTGATTGAAACCTTGAGATTGTTTTTATGCACGGGTAAAGTAATCTTTCACCATAGGCAAAATCCATCCCGAGCGTGGCTGTATTTTGAAAGGTTGAAATTTTTTGTCCTGTCCCTGCTTCTACTGATGAATACAAATATCCATGGTCAGGATTATAAAAGGTATTCAGATAATTCTTCTGAATCAGTTGCCATTGTTTTTCTGCTTGTTGAGATATTTCTGTGTCCCCATTTCTTAATGCCAAGTTTTCCATGGCACGGCAGGCATCATACCACAGGGAATTAAGGCAACATGGTAATACGTTACCATTAATTCCAATTTCAGCAGGGTCATCCACCCCGCAGGCTCCATCAGCACTAAGAAAACCATTTTGTCCGGAACGTGCCAAATATTCAATAAACAGACGTTTCAGGTGCCCATAAATTTCATTTTCAAAATTCCGGTCTGCAGAAATGGCAATGATATCCTCTGATATAAGAATTTCAAATAGAGCAAAATAGATAAATTCATATTTTTTTTCTTTCCCGCTTAAAAGTGATAATGGATATAGAATAAGCTTTTTGGCTGTTTCATAATCGCCCATCAGCAAAAAAGCTTTTGCAGGCCACACCTGGTCCCAAAGATTAAAAAAACCGTACTTATGTGTAGCGGCCCTGATACATAATTCAGTCTGTGTTTCAGCAAGAAGCATTGATTTTAGAAATGATGGGGATGTTTTACTGAACGTATGAACGTCAGGGAAATCCAATGCTTTTAACGTAGTACTTTTTTCTGAATATGAAATACTTTCCTGTATATGGGTTGAAAATATTTTATCAAAATCACTGAATACCTTTTTGCTACTAAATAATGCTTCTTGCCGTGTCCCGGCAATCGTCAGACCCAGTCTGATTTTCTTTATATTATCCCAGGGAATAGTTAAAAAATATTTACATTTGTTCTCGGAAAAACTTATTGGAGCATTAGAAGTAAACAATATGGATACAGGTTTTGTTCCATATAAAAACTTCATGCTGCCATCCATTACAAACCCATTACATTCATTGTCAAATCCGATAAAATTCCATTTTTGCTCATATTCAGGGTTTTCTTTAAAAGGAGGATTTTCCATGTTATCGCCACCCTCAGCCAATTGATGTTTCAATGTATAAGCTTTTCCCTGGAATATATGTGCCTTGTTAATAGCAATAATAAGATTTTTCCGATTCGGGAATTGATTTGTAAATGCAAACAGGATGTCGGTTTTGATGACTGCCATGTCATAAGTGGTCCTGTGTCCAAAACGAAATGATTGACTTGTGAATCCTGATGGATAAAGACGCAGACTATCCGGAACGTGGAAAATATTTCTTCCGGATTTTTCATCGTTTGATATAGTGGTGGATATAAACTGTACGGCAGGTCCATAAAGAACTCTTTTTTCATAAATTTTTTCTTCTTTCATAAAAATAATCGGAGTATATCCTCTATCCGGATACATTTTCCCATCCTTTTCCAAAATATCAAGGCAGCATAATGTATTGATACCACCGTTTTTTTCCACTACCATTGAAACCTGTCCATCAGTAAAGCAATAATAAACGTCAGGAAATCCTTTTTTCAAATCAAAAAAACCCGCTTTGTTTATTTTTTCTCTTTTCATTTTTTCTCAACTTTTATGTAAATATTCAGTGAACCCCGTCTGTGCACTGTGCCCAAACATAAGGAAATTCACTTTTAATTTAGAAATAAATTTAGCATAAAACTTTATAAATTGGAAATATTCAAAAATGGTAAATATTCAGTAAACACCCTTGTACTAAATTAAAACTATTTATAGCCCCCTCAAGAATTTGTCGAATTTATTTTTTCCTTTTGAATTTCTCCTTGCCTCTTCAGGAACAATCAAAACAAAAGGTTTATTGGAAATAGGATTTTTTTCCACTACCACGATGGTTTTATAAACGTCCTCTATAGCCTGGTACTGCAGGACTTCTTCAGGCGTGCCTGTTTTATATACCTGCCCATTGTTGAACATTGCGAGCCTCTGACTATACTCCCCGGCAAGATTTAAATCATGCAGGACCATTATCACGGTTAAGTGAAAGTCCCTGTTCAGTCTTTTTACCATGTCCAGGACTTTTATCTGGTGCGTTATGTCCAGGTGGCTTGTTGGCTCGTCCAATAGGAGCAGTTTTGGCTCCTGTGCCAGGGCTTTTGCGATAAACACAAGCTGCCTCTCACCACCACTCATTTCTTCCATGGAGCGGTCTCTAAATGTTATTGTATCAGTTAGTTCCATACACCTGTATGCTATGGCAATATCTTCTTTTGCCTCAATAAACTGGAATCTTTTATAATAGGGAAGTCTTCCAAGCAGGACAAAGTCCTCTACGCTCATACTGACGGATTCAATCTGCTGGGAAACAACGGATACTTTCCGGGATAATTGTTTATAGTCCATTTCCCATATGTTCCGTCTTTCCAATAGTATTTCACCCTTGACAGGTTTGATTAATTTTGTAAGAGCGCGGATAAGGGTTGTTTTGCCTGAGCCATTCGGGCCGATAATTCCTATGATTTCACCCTCATTAACAGTTAAATTTATGCCATTTAACACAATTTTGTTTCCATATCCGCAGGTCAGGGCATTTATCTCAAGTAAAATTTTTTCCATATTTTTCTGAAATTCTGACATAAGAAGAATCTTTTAAATTTAACTCTATCGCCGAGAAGAGCAATCCAGAACTTATTTTATTATATTGATGGTTTTTTTGAAAGAAAATAAACAAACAGGCTTCCCCCTAAGATTCCCGTAATGACGCCAACTGGAAGCTCCATTGGCGCTATAATCGTTCTTGCAATCGTATCACATATTATCAAGAACCCGGCGCCGCAAAGAAAAGAGGATGCAAGTAATATTCTATGGTCAGAGCCTACAAATCTGCGGACAAAATGCGGAACAGCCAATCCTACAAAACCAATAATACCTGAAACTGAGACCGCGACTCCTGTCAGTAAGGAAGAAAGTATGAAAAGAAATTTTTTTGTTCTTTCAGTATCTACGCCGAGGTGATGGGCTTCTTCCTCTCCGAGAGAAAAAGCATTAAGATTAACGGAAAAAAGATACGAGACGAATAATCCGATGAGAGATATAAAAACCATTGTTTTTATAAGCAGCCAGTGGGGCTGTTCCAGGGAACCCATTGTCCAGAAAATAATTCCCTGAAGATTGGTTACGTTTGAAACAGCCATAACAAGCATGATTAAAGAAGAGGAAATAAAACTAATCATAACGCCTGTAAGTAAAAGCCCCTGGATTTTTAATATGCCCTTTTTTATACTCAGAAAGTACACAAGAAGAATGACAAGTATGGCGCCTGAAAATCCACATAGCGGCAAGGAAATATATCCTATTTTTTGTATTAATCCAAGGACAATTCCCAGACAAACACCAAGGGCTCCGCCTCCTGAAATGCCCAGAGTATACGGTTCAACAAGAGGGTTTTTAAACATTCCCTGTAAAATTACTCCGGCAAGAGATAACGCCCCGCCAACAGCAAAACCAAGAATTATCCGGGGGAGTCTGATGTCAAAAATAATATCATAATTAATAGAGCTTTTTCCGCTTTTAAGAGCCGCAATAATATCCTTTATTGGTATAAACGTGGGCCCTATTGAGAGACAAATCAAGCCAATAGCCATGACTATTAAAAATAAACCCGCAATGTATATAATCCACCTTATCAGTTTTTTGTTTGTCATAATGTCTGCCATGAATTAATGACCCGATAAATATAATCAACGTCCAAATTCTCTCTTAAAATTTCTGCAAGCCTGTCATACTCTTTATCAAGGTCAAACGTGTTTTTCTGTTTCAGCGGAGAAATCCCTTTCTTTCTTCTTATGAGATTTAAAAATTCTTTTCTGAATTCATCTGCATCAAAAACACCATGTACGTACGTCCCGTAAACGTTTTTGGATATTGCTCCATCCGCGTAATCAACCTTTTTCCCGTTTTTTTCAAAAACAGATGAAAAACTCCTGGATTTTTTATGATAAATGGTTCTTCCATGGTGTATTTCATAGCCGGTAATATTACTTCCCATGAAACTTCTGGCTTTTGTTCTGGACAGATTTTTTTCTTTTTCCATGGTTGTTTCCAGAGGCAGGAGTCCCAGCCCGTTAATTTCGCCTTCAGGTGATTCAATGAAATGCTTATCGTATATTTTTTCCCCGAGCATCTGGAACCCTCCGCAAATTCCCAAAATAACAGTATCTCCTGCTCCATAAAAAGACATTATTTTATCGGCAATCCCTGATTCTCTGAGAAATTTAAGGTCTGAAATCGTGCTTTTTGTCCCGGGAATGATTATGACATCAGGGTGAACAACGTCTTCCGCGGTTTTTACGTATCTTACCTGAACGTCTTTTTCAGAAGAAAGGGCATCAAAATCAGTAAAGTTTGATATACGGGGTAACAAAACCACGTCAATTTGAATTTTTTTATCAGACGTTTCATCAGGATTTTTATGGTTTTCAAAATATACGGAATCTTCCTCGGGTATTTTTACGTCCTTAAAATACGGGACAACCCCCAAAACTTTTATTCCTGTTTTTTTTTCAAGAAAATCAATTCCGCTGTCAAGAAGTTTTTTATCCCCTCTGAACTTGTTTATGATAATCCCTTTTACTCTTTGTCTCTCTTTTTTTGTCAGGAGTTGCAACGTTCCGATGAGCCATGCAAAAACCCCGCCTTTATCAATGTCACCCACAAGTATTACAGGTGCGCCTGCATATTCAGCCATTTTCATGTTTACGATGTCGTGGGATTTAAGATTTATTTCTGCGGGACTTCCTGCACCTTCAATGACGATTATTTCATAATTTTCCTTTAGCCTGTCAAAAGCCTTTCGGACTTCCTTTTTGAGTCTTTTTTTTAAATTTATGTACTCTACTGCATCGGTATTTCCTATGGGTTTTCCAAGAAGTATGACCTGGGAGCCTGTATCGCTGTTTGGTTTAAGGAGTATGGGATTCATGTCCACGTCCGGTTCTACGTCGCAGGCAAAAGCCTGGTTTGCCTGGGACCTTCCGATTTCCCCGCCTTCTTTTGTGACAAAAGAATTAAGGGCCATGTTCTGTGCCTTGAACGGGCTTACTTTATGCCCATCTTTGAAGAAAATTCTGCATAGTCCTGCAACAATTACACTTTTTCCCACACCCGAGCCTGTTCCACAAACCTGTATTGTTTTTCCCATTTTTTTTAACAAAGGCATTTTTATTGTTTTTTTTCAGAATAGTTCTTAAAGGCTGTTTATATTTACAATTTTTCTTAATTTTTTATCAATTCTCAGATATACTGTTAAATCAAAAACTTCTTGTTTCTCTTTTTTGCTCATTAATTGAAACAAATCATTAATGTCGAGGATATCCTTTAAACCACCTGCTTTTAATTTCATGGCAATAAGATATTTTTTAGGTAAGACAGGGATTGGAATGTTTTTTACTTTAATGGATTCCTTTATGCTTTCTATTTCCCATTTATAATTTGCAAAAATAATATCAATAATCGGGTAAATGTTTTTTTTATGCTGTAATCTTATAAAATCATGTTTCAAAGAATCTTCTATATCGGTTCCCCTATGAAATTTTATGTTAAAATCTGGTAATTCCTTTAAAAGAAAATCTGTAAATTTTTTACCATCAATGTAATTATTTTTATTATCCATTATAACCATACATATATCTATGTCCAAAGATGTTCTTGGAATTCCATAAGAAATAATCGCTTGACCGCCAATAAGAGAAGATTTTATATCATATTGAGTATCTGTAGAAAATCTATGGATTTCCTTTGCGATTAATTTTAAGGTAGCATTGATAGATTTCATATTCTGTTTTACCTGTATTGACAGACATTATTTTAATATGTTCCCGCAGAAGTTTGTTCATTGTGTTAATTCGTTCTGAAGGGTTTAATTTTAAAAACTGCTTTACACTCATTATTTTTTTCTGGATTCTATATTCCATAATTTATTATATCATGAATTATCTTTCACACGTACATAGCGTTTTTTCAGATTTTTGATACAAAAGGTTGCAAAATATAAGACAATCTATAAATCTATGTTATAGGAGGGGGGTTAAGAATTTTTTTGCTTTAAGAATATCTGTTTTTTGCTGTGGTCCTGAAATTTCACGTTCAATTGTTAACGCCCCCTTGTAATTAAAATTCTTAAGCTTCTTTATCAGTTCAGAAAAATTCACCCTGCCTTCCCCAACGGGTTTTTCCCTGCCGATGTTAACCCCATCTGTAGGATATTCTCCATCCTTTATGTGTACGCCTCTTACGTATTTACCGAGTAAATCAAGAGCATCCACAGGATTTGCCTTGCCATAAAGCACAAGATTTGCCGGGTCAAGATTAATCCCAACGTTGTTGAGCCCCATCTCCTGAATATCATGGATGGTTCTAAAAAGCGTTGTTGGTGTTTCCTGTCCGGTTTCAAAATTGAAAAATTGGTTGTTATTTTTTAAATAGCCCACTATGTCGCATAAAACAGGAATTAAACTTCTGTAAAGAAAATTATCCGGGTTTTCCGGTATAAAACCAACATGTGTTATAACGTCCTGAACGTTTAGGGTTTTTGCAAACCCGGAAGCTTTTTTCAATGTTTCTGCCCTGACGTAACGATATTCCAGGGGAACGAGTCCAAGAGTCAATGGTCCTTCAAAAAAATTCCATACCGCAGGTCCCGGCCAGCCAGCCCATATTGCCGTTATCTGGACGCCTGATTTTTCCGCTTTTTCCCTGAGGACAGAGGCATTTTCTTCAGTATATATTTCCGGGTTCCAGCATGAAATCTGGCACGTTTCAAATCCGAGCTCTTTCATCCCGTCAAAATTTTCCACGTGTTCAAAACTGATTATAACTCCAAGTTTTAATTTCATTTATACTATACTATTTTAATCACTTTCCTTTTTTTTATTGAAGTTTTTTCATAATGGACCAATTTTACTGCTTCAAGAGAGGTTTCCGGCCGGACCTCTTCCACGTTTTTATTTTCTTCTACGCAACCTAAAAAATACTCTATTTCCTTTTGATAGGCATTTTCAACAGGCATTGAAGGATATAAAGGCTGTTTGTCTTTTTCATATAAACAAAGCGTGGGTTTATTCCGGGAATCGTATAAAATAACACCGTTTTCAAACGTTGCTAAAAATCCCATCGTAAATGGAAAATCCCCTTCAGCTATCCATCCTCCCTCTATTGTGCAGACAGGTCCATTTTCATAGAGATAATTTGCGACAACGTAATTTATTCCATTGCCTATGGATTTTTTTATTTTACCCCGGGCAAATACAGAGGCAGGTTTTCCCAATAGCCATAGAGCGGTATCCACGTCATGGATATGGAGGTCAAGAATTGCCTCTCCGCCAAGTTTTGGGTCTGATATCCAACTGTTCCATGCCCATTTGGGAGCAGATGAAAGTCTTGTAAATACTATGGAAAGAAGATTTCCATATTTTCCTGATTGAATGGCATTTTTCAAAAAAAGATATTCCCCCCAGAACCTCAATACGTGCCCTATCATAAGTTTCGTACCGTTAGATTTACAGGCATCTATCATTTGTTGAGCCTCTTTCAGATTCCGTGCCATTGGCTTTTCACAGAGAACGTGTTTACCTGATTCTGCCGCTTTTATCGTATGTTTGCAGTGTAAAAACGTGGGGACACATAAATCCACCATTTGTATTTCAGACTCTTTGAAAATTTCATCTGAAATTGCGGTCGTTTTTACGCTGGAAAAATCCATAATGTTCTGTCCAACGTTTATGTTTCCCTGAATATCCTTTCCATTTTTTAATCTTTCAACGTCTCCGTCACATATTGAAAAAACTCTAACGTTTGAAAGGTTGTTATAGCACGAATAATGTGTTCTCCCCATAAATCCAAAACCTATTAATCCGACGTTAATCATTTTCCCCCCTACCAGATATTTGATTATTATACCACACAAAATTTTGTCATAAAACAAGAAATTCAGTATGGAAAATACGACAATATATTTGTAAAGTATTTGTAAATACAAAAAAATACTTGACAAATAAAAAATGGTATGATATTTTATTATTATATGAAACATAAAAAGCAGGAAAATTTCATAGCGCCCTATCTTGAAGTAAAAGAGGACTTGCAAAAGAAAATAAAAAAGGGAAAAGGTGTATATGCAACTGGTGAAAGGATTCCCTCTGAGATGGAGTTATCACGGCACTATCATGTAAGCAGACCAACACTGAAGAAGGCTCTTTCCCTTCTTGTATCCGAGGGATACATATTCCAGATTCCGGGCCGCGGAACTTTCATTAATTCCCCGGACAATGAAATCTTTCAGCGGCAGATTGAATCACGCCGCCAGTTCAAACGGATGAACAAGGGGATTGGGGTTTTGGTTCCATGTATTACTGAATCGCTTTATCCCGGAATTCTGCGCGGTATAGAGGATTTCTGCAAGAAAAAAGGTTATCACGTAATCCTCGGGAATTCAGATGCAACATCTGAAAAAGAACAGGAGTATATGATAATGTTCACGGAACGCGGAGTATCAGGTTTAATCATAGCTGTTTCCTATCAGTCCCATTTAAATCCCTATTATGCCACGTTGAAGAAGTGCAGGATTCCCTTTGTTCTTGTAGACGTTTCAATTGCCGGGATAGAAGCAGACCTTGTTGCGACCGATAATACAATGGGTGCTTATCTTGGAACAAGACGTCTTATAGAAAAGGGCTGTAAAAACATTGCATTCATCTGCGGATGGAAGGAAGTATCAAGTTCTGTGGAAAGATTGGAGGGGTACCAGAAAGCCCTTGCAGAAGCCGGTCTTCCATTTCAAAGACAGATTGTAAGACATGGTGAGTTTTCCCGGGAATTTGGCTATAATGCAGCCATGGACGTACTCGCTAAAAATTCCATAGACAGTATATTTTCTGCAAACGAGCCAATTACGCTTGGTGTATTCAGAGCTGTAGGTGAACTTAGTTCTCAAATTTCTCAAAAAATAAACATAGTGTCTTTTGACGAACCAGACGTTCCTCCATGGTTAAACAATCCTGTTGTTTTAGTTAGTCAGCCGCGATATGAAATAGGGCAAACTGCTGCGCAACTGCTTTTAGAGAGAATTTCAAAAAAGAATGTTTCAATCACAAATTCTTACAAAAGAATTCTTCTTAGTCCGCTGCTACATAACGTAAATACAAAGGAACATAAAGTGGTTTTCTCCTCGCCATTCTTGCGGCAATGTTACTACCGGCATTAGCAGCTGCAAGGGAAAAGGCAAGACAGAGTGTTTGTCTGAATAATCTGCATCAAATTGGACTTGCTTGCTTAATGTATGCCCAGGATTACCACACTTTTTATGGAGCAGGGGCTTTCCCCTACTATGGGGCTTATGGTACATGGTCTCCTGTTGCAAATCTTAATCTTTTATATGGTCCATATATAAAATCATCTGCTACATTTGTATGTCCGGATGCCGTAATAAAAGGTCTTGACCATGTTGCAACAGGAACATCTCTTACTTCTCTTGGGCCCGGGGAGACATGGCAGGAGATTGGTGGTTGGCCTGACTACGGGGAATATCATGTTTCTTATGCATATTATGGTATACAGTATGGTTCTGCTCTCACAGATGCTGCTAATCCTGATTCAGTTTTAGCCGCTGATCAGTCAGCAAAGTATATCTATGGGAAAAATAGTCCGTGGTTTTTTTATTTTGTTGATAACAATGGATATTTTAATACTTCCGCTGTTCCAAATCATTCTGGAGGAGCTAATGCCTTATATGTTAGTGGTAACGTAAAATGGGTTCCGAATGGTGACCTGAGAAAAGATATTCAGGAAACGGATGTAAGTGGATATCATACATTATCCAATCCTTAAAAAGGGGGGGTGAAAAAAATGCGAAATGTAATGCAATGGAATGAAGTCCGCCAGTCCGCCAATCTTTTTGGAGGACGCCAATCCTTATGGCGGAAAGAAGTGAATAGCAACGGAAGAGCCGCCTTTTCCTTAATAGAGCTCCTGGTTGTCATAGCAATCATAGCCATTCTTGCGGCTATGTTGCTGCCGGCACTGGAGGCTGCAAGGCAGAAAGCCAGAGCGGATGTCTGCTTGAATAATCTGAAAGAAATAGGTCTTGCTTTTTCAATGTATCTGAATGACTGGAATGAACAATATCCGCCTCTTGTGGAAGAAAATGCAGGCTTAGGGCCAAGTTATAAAGAAATAGGTTGGATAGAACTCCTTCAGCCCTATCTTCATTTTCAGATTCAATATCTTGCACCAGGTGCCAATGGATTTGGGAGTCCAGGGCAACTTGCTGTTTGCCCGCAACTATTCATATGTCCTGCAGTAATGGCAAATTATACTACTGATTGGACAGCCTATTTTGATATCGGTTCTATTTATGGATATTCCGATGCAATAAGTTCGGGTATTGGCTGGCCTTCTTGGCTCCCTATTAAAGAATCAGTTATAAAAAGTCCTTCAAACCAGGTGGTTGTGGCTGAAGATATATATGGCTGGAGATTTTATTACTGGAACCAATTTATTGCTGGACATGGACTTGGAATAACTGATGCATATAGTTCCCCACAACAACAACAAACCAGTACAGAAGAAGGTAGTGTATTAATGGCTGATGGGCATGTAGAATCCCATCCATATAGCTGGGCCATAGCCACAAAGGGGAATTGGAATGGATATAATTTAAATGCAAATCCAGGTGCTGCATATATGGGTCCCTGGGATACTTTCTATCATATCCCCGGCACTTGATAAAAAAGAGGGTTCATTAAGATGATTTGTAAATACTCAGTGAATATTTACAAAATAGGAGGATAGAAGAATGATGAAAAAAAATTTGAATATTGGTATAATTGTGAGCTTTTTGATTTTTATTACTTCAGGGAACGTCTTCGCCCAATTAAACGGACAGTCATCTTTAAATGAAAATACAAATTTTGGGAAAGCATATAATCAGTTTATTTCCGCACCTGTAAAAAGTTATGATTTTTCCCCTTGTATATCTTCATTTAACACAATTGCCGCTGAAACCAGCAGCAAAAAAACAAAAACGTCTGCGCGGTTTTTTCTTCTACTCTCCTATTTTTGTTCCACAAATTTTGATAAGGCTTATAATGAAATAAAAACCATATATACAAGAAAACTTTATCCGGAAAATAAAACAACCACTGTTTTGCTTCCAAAGGTAATGAACGAATATGAAGTAGGTCATTCGTCATTTCAGAGATTATTAATAAACAATTCATTGATAAAGGTTATTATGCCCGGAGAAAATGTCAGTGATCTTGTCGGGATTGAAAAAACCATAAAAATTTTTGATACCCAAAAAGAATTATCCCTTATGCAACCCACTACGGTATATAAAAACGCCCGGGAAAAAATAAATAAATTAGAAAAAGAAACAACAACTGATAAACAGAAAAAGATAATGGACATGATGAAAAAAAACGTTGATATGATGAAGATGCCCTCTACAAGAAACTTTTACAAGATGACTGATGTGCTCTCCATTCTTATAGAAGATAGCAGTTTTAATGGTATGAGAAACTCTATAACAAAGACAATAGGACTTTCCATATGCGCTCAAAATCTGCGACAAATAGGCATAGCATTTCATCTATATCTGCTTGACCATAATGACTATTTTCCACCTCTTACCGTGAAGGACCGGGTACCTAATGGTACGCCAGACCAGGCTGGTAAAGGATGGATCCAATTATTAGAGCCATATCTTGGTCTGAAAAACGTCATAGTAAAAGCAGGTGGCTGGGATAATGGATATATCCCCTTAGTTCCATCCTTATTTGACTGTCCGACAAGACAACATTCCTGGACAATGTATGCAACCGGTGAGTATGGATATAATGATTATGTAAGCAGAGGCGGTCCTACGCCTGGATGGCCATTTTACAAGTGGTGTAAATTTTCATATGTTCCAAAACCTGATATTCAGGTGGTTGTTGCGGAGTCGTTATATGGCTCTCGTTTGTATGGTAATCATCAATTTGTAGCTCCGCATGGTCATATTCAAGTTGATGGGAATAGTTCTGTGGATTTGCAAAAAACCAGTACTTCTTTAGGAAACGTTTTATATGCAGATGGACATGTGGAAGCACATCCGTTTAGTTGGGCAATAAGTTGGCCATATGGATATTTAAAAGGTGGAAACGACCCCTGGGATACGATGACTAAATAATTTTTTTTAAAGAATGTTATAACCATTAACAAAATGAATAAACAGAAAATAATAGGGGGAAATATTTATGAAAAAAGAAATTAGAAAAATTTTGGGCTCTATTATGTTTACCGCATCATTTACACTGATTTTTTGTTTTTCAGCAAAAGCAGAACATACGCTTCCACAATTATATTATAAATTATCTACAAGTATTGTAACACCTCATATTTCATGGGCAAATCCTTATTATAAGGGACCATTGCATATACTTGTTATAGCCCCGAGATGGCGGCAGAGAGATACAGTAGAGCTGATGGAACGCCTGGATGCGAAGGTTACACCGGTTTTTTGTTTTAATGACAGCAGTCTTTATTTAAATGGATGGGATTGGGGTTTTGAGAAAGCAAAGGGAATCCAGAAACAGGCAGTTGAAAAATCCCTGGATGATGCTTTAATAAGAAATTATGACGTAATTATCCTTGCCTATGCACCTATACAAACCTTTCCCAAATCTGCAGTTGAAAGCATTTTAAGAAAAGTTGAAGCAGGTACAGGACTTGTATACATTTATCCAGGGAACACAATTCCCAATAACCCTTTTGTTAAAGAACTGACACTAACGTCATTATCAGGAGTAGAGCAATCTGCAGTATCAGGAATTCCTGTTGAATGTTTACAGCTCAGGAATTATACAGGTCCTCCTAAAAGTGAAAAAGAATTGAAAAATTTTCTTTCTTTTTATAGATATGGAAATGGAAAAGTGGCTATGGTTAATTTAAACAGTACAGGTTTTCTTGCTTATCCTGCAGGTAATGATTTGGACTTTGAAACGTATACTGCATACATGATAAACGTAATACTTGGGGTAAGCAAAAAACAAAGTCAGATACAATATACTACTTATCAACCATTTTTAAGTTCAGATGCAGGCAAGCCGTTCAATTATAAATTATCCCTGGATAATACGGGAAATTCCTTGAGAGCAAATATTACAATATCTGTCCATCCATTTAAGCAATTGTTTGTTCCCAAAGAACCGGAAGTAAACCAGGGAATAAATAATGCGTCAGGATATATTGCTTCATACTGGAAAGAAAAGAAAAATATATCTTTACCTGCAGGACAATCTAACGTTTCTTTTGCAATTCCAGGACTTGCTGCCGGAAATTATTATATTTTTGTACAGGTTTTATCTGGAGGAAAAAAGGTATCATTTTGTATTCAAAAACTTACAGTTAAATCCGGGATTAAAATAGAAAAAGTTCAGATAACACCTTCAGCCATGGATTTAAATAATTCAAACAGGAATATTAAGGTTGAATTAGATTTAAGTGCTCCTGCACCATCAAATTCATCTTTATCCGCTGTTTTACTTGATAATTATGACAGGATTCTTGATGCCAAAACTTTTGAAATAAAACAAAATAGTAATAACGAACAATTCAATCTTTCAGTTAACCATATTTTTTCAACCCTTGGAAAAGTTAGGGTAATACTTTCTATAAACAAAAAAATAATGTCTGTAAAAACCGGCTATTTTACGGTTTATCACAGAAAATGGCCCAATTTTACGTTTTTTGCCTGGGGAGGAGAAACAGGTTCTTATGATTATGATATGATGAGAAAAATTGAAGTTTCAATGGGAGTAGATGCTTTTAGAGGTGGGGACTCCATAGAAACGCTTAGGATTGCAGATGATAGATGTATTCCTGATATGTATAGACTTCTTGCAGGCGTAAAAAATGGGAAAGTAGAACCTTCTTATGTTAACCCTGATAATCGCATTGAAAGGGCAAAACAAATTTTTTCTGCTGTTAAAGATACCATGCCATTTGACCCGTATGCCTATCTTCAGGGTGATGAGTTTGGTTTTATTAATGGTGGTTTACCTGGTGCATCCAAAGGGAAAAACTCTATAGAAGATTTCAGGAGATACTTAAAAGCTAAATATAAAACTATTGATAATCTTAATAAACAGTGGGGATTTAATTATGATTCTTTTTATCAGATAGAGCCGGTTACAACAGGAAGTAAGGTTGATGCCGCCAGGAAAGCCCTTGATTTTTCATATCTTATTGACCAGTGGACGTATAACTGGTATGTCTTTGGAGATTCCGTCAGGTTTTATCATGATGCATTAAAGGATATAGACCCTACGGCAAAACTTGGATTATCCACACCTCTATGGAATTATTATTACCGTGCCTATGACTGGCCTGTTCTTATGAAATATATTGAATTTTTTACACCATATAATGATTTTGGCGGTGATGCCCATTATGACATTGCCCGGTGTTTTGCAAAACCAGGTACAGTATTAAGTCAGCACTATGGTTCTTACTCTAATGTTTTAAACAATCTTCCTTACTACAAGGTAATGCCCTATGCATTGCTACTTGATGGCTGCCAAAATCTTTTCTGGTATAACTTGGGTTTTGGTGATGAATCAGGAATTTCACCTTCAATGACCCCATACCCGGGTTTTGAAACGACTTCCCTTGAAGTAAAAAAAATTAAAAGCGGGATTGGAAATCTATTTGTTCATTCCAGCAGGATAAAAGGCAGGATTGGCATAGAATACAATGAACCTTCTTTCCTTTTTTCTTTTCTTGTTTCTTCTCCAAACGTTCCATGGACGTATAATGAATTGAGGACTTGTCTTTCAAACCTTGGTTATGACTATCAATTTATCTCAGACAGTCAGATTTTAAAAGGAGGGCTTTCATCTTATAAGATTCTTTTTTTACCTGTTTCTCAATGTATCAGTTCAAGACTGTCAAAAAAATTAAAAGAATTTGTTGAAGGTGGAGGTCTTCTTATTGCAGTCGTAAAACCTGGTCTTTTTGACGGACATGGAAAATATTATGGAAAATCAAGTCCGAGCAGCAGAATTTTTGGGCTTGAGTGGAAAAATCCTTTACAACAACTTGGGCTTGGATGGAAAAAGCCTTTACAACAATCCTCACCTGGAAAAATTCATCAGATAACGGGCAAATATAAAAATGAAAAATTTCAATGGACGTTTAAGTCGGATGAACAGATTTCTGTTGATACATCTGTAATTCTTGATGGTGCAACTCCAATATCAATGTTTAAAGGAGCACCGCTGGTTACGTACAACAATGTTGGAAAGGGGGTTGCAATTTGTTTAAATTTTATTTCATACGGTCAGAATATTAACGCTAATATTATTTCTGCAATCCTTTCTGCACAGGGTATATATCCGCCTGTTGACATTGCACCTGATCCGGCTAAAGGCAGTCCTGGCAAATGGATAAAGAATTTTAGATTTACAAGGTTTTCAGATGGCAGTGCTCTATACTGCGGATTTTCCCGCCTGGAAGGCAAAAAACCTGTTTCAATTACAATAAAATTTAAAAATAAAGGCTATGTATATGACGTTCTTACAGGTAAATATCTTGGAGAACATAAAACATTGAGGACAATAGTTAACCCTTATGATGCAGGAATATATGCAATTTTGCAATATAAAATTACAGGATTATCAGGCAGTCTTGAAACACAAAGTCTGCCCCGGGGTGAAGAAGTAAAAGGGGACGTCCAGATTAATGTTTCAGGGAAAATTCCAGGTTATCAGGTAATCCATTTAGATGTTATCAGACCCGATGGAAAAGAGCCGGTGTATTTACGACAAAACCTTGTATCAATAAATGGCGTGCCGGCAAAATTTTCTGTTCCAATGGCTCTTAATGAATTGACAGGGATATGGAAACTGAAATTTACTGAACCTGTATCTCAAAAATCAACAACTTTAAGTTTCACACTTACTAAAAAATAGAACTGAAAAAAAGAAATCTTAACAAAATAAACATAGGGGGGAATTATGCCAAAATTGAAGACGTATTTGTTCCTGTCTTTTTTTATACTTTTGTTCCTGTCTTTTTCCGGTTACAGCCAGCAGACTCACCCATCAAAAATAAGTCATGGTACTCCATACTGGTGGAATAGCGGTGCAAAATGGAAAGAACCTCAAATTTTAAGAAAGGCATACTGGATATGGAACCGTAAAGACATGCTGGCTGATATGGATAAAGGCAACACTTTTGTATTTTCAAAAAAAATAGAAGTTCCATCAGATATTTCTAAAGCCTTTATTCTTATTTCTGCACAGGGTTATTATAAATTTTATGTAAATGGTAAAGAGGTGGGGAGTGATACTGACGTAGTAACGCTTGACAGGTATGACGTAAAAAATTTTCTGAAGCATGGGGAAAACAGCCTTATGATTGAATCAAAAAGTGATACCTGGTATGCAGGATTGTTCGTTGCAGGAACTGTTTCCCTGAAAAACGGGAAAAAACTGAAAATTCTAAGTAACAATTCATGGAATATAGCCCAAAAGGGACAGTTACAAACAAAACCGGCCGCTGAACTCGTTCGCGGGGTTAATGGCGGATTTTGGAATAATGTTGGCAGAAAAATGGTCATGCCCTCTTTATGGTATAAGTTAAATACAAAACTTAATGTTCCTGGTATCGGGTGGGCAAACCCCTATTATGCAGGAGGAAAAATAAAAGTATTGGTGATTCAGCCGAGGGCACAACAAAGGGATACAGTGGAATTGGTTGACGATACGAATTTTAACGTATCCACAGTGTTTTCTGATGCAAACCAATTTAATGAGCAACATTCAGGTGCGCCATTTTTTGAAGTTATGAAGGGGATGTCTGTCCAAACAATAGAAGCAAACATAAAAAAAGCACTGAGAACAGAACCGGACGTAATTATTCTCGGTGGATTTGGATATGACACTGACAGGATTTTCAAAACCACACTGGAGGATTTTCTAAAAACATATCTAATTAATGGAGGTGGTCTGATTTATCTGGAAGGTGCAATTCCTGATAAAACGTTTGAAAAAGAAATCACTGCAAACATTGTTAAACAGATACCGGATTTTTTAAATACAGGTTTTCCTTATAAAGACCTTCCTGGCTTTAAAAGTTTTCAAAATACGGCAAGCTTGTTTACTTTCGGGAAAGGCCGTATAGTATGCCTGAACAACAACGTTTTTGGAGGTTATGGTCTATTTGCCAACGTTCCTTCAGATACAAGTGACCTTGATTATCAGTATTACATGTTATCTGCCATAAAAGAAATCTTATGGACGTCTCACGATGAACCGGCTACGACTTTTAAAAATTTCCCTGAAGACATAGATTCAAATGGAAAGAACAAACAAATAACGTTCACACTTTTACACGTTGCCAGACCTATGACCGTTACCATGGAGGTTATGTCAAAAAAAATACTTTTTAATCTGCCTGAACAGCCAATAACAAACCAGGGGGAGAAAAGAGGGGGATTTTCACTGTTTCCTGTGTATAAATCTTCCCAAAGAATAAAACAGGGGAAAGAGGTTTTTTGTTCCTTTAACGTTCCTTTTCTTCCTTCCGGGAAATATTATGCAAACATAATCTTGTCTGAAAATGGTAAATACGTGAATTGGGCGACGGCGTTTTTATCTGTCAATCATGAGTTTGCCATATCTCAAATTAAACTTTCAAAAAAATATATAGACGTTGCAGATGGGAGAAAAGACAGTATAGGGGCTACCGTAACATTTACAAAACCTGCACCAGAAAATACAGTAGTTGAATTTTCACTGATAGATAATTATTACAGGATTTTAGCCACAAAAAGAATAATCATTAAACCCGGCTCAACGCATGTGAACGTTTTATTTCCTGTTTCAGGGTTTATCACCACCCTTGGTAAAATTCATGCGGCTCTTCATGTAAACAATAATCTTGTGTCAGTAAAAACGGCTGATTTTACTGCCATACGCAGAGACTGGAACAGGTTTACGTTTTTTGCCTGGACAGCAGGAGATTCCGGGCACCAGGGCAATGTTTATCTGAGAGAGCTTGCGAATCTCGGGCTGGATGCTTCCCGTGGTGCAAAAATTAATATCAAATGGCTTGAGGCGGCAGATATGGTAGCACTTCCGGCTTATCCCATATTAAGTACCACAGAACCTATGGAAAAGATAAAAAAAGAATATAGCTCGTATGCTGCTGAAATAATAAACAGTCAATTAAGATTTGACCCTATTGTATTCAATGCAGGAGATGAATTTTATTATCCCGGAGGAGATGAATCCCCTGCAATGGTCATGGAATTCAGGAAATACCTTGAAAACAAGTATAAAACTATTCAGACTCTCAATAACGACTGGGGAACTAATTATTCAACCTTTGAGGATATATATCCATTGACAATGAAGGATACTAAAACTCTTACTCCTGCAGGTGCTTTTGAAAGTGTGGATAACTTCTTAAAAAAAGCCAATTCGGATAAAAACTATAGCCGATACCTTGACCAGTGGCTAAATGATTATAACGTATACTTTAATATTTTTAAGTCTGCACGCCAGGCATTAAAAAAAGTATACCCATATGCAAGAGTGGGAGTGGACTGTCCTATGTGGCCGGATGCATATTCAGGACATGACTGGTTTAGATTTATGCAGGACTTTGACTATTTTGCGCCATATGGAAGGAATGGTGAAATCATTCCTGAAAAAGAAGCGCGTTCCTATAAAAAACAGGGCCAGTTTATCGGACTGGAATATGGCGGGTATAATTATATGGCTTTCAACAGAAAAGAAGAACTCACGGATACTGCCTGGCAGCATTGGAGAATCTGGAATGGTTTGTTGAATGGGTTTACGAGTATCTGGTGGTATCAATTAACTCCTCCCGGCAATGAATGTAATTTAAGTCCCGGTTTTCTTCCTTATTCTACATTGAAAACGGCAGCAGACGATATATCTAAAATCAGGGATGGCTACTATACCCTTTTTAACGGTAGAAATATAAAAAGAATTTATGGCCCTGTCGCCATATATGATTCCATCAGAAGCCGTCTTGTGGATACATGGCTGCCGTCGGAATTTGGCTCAGGGACTTTAGGTAATAATATGGACGTTCATGTGTTAATGCATATTCTTCAGCATTTTTGCGGGATGCCGTACACTTTCATATCTTCCCGGCAAATACTTAATGGAGAGTTGGGTAAATATAAAGTTCTTATGATGCCTGAATCTGTTTCAATAAAAAATAATGTAGCAAAAGAGTTAATCCGTTTTGTAAAAAATGGAGGTATTCTTATTGCGGATGTAAGACCTGGTATTTTTAACGGTAAAGGTGAATGGAACGATACGATTCCCTCTCTTTTTGGAATATCATACAAAAAAGAATTGAAACGTGAAAAAGTACAGGGAAACATTAATGGAATATTATTGGAAAAAAAGATAGATATTTCTTCTTTGGAACCTTTTCCTGCAGATGCATCTCTTCAGCTAAATGGAGCAAAACCCGTTAGTGAAATAAACAATATTCCACTGCTTATAGTAAACCAAATTGGTAAAGGCAAGTCCATATGTTTAAATATCCCGTTTAATTATTATAGAGGCACTATCATGCCTGATTCTCTATATGCATACTGGGGGGATAAAAAACAGAATATATTAATTGCCTCTATTCTAAATATGTTATTCAGAACGCTCAATATTCATAAGCCTGTCAGAATAGAAACAGAAAATGGGAAATGGCCCATCAGAATGGCAGTAACATACCTCAAAGATGGACAGGCGCAATATATCGGCATAACCAGGCAAAGAAACAGCGATTCAGAAAAATCCGTTAAAATAACCATATATCCTCCGGTAGCCGGTTATGTCTATAACGTGCTTACCGGAAAATACATTGGAAAAAAGTCCTCGTTTACAACCTTAGTTCATCCTGTTGACGTCGGGATTTTTTCAGTGCTTCCCTACAAATTAAAAGGAATAGCGATAAGTTCTTCTGAAAAAGTAAGAAGAGGCGAAACTCTCAAAGGTGAGATTTTTCTGCAGACTGATGAAAAAACTCCGGCGAACTGCAGACATGTTATTCATCTTTCCGTGATAAGACCTGATGGGAAAAACGTTTCTTACCTTTCCACCAATTTACAAACGGATAATGGTAAGGCTGATTTTTCTATTCCTTTTGTTCTTAATGAACCAAAAGGAAAATGGAAATTACAGTTTACGGATGTAGCTACCGGGATATTAAAATCATTCATAATGGATGTTTATTAATCTAAGAAAGCATGAGACAATATGTCAAGGTAGGTGCAAGTGTTCCTGTAGGGGTGGAGGGGGTAAGATTACTTATAAAATTGAAACAATGTATTACATACGAGGAGGAATTAAATGGGTGAAAAAATTAGAATTGCTGTTATTGGATGTGGAACAGTTGTTGGGTACGGGCATTTGCCAGATATTGAAGCGTTACAGGAAGAAGATGTGGAACTAACAGGTTTTGTCGATACAGACCCCGTGCGGCTTGAAGAACTTTCCCGCAGATTTCCGAAGGTACGGCAATATTCGAATTATCAGGAAATGCTTGCCAGTGATACAACAGACATTGTTGTCATTGCCACCCTCTCATCAACTCATTATCAGATTGCGCTTGATGCCATGAACGCGGGCAAGCACGTTTTGGTGGAAAAACCACCGTCTCTTTCTCCAGATGAATGTTTTTTGATGGAAGAGAAAGCGAAGGAAACAAATCTAATATGTGCCGTAGATTTTATTTTACGGTATCAGAAGTCATTTTTGGTGATGCGGGAAATGCTGGAGGAAGGGGTAATCGGGAAATTGTTTGCCGTGCGGACAGTTAATGATTGGGCCGGAGCCGACCATCGTGGCATGTTTACAGGTCGTCAAAAAAGAATTATAGAGGGCGGTTCTTCTATGTTTCACGAAGGCATTCACTTTGTGGACATGATACGATGGATAAGTCATTGTGAGTTCAAGGATATTTATGGCGCCGGCGTTAGTATTCAAGGCAAAGTCAAGGGATACGATAACAATGACCATTGCGTGATGCTCTCGCGTCTTGATAATGGCGTGTTAGTCAACATGGAAGAAAGCCACAGTTTTGGTTTTTCCTCAAAAGACGAAGTCTCGGATCGCCAGTTTGTATTAATGGGAACAGATGGCGTTATTATCTGGACTGAAGGTAAAGGATGCGTGAAAATGTTCGGCAGGAATGAGACGCGTGTTGTAGAAGTGTCGGACAATAAAGATTTTATTTCGTTATATCGTGATTTCCTTTCCAGCGTAAAAACAGGAAGGTTCGTCGGAAACATTCCGACTATTCATGACGGGTATGAAGCATTGAAGGTCGTGTGGAAGTTTGACTCTGAAAGAACGTATTGAAGGAGGTTCTCTTGCATTTTACTATTTTTTATCAATTCTCAGATATACTGTTAAATCAATGTTCCCGCAGAAGTTTGTGCATTGTGTTAATTCGTTCTGAAGGGTTTAATTTCATTTAAGACGTTTTAATCACTTTCCCCCCTACCTGATATTTGGTTATTATACCACACGAATTTTTATCAGGGTAAATGGAATTTGAACTTTATAAATTTATGGTATAATAATTGTAATCTATTAGCCCAACTTCCACATTTTTGAGAAGGAAATGGAGAGAACAGTGATAAAAAATTTACCCGAAGAGTTCAACGTTCTTAAAAAAATAGAAAATCCTTTTAAAAAACGACTTTATTTTGTTGGGATACTGACAAAATATCTTTCCTATAAAAATATTAAACCCGTAATTGTTGGTGGACATGCTGTTGAATTCTATACGCTTGGTTCTTATACAACTGGTGACATAGATTTGATTTGTGAAGGATATGACTTTATAAAAGAATTACTTAAAGAATGGAAATTCAAGAAACAAGGAAGATTATGGATTTTGCCTGAAGAAGACATAGAAATTGATATTGTAAGTAGCTATTTGAAAGATGATGACCCATCAAAAATTTCTGAGGTAACCGTTGAAAACTTAAAAGTTTATATTATAGGTATAGAAGATTTGATTGTGGATAGATTAAATGCTTTTGTGTGGTGGAAATCGGAAGAAGATAAAAAATGGATAAGAATGATTGTAAAACTGCATTTTAAAGAAATAGACAAAGATTACATGGAAAAAAGAACAAAACAAGAAAAAACCTTTGGAGCATGGGAAAAAATAAAAAATGAGAAAATATAATTTTGATGAATACTATAAACAAAATTCAGCTAAGTTTGCATTAAAGAGAGCCCAATTTTCATCAGTAAAAACTTATAGAAAAAAACCAAGACCTGAAGAAGAATGGGAAGTTTTTTATGTTCTTACAAAAGAAAGAATGAAAAAGTGGATTAAGAAAGGGATGTTTAAATCCACCGGAATAAGAAAATATTCCATTTATTTATAAAATTCACATTTTATTGTCCAAAATTCAAAAACACAATCTGAGCTGTAAATTTCATTATTTAACAAACCAAAATAAATTTGACATATCAATATATCATATTTATAATAAAAACAGGATATAAAAATAAAAAGAATTTTTATCATGAGGAAATAAAATGACGGTTAAAACGAAAAGATTATCAAAGGAAAATCAGCCGCTTCCATTATGGTGGCAGTTAAAGGAAAAAATAAAAGAGGAAATTGTAAATAATAAATTTCTGCCAGGGTATGAATTATCCACTGAAATGGAGTTAATGTCAGAATATGAAGTAAGCAGAATAACGGCAGTAAAAGCACTTTCCGAACTTACGTCTGAAGGACTAATATACCGTATCCAGGGTAAGGGGACATTTGTAAAGGACAACAAGCCTATATTTAATAATGAAGAAATTGTTGGTCTGGTTATGCCTACTACAGGACATCTATTTGACCATCTCTCAAAAAAAATTATACATGGACTTTCTGAACATCACTACTTTTGTATTGTTATTAATTATGCCTGTGAAAACAGGAAAAGTATAAAGAAAATAAAGGATTTGATAGATAGACATCCGGCAATTCTCGTTATTCAGGGTATTTCTAAATTCCCATTCTATCTTCTTGACAATTATCCGGGTAAAGTTATTTTTTTTAATTGTTTTGAAGCAGAAAAAAAATTGGTTAGGGCAAGGTATATCCTGTCTGACTATTTTGAAGGAGGCAGGTTTGTGGCAGAACATTTTCTTTCTCTTGGTCATAAAAAAATCATTATCTATACCTATCCAATATTCCCTGACCAGAAAAGTCAGATAAATTTAATTGAAGGGGTAAAAAAGACGTTCAGAGAAAAAAACCTGTCGGAGAAAAATCTTATGATTATTACGGATGAGGACCGGATTTTAAAGGCATTGGAAACAGAAGAAAAACCTATGGCTGTATTTTGTGATGGAGATTTCAGGGCAAAATTGATTTATGAAACAGCAGAAAAACTAAATTTAAGAATCCCGGGTGACATTTCTGTTGTTGGATATAATAATACGCCGTGGTGTGAAATATTTCAGCCAAATCTTACGTCAGTATCTATCAGGGAAGAAGAACTTGCAGATTACGTGATAGAAGAGATAACAGACAAAAACAAGAATAAAGAAATACTTATTCCACCAAAACTTATTATCAGAGAATCAACAATTGCTGTAGATAAACTACAGATTTATTAAGAGAGGAGGTGAAAACAGATGCGAAATGTAATGTACGGAGTGAAACGAAGCATCCGCCAATCCTTATGGCGGAAAGAAATAATAATCAGCAAAAACACCGAAAAGGAGGAAAATAAAATGTTTACAAAACAGACAGAAGCAAGGAAAGGAAACACAAAAACCGGCTTCACGTTAATAGAATTATTGGTTGTCATTGCCATCATTGCCATCCTTGCGGCAATGTTGCTGCCAGCGTTGGCAAAGGCACGGGAAAAAGCAAGACAGGCAGTATCTATCAGTAATATGAAGCAACTCGCACTTGCGATGGCAATGTATCTGAATGATTATAACCAGACCTATCCTCCTATGTATGTCAATTGGGACCCGTGGGGATTAGGGGCTCAGGAGGGAGTAGGGACATTTTGGGCATATCAATTATATCCATATGTGAAAAACTGGAAGGTTTACTATGACCCGGATGAGTCAGAGTATTATCAGGGATATAATCCTTCTTTAGGGTTGGGAAAACCAGGACTTGCAAATCAAAATGCCGAAGGACAGCCTGTGATGTGGAACTATATGGGCTATGGTTATAATGTAGGGTTTAGCAATGAATATGATATGGGACTTTGTGAAATATTCACTATGCCAAATATGGCTATTACAAGCAACATGGTAACAACACCATCACAAACATTATTATTTGGTGAAAGTGCAGTCCCGACAAGTTCAACTCCATGGTGGGGTTATGGTCCTGATATGTTAAGCTGGCAGGGATGGCAGCTTGATACTTTCCAATATCGTCACAGTGGAGGAGCGGACATTGCTTTCTGTGATGGACATGTTCAGTGGTATCCAAAGTCTGACCTTGAAAACAGGGAGTATTATAACAATCAGACTCCCAATCCCAACTTTGTACCTGGCTGGCCCTGGACAAGGGATGGGAAAGGAGTACCAGGACCATAAAGAAATTTTTAATTAATAGTTGATTTGTATAATATATATTTTATTTATCCATTATTTGGAGGAGAATTATGCCTGAAAAAAAAAGTAATCCGGTGGCAATAGTGATTTTAATTATTATTATAGTGGCGGCTATTTTCTTTATTATTAAACAAACAACAAAAAAGCCGGCAGGAGCAATGCCAGCTCCGACAAAATTATTACCACAACCGCCTTTACCCAAATTGAAATCATCATCGTATTATATGAAAAAGTATCAACAAGAAAAAACAGTGAAGAAGTGAAGAGATAAAGGTAACTTATTTATATCTATTATGGAAATATTTTAATGTGTGTATGTAGATATGAATCTTGCGTGGATATATTATAGAAAGTATTTATAAGTATATTTTTGAACGAAAAAATGGGAGGATAAGATGAAGAGAATTTTAGCAATAAGTATATTGTTGGGTTTATTTTCTATAGGATATGTATTTGGCAGTAGTATAAGCATTCAGAAAAAGCCGGCTGTTTTATTTGTCGGATATGGTGCTAATAATTATATTATTGCAAGAGATTTATATAAGGATGGATTTACACTCAATAATTTTACCCAATCTTTGTTGACATGGGATGAAGTAAGAAATTATAATGTAATAGTTCTTACAGGTACAGGTCTTGGTCCTTCAAACTCAGATTTCACATTAACACAGATAAACAAACAGAATATATCAGTACTAAAAAAATTTTTATCAGCAGGTGGGGGTATTTTATATATTCCTTACTGGGGGGAAATGAATTCTGCGATTCCTCCTCAGGATGCATTTGGGAAAGATATTGGAATAAAACCTTTGTTTAGAGATGTCATATTTGATTCCGAGACACAGAAAATTGCAACTGCATGGGCACTTCCATTTGCATGGACAAATAACATTACTTCTTCTCCAATAACTGAAGATATCAAAAGTCTATGGTATCCATGTGCGACCCGTTCTGGTGGGATATTGCATACAATCACATTCATTCCGGATAGCCATTGGCATGTTGTAGTAAAAGGATTACCCTCATCTCATACAGAAAAATTTTCACTTTTACTTTATAGTTTTACAAGTGGAGGTAAAAAAGGCTTTTACTCAACAGAAGTTCCACTTGTAGCATGCCGGCAATTTAAGAAAGGAAGAATTGTGTGTTTATCAATTTCCTCAGATTATTTATTTGGAACTTATGCCAATACCACGCTTGAAGGGATTGTTCTGAATAAAGGATTAGATGGAAAACCCTCAAATGGATATCAACTTATTCAGAATTCCCTTCAATGGTTGTCAGAACCATCGATGAAAAAAAACATTCTTGGTGGAGCAGGTATGGACGTGTCTTTACTTAAAAATCCATATAAGGTGCAATTTGCCACTCCATATAATTGGAGTAGTCCACAAAGTATTCCGGCATCTCCGCACTGGTATAAAGGGGTCATAGGAGCGCAGGCGAGATATAATAATTGGACAGGAAAATGGAATATAAAAGACTGGGTGGAAACAGCAAAAAAAGATGGATTATCATACATTGTTTTTCTTGAGCCGTTTTCCAGTCTTACAAAAGAACAGTTGGAGCAGCTAAAAGAAGAATGCAAAAAATATACAACCAATGATTTTACAGCAATACCAGGATTCACAATTAAAGATGAGCTCGGCAATCATTATTTTTATTTTGGTGAAAATACTCCATACCCGGCAAAAAAATATCTTTCTTCAAATGGGAAAGTATTTGTTTCTTATGACCCTCAGGTAGGAGGGAACCCATATCAGAAAGGACAACTTGCAATGACAACACTTGATTATGCCTATACAGATGGTGGATTTAATCTTACAGCAGGCAACTACTTATTTTCAAAGAATCCCATACCATTTTATAATTTTTATTCAGACTGGGATGCAATGGGAGTAATAACAAGCAAAAATAATAAGATAATAGATAATAGTATTCCCGGATATTTACAGCTTGTTGATTTTGGACAGGACCCATTACCAATGGCAATAGATTTAATGAACAATCCCAACTTACTGAAAAAAGCACAATGGTTTACAATGGTAAGTGCACCGAATATATCAAATTATTTTAGTTCATGGCATTTTTGGCCTGTAGGTGGTAATAGTATGTATATTACAAATGGACCAAAGATAGAATTTTATAATTATTTAGGCCCTCGTGATTATGACCAGTACAGCAATGGTAATTTTATATGGCAGAATTACAGATGGTTATACCATGGGGAAGTAACATCAAAAGCAGGGCTGAAAGAAATAACAATATATGATGGGACAAAGCTTTTCAGACGATTTTTGGCTCATGGGAAGAAACAATTTCAATTTACATTAGACCTGACACATGATAAACAGCACTATCTTGTTTTAGTTGCTACTGATATTTATGGCAGACAGGCAATATCCAGAGACATTATTGACAGAAACCAAAAATTTGAATTATTCCAGTGCTCTGACAGAAATAATCAGCTGACTTATAGCCGTTTAATAAGAAAGGATGGTACATGGGTAAGTGGGAATGGAGGGGATACTCCGAATAAACGGCTTGGCGCAAAGCAAATAAACCCTGCAGGAAATTTTTATAATGACCCACGGCTTGGAGCACCTGCATTTGATGGTTCAGCAGGTGGAGACCCTGTCTTTTTCTCCCCTGTTATCTGTAATTCTATGAAAGGACAGATTCAATCTCCAAATGTGGTAGATGCATTAAGTTTACTTGCAGAAGGAAATGTGCAGATAGGACAAGGAATATGGAAATGGAATTTTGCTGATAACATCAATGTATATAATGTATGGCATACACTATGGAGAACACAACCAGCAAAAGAATTTACCATGACAAAAACAAACTATTCCTTTAATTTAGACCCGAATAGTCCCATTGCAGTATATTTGTGGGATATTCACATCAGACTTTTAAAAGACATACCAAACAATGGATTCATTATTGGATTTATAAGTCCATCTGAATCAACAACCTGGGCAATAAAAAGCGGAAATAATCTTTATTCAGGGATATATAATAAAGGACAACAAAAAAATATCACTGAACCATTTAACAAAGGGGATTATGTTGCGGATTTGAATTCTCCATTGGGAGGTATGGCAATATATCCTTTAACAAATGGGCTACAGGTATCAACAACAGTGCCGCAGAGAAATTATATATACATCAATCTGCCAAAACAAAACTCACCGCAGAAAAAAGGACAGACAAAGGATATAAAACTATTGTTTATCGGAATTCCAAGAAACACACCCCTTACAAGAACCTTTTATCCATCTCCGTTAAATAAAGTGGTAAAGAAATTTCAGGAACAGTTCGGGCTTGGTTCTGATGGAAAAACAGGATATAACCTGAATATAAAAACAGGGAAGATTATAAATAAAAGATATGTGCTTGATATTGAGGCTGGAAAATACAAATGCTTCTCAGGTAGTATCACCGGCAATTTAATCTCAACGCTGCCAATAGTAGTATCAAACCTTGGCAACAGGGATTCAGTGTATTTATATGACAGTGGGCTGAAAAAAGCAAGACCACTTGGGATTTTTGATAAGAAAGCATATTCAGTCATAACATTACATGGTAGCAGGAATATCTTTATAGGGGAGCCCATTATCTGCGGCAATCCCAAAATATTTGCTCATGTAACCCAGACAGGGGAAAACACATGGAATATTGAATTTAATAATCCGACAAATAAAACAATAACAACCTCTGTCCAAATAAATCCATACTTTGACCCGCTGAAAGGGAAAACCATAAAAGAGGAAATTACAATAGCGCCCGGCGCTTCTATATCCAAAACAATATAACAAACAATATGTTTTACTCTTAAATACTCAGCTAACGGTGTTTCCTCCAAAAATATTGGCGGACTACCGGACTGAAGGTACAAAATTTGGAGGATAAAATGAAGAGAATTTTAGCAATAGGGATTTTGTTGTGTTTATTTTCTATAGGTTATGTATTTGGCAGTAATATAAGCAGTCAGAAAAAGCCATCAATATTATTTTGTGCTCCACAGGCAGGGTATGGCTGGGTGGATTTAGGATACTTAAGACAACTTACACAGAAAGGATTTGAGGTGGATTATACCACGGACCTGTCTCAGGTTACATGGAACAGAATCAAACACTACAACGTTCTGGTAATTTATGTAACGCCTGATGCATTTGCAATATCTGACCAGGGGCAAAGGTCATTCCCGGAAGAAAAGGAAAAATCTTTTGTCAATCTAATAAAGAAATATCTTTCTCATGGTGGTGGTGTATTTCTTTTTCCAAGTGAAACAAATATTACATGGGGACAACATACAAAACAACAGGTATCAGACCTGACAAATTTTTTGGGAGCAAAAGTACCGGTAGACCTGATTGTAGAAAAAAACCCTGCTGATGTTTCTGCGATAAGTCACATGTCATACGGTGTTTCTGTGGCTTGGACAGATAACGTTTTTCCAACATCTGTCAGCCAGGGGGTAAAAGGTATCTGGTACCCGACTCAACCGGCGTATTTTGCGCAGATGACATCTCCATTATGGGTCAACAAAGACTGGCAGGTAGTTATAAGGGCGTCAAAGACAGCCTATCTTCAGCCGGTAAATTTTAATAATGCCACTGATGTCATTAAGCATCCGTTTATTCTGCCGGCAGAGACGCCGGAACCCGTATTATTTGCAATCCGCTCATATAAAACCGGCAGGATTGCATTTATGGACCAGTGGAGACAATTTTCTATCGGCGCAGGGACAAAATGGCTATACAACAATGAGGTTTTAAGCAAAGGATTTAAAGGCAGACCCAGTGATTTTGGCAGGCTATTGGATAATACGTTCAAATGGTTGGCAGAGCCATCTCTAAAAAATCATACTCTTGGTGGATATACGACTTTAATGGATAAACTGATACCCCCCAATTATCTTTCCGGCGTAAAAAAGCAATATAATGGATTTAACAGCCATTTTGTCAAAAACTGGGTATCCCGGCCAAATTTTTTAAATTATGGAAGAAGTTCAGTTCCTCCTCATCTATATCGTGGTTTGATTGGAGTAAAAACCACTTTCAGTACAGGAAAAAACACTGTCCGGCAGTATGCACAGGAAGCGCAAAAATTAGGATTGAATTTTCTTGTATTCATGGATAATTTTTCTCAACTGACACCGGTAAAGTTTAAGCAACTAAAAGAGGAATGTAAAAAATATTCAAACGATAAACTTAAGTTATTTGCAGGATTTAGTATAAAAAACAACATAGGAAACCACATGCTGTTTTTTGGACCTCATCCTGCATGGCCCCCGGATAATGTTTTAACCGGACACCATAAAGACATTATTTATATTCAGCAGGAGAATAAAAAAGGGCAGTATACTTACCCGGGAGTTACTCCTTTCATTGACTGGGTATTGAATAATTATTCCCAGTATAATCAGGTGGCATATTATGATTTTTCCGGGAGTAAAGAAGGTATGAAGATGCATGACCTGAGGCTATATGGAATGGCAGGATTGATGTATTATAAAAATGGCAGACTTGTAGAAAACGATACAAAAGATTATCTTACCACTGTACAGGGTGCCATGCCGTCTGTCCCTGCCAGTATAGATGAGGTTGATTCAGTCAGACAGTTATCCAATGCCGTAAAAGAAAACCATTACCTTACCTATGTTAATGCTGATTCTCTGGATAACATGTTCATGAGTGGGTTACGCTGGAACAATCAATATGATGGATTTGATGATTTCATATCAAACGGTCCCAAAATTCTTGCATGGCCGGCATGTTGGAGAGTAATTACTTATGGCGGGGAACAATTTATTACTGCACCCAATGTTATGCCTTCCCATATCCTTGTTACCTCAAAAATCGGGTTAAAGGAGATTGACATATACAATGGTCAGCATCTTTTCCGCAGGATTTTTCTTCATGGGGAAAAAGAGTTTAACAAGGATTTGATTTTAAATGCAACAATCCAGAAAAATTTAGTGCTTATTGCAAAGGACATTGCAGGACACAAAGCAATAAGTTTTCCCAGAATATCCCGGTTTGAAGGAGACTTGGCACCGGTCTTTTGTTCTGACCATGAAAATTCTTATGCAGGTGCATTACTGTTTTCCCATGGACCGGCATGGTTTCCATTAGTCCGTATACCACCTCTTCCAAACGCAGGAGATACCTGGGATGGAGGACCGCTTGCTGTATCTCCATTAACAGGGAATCAGAGTACAGTTCCTGTTCTTGACAGCAGTATGGGAAAAGAGGATGGTGGAAGATTTAACCAGATTCCTTTGCTGAATTTTTCAGATGAAGGAGCTGTTGGTATGGAAGGAGTTCATAAAGATGTGTTTGATAATAGACTTCTTGCTGTAGCGAATACATGGAATACATGTGGGCCTATTGCAGGGCCATCAAAACTTTTTAAATACAGCCAGTATTACAGGGAATGGTTCAGACCTACGGTTGATGTCCCACATACTGGTTGGGCAGGTCCACAGGTAGGAGCAGGAACAACTGTGTCATTATTCAGAGAGGTTATCACATTCAGAAAAAATTTAAAAGTCAAATCTTTATTGCTCGGTTACAACACGGGAAACCAAACCAATCATGGTTTTCTTGTTATTGGAACGAACAAAGGAATGGAACAGGTTGATTTATCCAAACCGGGAAATTATAAAACTTTTCATCTGAAAAAAGGTGATTGGTTTGGGTATTACAACAAACAAAAACAGCCTGCCAATAGTGCTTTATTTATTAACCGTGGTGGACCAATATATTTACAAAATAATGCACCATACGTTTTTATCTATGCAGATATAAATAATAAACAGGTGAAGAAAGGGGATATTTTTATTTATGAACTCAGCACCCTGGGATTTCCAGTGAACGTTGAAATACATAAAGTATCCCAACTTCTACGGTATATAAATGAGTTAAAGACACCTGGTGGATTATTGGTGGCACGGGGGACAAAAGTCCAAAGTTCGGGTATTGAGGAATTTATTCCTGAAAACCATGCAGTGGAACTGTACATCCAGAAGCCGTTTACATCCCTGCCTTTGACGCTCCCTGTAAGAATTCAGGGTCTTAATCCACGGTGGTCAGCAGGATTGTTCCTGATAAAAGGGTATGGAGATTTTGGCACAGGAGAGAATCTATATCGTCCATTGGCAGTGAGCCGAACCGGGCATGCGTATATTCCAATGTATGTGGACTGGTCTACGGCAACATGGCTTGTTGCCGGCCAGCCGATAGTTGCGGGTAAACATGGAAAAAAACTTTTTATCCAGGTTACACGTCTCCAGGCTCACCCGGGAAAATGGTATGTTGCCGTTAATAACCCTACAAATAAAACAATTACCACTATTTTACACCCGACAATGGATTTACCCGGCCTTGTATTTCATACTCAATTTATTACCTTGAAACCCGGGGAATATAGAGTGCTTCAACATTAATAAAAGGAGGAATATGGATTTCAATAAAAAAATTATTTTTTTATTGTTGATATTTTTATCCTGTAGTTTTTCATTATTTGCAGCATCAGTAAAAATAATCACTGGCAGAAATGGTGAAAAACTGATAATCATGCAAAATAATCTTCTCAGATTGCAGATTGACCCAAATCATGGTGCGCGTGTGGAAGGTTTTCAATATAAACCATGGGGAAAAATTAATATTATCCAGGATAAAAACGGACAGGGTCTTCTTGCAGACCATTTCTGGCAGGAAAGCTGGCCAGGTCAGTTCTGGAATGCAAAATATAATTATAAAATTCTCTCCAGAGGGCCTGCAGAAGTATCAGTTGGATTTAGTTGCCTTTCTCAAAATAACGGTATTCCCCAGGTTGCAGGTATTTTATTGGAGAAAACAATAACCCTAAAAGAAAATGACAGGGTAATCATGGTGACAATCAGTTTAACCAATAAGACGTCTACCGGGAAATATGTAGGTTATTGGCTGCAGAACGTATGCTGGCTTGGTGGTGAAAAACCCGATAACTATTATTTCAGACCGGGTAAAACCGGGATTAACATAACATCTTCCAATGAAGCAAATCCTCCTGACGGCGGATTTTTACGGCATCCACAGGCCGGGTGGCTCGCAGGGATTGATAAAAAAACTAAAACAGGGCTGATTTTTTTTATGAATTATAATGAACTGTGGTTTCTGTATAATTGTACGGCCGCCTCTACAATAGAATGGCAGTATCAGGCAGTCGTAATCTCACCAGGCAGAACATGGCGGACGCATATAACCATTGTTCCTGTATCTGAAGTAAAATCATTAAGCGGAAATTCCATAAAAAAAGTTGTTCAATCCTTATCCGTTTATTCCATCAAAAGCCAGAAAAAGTTCACATTAGTTCTCAGGCCTGAAAAAATTATACGTATCATAAAACCCCAGCCGCACGTTCTTTTTCTTAAGGGGCTTTTTTCTCCCCAGTATCATATTGGAGAGGTATTAAAACAGGTCTCCTCTTCTGTTAAAATAAAGGAAGGATACGTTTATGATTCAGTTTTTGGTTCCCATCTGGATTATTTCCCGTATAATTATGATGAGCTGATGAGTTATAATCTTGTAATAATAGGAGACGTAAGTGCAGAGTCTCTTGGAAATGCCGGTATGGAAATGTTAAAAGACTATTGTAAGTATGGAGGCAACATCCTGGTTCTTGGAGGACCTTGTGCGTATGGTGATGGCGGATACCAGAACACTATTCTGAACAGGATATTGCCTGTAATCAGTCAACGCCCTTTTGATTTACGGCGCAGCAAAAAGCATGAAAAAATTATCCTGTCTCCCAAAATCAGGGACATGTTTTCCAATAAAATCCCTGAACCGCAATATATCCATGATGTAACAGTCAAACCTGGTGCTGAAGTGCTGATGAGATATGGTTCATTACCCGTAATTGTATCAGGGCATTATGGAGAAGGTAGGATATTCTGCATTACTGCACCACCAATGGGAAGACACAATATCTATAAAAATGCACAATGGCATAAAATATTAGTATATTTACTTAAACAGGCAGGTATATAATAACAAATTTTTCTAAAGAACAGGAGGAGATTATGAATATACATAAATTTAAAAGGCTATATTTAGGACTGATTTTGTTTGCATCATTTGTAACATTATGTTCAGCACAACAAAAAGAAATATCTTCACAACCAGGGCAGACGTCCATTTCAAAGGCAAACCTGGCTGCTGGCGCGTACAACATAATCTTCAGATTGAAGATAAACAAAGAACAACAGAGTGTTACTCCCTTGGCAACCCTGACTGTCAGTTCACCTGAATATCCAAACATTCTCTATAAATCAATAACTCCTATCAGATTTGTATCTGTCAACACAACGACAAAATTTCAATTCTTGTTTGATAATTTCAAAACCCAGGATATTACGGCGTCTGTAAATTTTATGAACAACAAAGTTCCTGTCCCTGAATTAAGTGTGGAAAAAATCACCATTGCACCTGTGGATAATCTTTGTGTAGCAACGGTCTGGCCCGGAAAGATTCTTTATTATAGACATGAAAATGCCAGTGGATTTGTGATTGTGTATAATGGCACCCGCCAGTATAAAACAATTATTCTGAAGTGTTTTCTTGAAAGCGGTATTGATAATGTAAAACCTTTGAAAACACAAAAACTCACCTTAGAGCCCAGAGAACGTATGCAGGTTCCTGTGAAATGGAACACAGGAAACAAGGAATATGGATTTGCTCTTGTGGGCAGTATTTATAATTTGAAAGGGAAAAAACTCAGTGAAAACAAACAATATTTCAGTGTGGCAGATAATCTATGGAAGGTGGGTATGTATCTGCGCGGGCGGGGGACAGAAGTGCCATTTGGAGTTGGAGCCAATCAATCCATGCCTGTCAAATGGGTAAAAGAGCAGGAAAAAGCCCTTTCCAGTGAGCTGGCAAAACCGTTTGCGCCTGTGTATTGGAACTATGGCAACTATGTTGAATTCTATGCATGGTCCCCGGACGATTTCTTCAACCTGTCTCCTGATACCGATTACTGGTACAGCGGAACAGGGAATTACACCATCGGGAAAAAATGGCTTCAGCTCAGCATAAAATGGCTGCACCGCAGGGGAATGCGGGCAATTTCGTACCTTAATCCATTTTCCTGTGGTTATGGCGGGAACAAGGTTTTACAAAAACATCCTGATTGGTTTGTCTATGATAAAAATGGACAGGTGACAACAGGCGGTAGTTATTATGAAAAAAAACTTGAAGTTGGGGAAGAAAACGGACCAAAGCAGCCATGGTATTTACAGCTTTCCCCTTATGCTTTGACGCTTTCTCCGGACATATCAACCATGGCGCCGATAAAGGCGCAGGTGGAACAGATTATAAAATCACAGAAAATGTTTGGCTGGGATGGGGTTAGATTTGATAATGAGGTTTACGGTTCTTCCGGATACGATTTTTATGGCCACAAAATAGCAGAAAACCCGAAACAGGCAAGTCAGATGGAAATAAAAGCATGGGAATACATGAAAAACTCTTTATGGAAAAAGCTTGGCCATAAGTTTGTTATCGGTGATAATTTTGACTATTATGCCCGGCATCAACAACCACCCGGTGTATGGGAGGAAACCTGTAAAGATGGGCAATTACTTATGTGTGAAATGCCCCGTGGGTCTTATGACCCACAAAGTCCCTGGAATAAATGGTCTGATTTTCTGAGTTATTTCAATAATGTGGGCAATATAGTGGATAGATTAGGCGGGTATCCTTTAATAATCGGGTTTGACAACCAGTACCCTGTAGACCATCTTTATCTGAATATTTTTACTTACGCAGCAAGATTACATCCTTATTGCTACCAGTATCATCCTGATGACCTGCCTTTTGGAAACTATGCCCAATTTGTGACCCGCTATAGTGCCTTAATCTGGGATATACATAGAATTAAACCTTTATCTACGGATAAAATTATTGAAGTAAAAAGTAATAAGCCAATCTGGTGGAAGGGCCTTGCATACGTGAGATTATCAAGTAATGGTAAGTCCCGGTATATCATCAATCTTATCAATCCGCCTGTCCGGAAAAAAATTTATACGGACCCTACGAATAGTGTTCCTTTTCCAATAGATAATATTCAGGTTATCTTAAAAGAAAAACCAGGGGAAAAGATTTCCAATGCTTATCTGTTATCAGCAGAACCTGTTACACACATGAAAAAATTACCTGTTACTTCTGGAAATGGTTATGTTTCAGTAACAATACCAAAGATTTATTTCTGGAGTATGGTAGTATTTGAATAGGAGGAAATAATATTATGAGAAAGTTTAAATTATTAGTTTTTATAGCAGGAGTATTATTTATATCTTTTTCTTTTGTTCATGCAGATGTTCTCACACAAAATCTGCTGCAAAATGGTGATTTTGGAAAAGCAGGTATTCCATTACCAGGGTGGAGTATAAATCTTTCACCTGGAGAAAGTTATAAACTGACATCTGATGTTGTGATAGGAAAAAAAGCCCTTGAAATAGATTTACCTGTTGCCGGAAATGCAGATGTGATTTCTGCACCATCTCCTGTATCTGGTGGTGCTTCTTATCTTCTAATATTCTGGTATCATGCAAATGGCATGAGCACTAAAGGATGGACTTACCAGGGATGTAATTCATATTGTTCTATTATATGGCAGGATGCAGGTGGAAAAGAAATAAAGAATACAAATGCCGTGGTCGGGTTACCATACGGGTCTGTAAAATATTATCAGCCTGCTACATTTACAACTACTGCTCCAGAAAGGGCTGTGAAAGTTATTGTATCATTTAATATTGGGGTTGGGAAAGAGTATAAAGGACCCCCAACGTCCATCTTTATAGACGATATTCGTTTGATGAAATTAACAAAAGTCTCCATACCTGTAAAACCTGAAAAATGGGTATATTTACATCGCAATCTTAGTGCAGGATTAAAAATGGTAGAGGATAAGAATGCAGAACATGGTCAGGCAATTATGGCTGCTCCTGGTGTAACTCCAAAATATACAGGATTGACATGGGGACAATACACAAAGGACCAGCCTGTGGGTGAATATTTGGCCGTTTTCCGTCTGAAAGTAAAAAACAATACAAAGAAAGAACCTGTTGCCCAACTGGACGTTAATGATTTTGGAAATCTTAATGGTGAGATTGCAGAAAAAACGCTGTTTGCCACAGATTTTAAACATCCAGGGGTTTACCAGGATTTTACTCTCAGATTTGTGCGACCGGAAGCAGGAGTGCTGGAATTCAGGGTAATGTATCTTGGTACAACATCTCTTTCATTTGATAAAACCACAGTTATACAGCTGAAATCTTTAAAAACGGATAAGGAACAATTTGCTATCTGGTTCGGAAAAGGTTCTGTCAAATAAGAAATGAAATAAATATACCTGATAGCGAATTGCACAGTCACAGGAACAAAACAAGAAGAAAAGCGTCAGCGTTCGTGCAATCAGACTTTAGTCTCTTTGCAAAAACATGTTTGAACTCGCTGGCCGCAGTAGTATGCGGACAGGAGTGAGTTGTTTTTGGCACGATTTCTTTGTAGTTTTATCTGTGACAGAGCACCTGAGCGGACAGGTATATTTATTTCATTTTTGACAGAACCTCGGAAAAATTTAGGAGGGTAAAATGAAAAATAAAACGTTGATCCACTTTATATTGGTCAAAGCACTGATTTTTGGGTTTCTATTTACCACCTGTGTTTCAAGTTATGCTCATGCCCGGGATACAATTCTTGTCCTTGCAGGATTGGGTAATAAAACCTATCTGCCCGTCAAACTTCTACATGAGACATTTACTTTTAAATATTCGTATTTGGCAAGTCTTCAGACAGGATTTGTTCTTGATAAGCCTTTTCCCCAGAACTTTAAAAAGTTGAAAGGCATTAAAATCATTATTATGGCAGACGTTCCTGCCAGCGCCTTGAATGGTTTGTTGGGAAGAATGGCATTATGGGAGTTTGTAAAACATGGTGGTGGACTCTTATATTTTGGAGGTCCCTTTGCTTTTGGTAAAGGAGATATCAGGGATTCTTTATTAGAATCTGTCCTTCCTGTAACAACGACTGGCCCATGGGATATGATAAAATCTCCGGGACATGTTAAAACAACGGGCTATTCCTCAATAACTGCAGAATTGGATTGGAGTAAAAACCCATATATATTTTATGAACAGAAAGTTAAACCGAAATCCGGTTCAAATACACTTTTACGATGCAATGGAACACCGGTTTTGATAACGGGCAGATATGGAAAAGGAAAGGTGGCAGTATTTACCGGCACGTATTTTGGAAATCTTCAAAAAAATAAAAATCATGTGTTTTTCTATAAATGGCAGGACTATCCCGAATTACTTACCAGGATACTCAACTGGCTGCGGAACTGAATCTATTTTCTCTAAGCCTTCACATTTCTTGTGTTAAAAAAAGTATCCATTAAGCCTGCCCCATTGTCTTAATTTCTATCCCGCAAAATACTTATATCAGAATTTCAGGTGACACAACGCGTTGACTTGACAGGGAAAAAATTATCATTTATAATTTTATAATATGTAAATTTTTTACATTGGGATGTATTTATGAAAATTGACTGTTT
>JAMDAS010000019.1 GCA_023484085.1 Candidatus Omnitrophota bacterium
TTCCCGGTACGGTAATTATGACCGGAACGCCTTCAGGCGTTGGTTTTGCAAGAAAGCCCCCTGTATTTTTAAAAGACGGGGACGTTGTTGAAGTGGAAATAGAAAACATCGGCATTTTAAAAAACAGGATAACAATTTAGTGGAATAAATATTGTTTGACATGTTTTTATATGCTATAATAAAAAAATAATTAAGGAAAGATTGCAGATACTTTTAAAGAGTTTAATAGGGAAGACTGTGCAAAGCAGTCACGCTCCCGGCGCTGTAAGGGTTACAAAGGTCTTACCATTAAAGGGAAAGAGCCACTGCTTATAAGCGGGAAGGCTGACCTGAGGATAAAACCCGAGTCAGAAGACCTGTCTGCAAAAGGATTCTCTGCGGAGTTCAGGGAAATATATATGGGTTAAGAAAAAAGGGTGCAGCCCACCGGAAGGTGGGTTTTTTATTTTAATAGGAGGGGGTGATACAGGTGAAGAAAAAGGTTATCGCCAGCAGAAAATCATGCAAGGCAAAAGGAACAGGTCTATCTCATTATATTTTAGTTGATAAAAAAAATAAGTAATAACATAATCAGGGACAGGACCTATTTCCGTCCTGTCCCTGATTATTTATCGGGGGTAAAATGGTAAATTTAAACAAGACAGATAAAAAAGAATGTGCGTCATCAAGGGGTGTTTTTTTTAATACGGGTAAAGGCTTCCATCTCCAGATTTTAGACGTAAAACATCCTGACTACGTTGCAGTGGTAGACCCTGATACTGCTTTCTGGGCCCTTATTGAAAAAAAAAACATTGCGGAAAACATAGATGAAAACAGTCAACTTTTAAAGAAATACAGGGAAAAGTCTGAAAAATTCTCCTCTGAAATGGAAGATCTTCGTTTTAATCTTGCTCTTTCCGCAGTATATTTCAATCCCACTGAAAGATGTAATCTTAACTGTAATTATTGTTATATACCGGAATCCTTCCGTAAAAATGGCAGGGATATGTCAAAAACAGAGATATTCAATGCACTGGATATTTTAAAAAACCACTTCAATAAAACTCTTCCCAAAGGAAGACTTCCACAGATTGTCTTTCATGGTTCAGAGCCTATGCTTAACAGGGAATCCATCTTTGAAGCAATGGATAAGTTTAAAAATGATTTTGCTTTTGGAATCCAGACCAATGGAACGCTTTTGGACGATGAGTCCATAAAGTTTCTGTCTTCTAAAAACATAAGCATCGGATTATCCCTTGACGGGCATATAAGTAAAATTGCAGATATGACAAGAAAAAACTGGGCCCAAAAGGGCGTTTCAGAAAAAGTCGTGGAAGTAATAAAAAAATTAAAAGGGTATCATAACTATAGCGTTATCTGCACGGTAACAAACAATAACATGGCTTATCTCACGGACATAGTTGAGTTTTTTCATAATTTAGAGATCCCCTACTGCATGCTTAACCCTGTCCGCTGTACTATGCCCGGCTCAAGAAAAATAAAGCCAAAGGACCATGAATTTTCAAAATATTATCTTTCTGCCCTTGACAGAACACACCAGTTATACAAAGAAACAGGAAGAAAAATAGTGGTTGCCAATTTTGCAAACGTTCTTATGAGTATTCTTGCTCCGAGTGGCAGAAGACTGATGTGTGACATATCCCCTTGTGGCGGCGGAAGATGTTTTTTTGCAATTTCTGCCAAAGGAGATGCCTTCCCATGCAGTGAATTTATCGGACTGGAAGAATTCTGTGGCGGAAACATATTTAAAAATAGCATTGAAGATATTATTAAAACCAGACCGTTCATGATGGTAAAAGAAAGAAAGGTTGAGAACATTGACCCATGTTTTAGATGTGCAATAAGGCACTTCTGCGGGGCGCCATGTCCTGCTGAAGCCCATGAAATGAATGGAGATATAGAAACGACAGGGGCTTTCTGTGAACTGTATGAAGAACAGGTCAGATATGCTTTCCGTTTAATCGCAGATGGCAAAGAAGATGCATACCTGTGGGATAACTGGGATTCGGATATGATCAGTTCTTTTGAACAAAAGTAAATTTTCCATGGATATAATCACAATAGGAATAAACCATAAAACTGCAGAAATAAAAGAAAGGGAGAGATTCTTTCTTACAAAAGAAAAACTGAAACAATTTCTCACCGGATTATACGAGATAAATCCTGTAAGCGGGGTGGTTATTCTTTCAACGTGCAACAGGATGGAAATATACGTTCATATGGATTATGATTTTGAAACAGGAAAAGAAAAAATCAAGGAATTCATATATGACAATTTCAGATGTGATGAACGTATTTTCAACAAATATTTTTATATGTTTGAAAACATAGATGCAATAAAACATTTGTTCCGGGTTTCTTCAGGCATAGATTCCCAGATTCTCGGGGAAACAGAAATATTGGGGCAGGTGAAGGATGCCTTTTTAATTGCCAATGAAATGGAGACAATGGATACTTTTATTGAGGAGCTTTTCAGTAAAGCCATTTATACAGGTAAAATGGCAAGAAGTAAAACAAACATCTCCAGGGGAAATATTTCCGTGGCAGGCATTGCCATAAAAAAATGTGAGGATTTTTGGGGCTCTCTGGAAAAAAAGGAATGTCTTATAATAGGAGCAGGTAACGTTGCCTCTCTTTTAAGCAAATACCTGAAAGGAAAAAATATGAAGGGGATTTTTGTATCAAACAGGACGTTTGAAAAGGCAAAAGAGCTTGCATATTTTTGTAATGGTATTGCAATAAGATTTGATAGTATTGATGAAAAATTAAAAAACGTGGACATTGTTATCAGCTCCACGTCAAGCCCCCACGTTATCCTGAAAAAAGATAAAATTATGGAGATTATGAAAGAAAGGAAAAAACCTCTTTTGATTCTGGATTTATCCGTTCCCCGTGATGTAGACCCGTCAGTTAAAGAAATCAATGACGTTTACCTGAATGACCTTGATAACCTGAAATCTGTCGTGGAGGAAAATTACAAGAAAAGAAGGAAAGAGGCGGAAAAAGTTGAAAAAATAATTGAAAACGAGATTAAAAAATTTGCAGTAGTTGAAATATCTTAGATAAGTCTGCCCCTATCATGGCACTAAAAAATCCCGGATATAATTACTAGATTTTTTTATTTCATTTTTATGGTATTATATCTATAGCCTATCCCGTTTGTGTAAAGCGATAATTCTTGAGCCAACACCTATAATAAGGGAGTCAACGCCGTCTTAGGAACGTCATCTGGAAACAGATAACAAACTTATCCGGGACGACCCCCACTTATTCAAAGGGCCTCAAAGAATTCGTTTTTTACGGCGGGATGGGTTATTTCTTAGGGTAGGTTGCCGAGAGGACAATGGCAGCAGACTGTAAATCTGCCGGCTCACGCCTTCGGAGGTTCGAATCCTCCCCTGCCCAATAATTTTGGCTTCCTTGAAGGGAGGATTTGAATAGAGCGAAGTAAGAAATTGTGAGCGGGCGCAACAATTTCAGCGAATGGCCGACCCCGAGTGTAGTGGGAACGAGGGGCGCCGAATCCTCCCCTGCCCAATAATTTTAGCTTCCTTGAAGGGAGGATTTGAATAGAGCGAAGTCCGTTTCCCCCTTCTTTTAAAACTTTTCATGCGGGGTTAGTTTAGTGGTAAAACATCAGCCTTCCAAGCTGATTATACGGGTTCGATTCCCGTACCCCGCTCTTATTAAATCTATAAATACTCAGTGAACGGTCTTTGAAATAAGTTTGGATTGTCTTTGAGGCTTTGTTTGAAAGAATGTTTTTACAAAGAAGAGAAGAGCAATCCAGAACTTATTTCCTACTTCAGCTCAGTAAATTATACCTGTCCGCCAATCTTTTAGGCGGAAACACTGTCTTAGTGAATATTTATTTGAAATTCAGTCTGTTTTCTGCTAAAATAACATTATGCCTTCCATTTTAATTGCTGCAATTATTTTACTTATAATAACCACCGGCCTTATTATCGGCTTTGTTCTAATAAGAAGAAGCCCAGGGGATTCAGAAGAACTTAAAAATAAACTTATCGCCATTGAATCTGACCTGTCCAAAATAGACCCGTTACTAAGAAGCGAATTTTCCATAAACAGGGATGAAACACGGAAATCCTTTAAAGAAAACAGAACTGAACAATCCTGCTCCCTAAAATCCTTTGAGGATAAACTCAGGGAAATTAGGGATACCGTAGAAAAAAAAATAAGTGAACTACAGATAGAAAACAGTAAAAAATTGGACGAAATGCGTGCAACCGTTGATGAAAAACTTCAAAAAACCCTGGAAAACAGACTGACAGAGTCATTTAAACAGGTAAGCGAAAGATTAGAACAGGTACATAGGGGACTGGGGGAAATGCAGACGCTTGCAAAAGGCGTTGGCGATTTGAAAAAAGTTTTGTCTAACGTAAAAACAAAAGGGGTCCTGGGGGAGATACAACTTGGAAGTATTCTTGAAAGCTTTCTTGCACCTGCACAATATGAAAAAAACGTCTCTACAAAGGACTCCAGGGAAATGGTGGAATATGCAATAAAACTGCCCGGCAAAGATGAAACAGGACAGTCTGTTTACCTGCCGATAGATTCCAAGTTTCCCCTGCAGACGTATGATGACCTTCTCACAGCCTATGAATCAGGAAACGCTGATGAAATAAAATCAGGAATCAAATCTCTGGAAAACGAGATTAAAAAGTGTGCAAAAGACATAAAGGATAAGTACATCAATCCTCCCTGCACCACTGATTTCGGAATTTTATTTTTACCGGTTGAAGGATTGTATGCTGAAGTTGTCAGGCAGTACAATCTTATTGAAACGTTACAAAGAGATTATAAAATCAGCATTACCGGACCCACTACCATGGCAGCATATCTTAATGCCCTGCAGATGGGTTTCAGGACACTGGCTATTCAAAAACGGACAAGTGAGGTATGGAAAATTTTAGGCGCCATCAAAACCGAGTTTGAAAAGTTTGGCGACGTACTTAAAAAAGCCCAGGAAAAAATTACCAGGGCAAGTGAAGACATTGATACCTTAGTCGGAACCAGGACAAGGAAAATCCAGTCAAAATTAAGAGCTGTCCAGGAACTGCCTGAAGAAGAATCAAAGATTTTATTCCAGTCTGATAACCCTGAAGAAACAACTGAAGATGATAATGAAACAGAATAGTACCGCCATAAATTCTATTCCCCGGCAGGATTATTTTTATTCATTTAATAAATACCTGAAGGAAAGATTTGGAGAGCGTGTCCACAGAATAAGTATTGATGCGGGATTTAATTGTCCCAACATAGATGGGATGTTAAGCAATAAAGGCTGCATTTATTGCAATAATAAGGGGTTCGTAAGGTATGATGGCAGAACCAAAACAGTAGAAGAACAAATAGAGGAATCAATGGAGTTTTATCACAGGCATATGGGCGTTAACAAATTTATTGCATATTTCCAGGCGTTTTCAAATACCTATGCAGATGTTAAAACACTGCAAAAACAATATGACGTTATCAGAAAATTTCCGGCTATCGTTGGATTATTTATTTCAACAAGGCCTGATTGTGTTGACAGGAAAAAGATTAACCTTATTGCCCAATATAGTCATGATTATTTAGTATGGATGGAATATGGCTTGCAGACTACGCACGATCCGATTTTAAAACAGATTAACCGTAATCATACTTATGAAGACTTTTTAAAAGCCTGTGAATTAACCCGTAAACATAACGTTAACGTTGGAGTTCATATAATATTAGGTCTGCCTTCTCAAAAACATGAAGAAATGATGCTTGATGCAAAACGACTTGCCGGTCTGGATATACAGGGAATCAAGTTTCATGTTTTACACGTTTTAAAAAATACCAGGTTGGAACGTTTGTATGAATCCGGTAAAATCCAGCTCCTGACTAAAAATGAATATATTCCCATTCTCTGTGATTTTTTAGAACAAATTCCTAAATCAGTTATAATATTAAGACTTGTTTCAAGTGCTTCCAGGGATTATCTTATAGCACCTGACTGGATAAATAATAAAGGAACGTTAAAGGAAGACATAATCAGGGAATTTAAAAGAAGAGGAACGTGCCAGGGTAAAAACGGATCCATTAAAGGGACTTTTTAAAATCTCCCAACGCATTTTTTATGTCCATAGAAAAAATATCTTTTTGTTTTCTATCTCCGCTAAGTTTTGTCAGGTACCGGTTTATAATCTTCTTATCAGTATCTGAAATTTCTGTAAAATGGATACCATACATAAACGTATTCTCTCTTTGGCCTATTTTCTTCCTTATTTCAAAGGGGATGGACATTTTATGATTTCTTAGGATTATAGATAATATATATTGTTTATCTTCATCCAGAGATTCTTTAGCCCATATCTGTGCCCCTCCTTCTGAAAGGTCAACTACTTTTATTTCTATTTCCGTCGTCCGTAATAATTTCCACATTGGTTTTGCAGATATTGTAGCAGGTAAAATACCTATTTCCGTTCTTTTTTGAATCCTTTTATCAGGGATAATATCACCTGATTTTATTATCACTATTTTTTGGGGGTCAGGAAGATAAACAACTGCTGAAAAAGTATATTTTTTATCATTCAGAGTAAAAAATATATCAACCGGTTTTTTCATCCATGAATCAATAATCGTAGAAACAGGCGCTGCTATAATTTTTACCATATCAGGTATCTCTACAATATTTGCCCTGTATTCTTTTGAACCATCATGGATAATAATTTCTTTTATGTTTTTTAATTCCTCAAAAGTCATGGTATCCTTTCAAAAAATTCCTTCCACAAATTTACATTACCAAATACATTAACATAATTTTGAAATAAATAAAAAATATAAATTCTGAAATCCAGATATAAAGAATTTTAGGCACAACGCAAAAATTTGACAGGTATCCGTTACCCTGATATAATTTTTTACATTATGGGAAGAAAAAAACAATGTAATGGCAGGGATTCAAGACCTAAAAAACTTGGCGTAAAGGTATCCCAGGGAAACACCGTAAAAGCAGGGAACATTATAGTAAGACAAAAAGGTTCACGGATATACCCCGGTAAAGGTGCTGACATGGGTTCTGACTGGACAGTATATGCTGTACAACAGGGAATTGTAAATTTTACAAAAAGCAGAGGAAGAAAAGTTGTTGAGATTTTGCCCTTGCCGGTTGCTACGGTCCAATGACCTTATCTGAAATTGCCATTATTCCGGTCAGGGAGGTTGAAAAGGACGTAAAGAAAAAAAGATTAATGAAAATCTTTTCAGATAATGAACTCAGGTATTGTTTCAGATTTAAAAATTCATCCGTTCACCTTGCAGGTAAATTAGCTGCAAAAAAGGCTTCAATAAAAATTCTCAGAAAAATCATCGGGCAGAATTACGCCCCGCGTGACATTGAAATAATAAATTTACGTTCCGGAAAACCTGTCATAGTCCTTGGTAAAAAAGAACAAAACAAAAACCCTGAAATATCTCTTTCTATTTCACATACAAAAGACATTGCCGTTGCTTTATGCACTGCAAATGCAAATGTTTAAACCAGAAAAAAGAAAAAAAGAAACCCACAAAGGGGATTATGGACATCTTTTTATTATAGGCGGCTCCCCCGGTTTTACAGGCTCTGTCTGTCTTTCTGCAGAATCTGCATTAAGGTCCGGGTGCGGACTTGTTACCATAGGCGTCCCGGAAAGTCTTGACGTTATCATTGAAATAAAAACCACTGAGCCAATGAGTAAAGGGCTCCCTGAGACAGAAAAGCATACAATAGGACCAAAAGCCGCAAAGGTATGCACTAAATTTATGAAGGATAAAGCAGATGGTTTGTTAATAGGTCCTGGTATGTCCACTGCTCCAGAGACAGAAAATTTTCTTAAAAAGCTTTTCCCTGAAATAAAAAAGCCGGTTATAGCGGATGCAGATGCATTAAAAATTCTTGGTAAAAACCAGACACTTCTTGTGAACCATAATAATGATATGATACTTACGCCTCATCCAGGGGAGATGTCATTTCTTACCGGGCTGAAAATCAGCGAAATACAGAAAAACAGGGAAAATACGGCAAAAGAATTTGCAAAAAAATTTTCTGCCATAATTGTTCTGAAAGGACATGAAACAGTCGTAACGGATGGAAAAAGGGTATACCTGAACCATACAGGAAATCCTGGAATGGCAACAGCAGGCAGTGGAGACGTTCTTTCAGGTATAATTGGCGGATTTATTGTCCAGGGCTTTTCTCCATGGGATAGTGCCTGTCTGGGAACCTATATTCACGGGCTTGCAGGAGACATGGCTGAAAAAGAATACGGGGAATACTCTCTTATTGCATCTGACATTATAAGATTTATCCCCCCTGCAATAAAATATCTGCAAGGCTATTCAAATTCAAAAAGCTGAAGCTGTTTTTCCTCATCAAGAACAACAGAAACGGCATCAATGACGTCTTTAACGGGTATGTGGTTCATACATGCAAATTTTTTTCTGCATCCTGCCTCAAATCTGCACGGAAAGCAGTCAAGATACGTATGAAGAATGTAATTTTTTGTTCCGACAGGACCGTACCTGTATGGGTTTCCCGGTCCAAAAATCGCTATTACAGGACATCCCGCTGCTGATGCGATGTGCATTGTCCCGGTATCATTTGTAATAAGAACGTCTGACATACTGAGGAGCGCATAAAGTTCTTCTACAGTTGTTCCGCCTGCAAGGTTAAATACATTTTTGTCGTTAATGCCTGTTTTTATGTCTTCTCCCAGAATTTTTTCCTGTTTATTACCCACGATAATAATTTTTGTATCATATATTTTTAAAAGTTCTTTGCCTGCCTGGATAAAGTTTTCCTTTTTCCATCTTTTTGCCGGAAAGGCTGCACCCGGGTTCATTACTACCACAATGTCTGATTTCTTTATTCCAAATATCTTGAAAAGCTTTTCTATTTTCTCTTTGTTTGACTGCGAAACAGGGAAATACAGGTGTACGTCCTCTACTTTTCCCAGGTAGGGTTCAAGGAATTTAAGGGTCCGCTCGCTTTCATGCGTAAAAATTTTATCTGAAAAAAATTCTTTAAGGAAAAAAGTGAATTTGTATCTGCCGCGGATAAAAAAGGGGAGCAGGGAATTTCTAAAGTCAAATATAATGTCGTATTTTTTCTTTCTTAAGGATATAATGAGCCTTAAGACCCTTTTCTGGTTCCATACAGAAAAGCCTGAAAACCATGGATTGTTTTTTGCAAACTCAACAGCCCTTGGTCCGACAAGAATTTCAATGTCGGCTTTCCCGTAGGTATCTCTTATCAGTTTTATGGACGGAGTCAGAAGAAGATTGTCCCCAAGAGAGCTCAAGCCAATAATCAAAATTGATTTTGCCGGATATTCCTTAATGTTGCCCGGTATTTTTTTCAAAAACATTTGATTAGTATATAATCAATGTTGCATTTTTACAATACCCAGAATATATTTTATAATTACTCATCATGAAAGTACTTGGAATAAACGGAAGCCCCAGGATTGGGGGAAATACGGATATTTTGCTTGACAGGGTACTGGAAGGGGCGAAAAGTGCCGGGGCTGAAACTGAAAAGATTATCCTGAACCGGCTTAAATTTGTGGGATGCCAGGAGTGCAGGGAAATACCTGATGAGAGACCCTGTATAGTCATGGATGACATGCAGTCTGTTTACCCGCGAATAAAACAAGCGGACGTGATTATTCTTGCCTCACCGATATTCTTTGGTTCTATTTCAGCCCAGACAAAAGCAATGATTGACAGGTTTCAGTGCGCGTGGGCATCAAAATATATTTTTAAGAGAGACATGTTTGCAGAGAAAAAAGTCGGTGCGTTTATTTTAGTGGAAGGTACTCATTCTGAAAATTATTTAAAAAACGCCCAACTAATAGTAAAAATATTTTTTAATGTAATAAACGTAGAATATAAGTATGAGCTTTTTTGCCCCGGAACGGATAAGAAGGGAAGCGTTTTGAATAAGCCTGACTGCATGGAGAAAGCGTTTCAATTGGGTGAAAAAATATCTGCGCGCCAATAACTGCATAAATATGCCTTATAGATACCTTGAAAATATCGCAATGGCTGACATAGCATTTGAAGCATGGGGAAAAACCCCTGAAGAGATGATTATGTCCGCCTGTACCGCTACGGAAAACGTTATGATTGAAAACATTCAATGCATATCCCCTGCAGAAACCAGGCACATCCATATTAAAGAGGATTCCCTGGAAATGCTGATTTTCAGAATAATTGAAGAACTGATTTTTCTAAAAGATTCAGAGAATCTCTTTCTTTTACCTTCAAACGTCGTCATGGAGGGGAAAAACAACGATTTTTTTCTTGACCTGACACTCCAGGGGGAAAAAATAAATCCTGGTAAACATAATCTCGGTGTTGACGTAAAAGGCATAACCCTGTACAATTTTAAGGTTGAAAAAACAGCCGGTCAATGGAAAGCAACGGTTGTTCTTGACATATAACTTGACATATAATAAAGAGGTTATGGACTATTTAATTCTTAAGCTTACCTGTGTACCTTATGACCTTTAACAGATAACCTCTTTTTATACAATAGTCCATAACCTCTGTCTGATATAGTTATACCTGAAAAAATCCGAAATGTAAACAGATAACAAAAAATTTTCCCGGGAGGAAAAAAATTTGACAATCTGCCGGGAATGATTTTAACTTATAGATACTCAGTCAACGGCGTTTGAAATAAGTCTGGATTATCTTTGAGGCGGAAACACTGTCCTTAGCGAATATTTACGAAAAAAGGAGGCAACCATGTCAGAATTGAAAGATCTTTATCAAAGTGCAGACTGGAAAAAGGAAAAACACGTGCCTGTAATAGATTCACCGGAAAAAGTAAAAAAAGGTGAATTTTTTAAGGTGAACGTATCCGTGGGAAAGGAAATTGCCCATCCCAATACGACAGCCCATCATATAAGGTGGCTCGACATCTATTTTCTGCCTGATGGGGAAAAATTTCCATACCAGATAGGCAGGTTTGAATTCACCTCTCATGGTGAATCCGCCCAAGGTGCAGATACGAGCACAGTATTTACGCATCCGGAAGTTTCTGCAACGTTCAAAACAGAAAAATCAGGGACTATTCTTGCATCCTCATATTGTAACATCCATGGACTCTGGCAGGATTCAAAAAAGTTAGAATCCGCTTAAAAACCGGGCTTGAGGACCAGGAATCCAAGAGGAGGTAAGGTTATGGTAATTTTTGCGGGAAGCTGATGGATTGGAACGTTTATGGCATGAATATAATCCCCATTTCCAACGTTACTTCCTCCATAGTGGATACTGTCGCTGTTTAAAATTTCCCTGTAAGACGTCAGGAATGGAACCCCGAGCTGATAATTATTTCTTGCAACCGGTGTAAAATTAAATATAAATATAAGGCAGTTCTCTCTCTTTTTATCCCATCTTATAAAGGAAACAATACTGCCTTCATAATCAGAAAAATCTATCCACTGGAATGATTCCCATGACGTATCATTTTCAGACAGGGCAGGGTCATTCATGTACAGCCTGTTTAAATCCTTTAAAAGGATACCTATACCTTTATGTTCAGCATATTGTAAAAGTTCCCACTGGAGCTGGCTATTACAATCCCATTCATTCCTCTGGGCAAACTCTCCGCCCATAAAAATCAATTTCTTCCCCGGATGCCCAAACTGCCACCCATACAGGAGCCGTAAGTTTGCAAACCTTTGCCAGTTATCACCGGACATTTTTTCAAGGAGGGACCTCTTTCCATAAACAACCTCGTCATGGGACAGGGGAAGTATAAAATTCTCAGTAAAGGCATAGAGAAGGCTGAAGGTAAGATTATTGTGATGATATTTCCTGTGCACCGGGTCCTTTGAAAAATATAAAAGGGTGTCATGCATCCACCCCATGTTCCATTTGAATCCAAACCCAAGTCCTCCTAAATATACAGGTTTTGAAACTCCCGGCCATGCCGTTGATTCCTCTGCAATCGTGAATGCATGAGGGTATTTTTTATAAATAGTCTGGTTAAGGTTCCTGATTAAATAGACGGCATCAAGGTTTTCATTTCCACCATACTTGTTTGGTATCCATTCGCCGTTTTTTCTTGAATAATCCAGGTAGAGCATTGAAGCAACAGCATCTGTTCTTATTGCATCTATGTGATATGTATCAAACCAGTTAATTGCGCTGCCAATTAAAAAATTCCTTACCTCATGCCTGCCATAATTAAATATGGCGCTTTGCCAGTCAGGATGGTCCCTGAGTTTTGGGTCAGCGTGTTCATAAAGATGTGTCCCATCAAAAAAATATAACCCGAACCCATCTTTTGGGAAATGTGCCGGCGTCCAGTCCGCTATAACCTTTATATTGTTTTTATGGCACCAGTCAACAAGAAAACAAAAGTCATCAGGGGCTCCATACCTTGAGGTCGGGGCATAAAACCCAGTTGTCTGGTATCCCCAGGAGGCATCAAACGGATGCTCACTGACAGGCATAAGCTGAATACAGTTAAATCCATACTCTTTTACATGCGAAACAATCTGGTAAGCAATCTCCCTATAGTTCATAAAGGTCCCATCCTCTTTTCTTTTCCATGAGCCGAGGTGTACTTCATATATGGAAAGAGGCTGGCTGTATAAATCCCGGGATTCCTGCTGGCCCAGCCATTCTTTATCAGTCCAGTTATACCTGTTTTTATATGTAATGGATGCATTTTTAGGCCTGAGCTCATAAAATTTACCATAGGGGTCGCTTTTTAAAAAAAGAGATTGTTGTGTTTTTATTTCAAACTTATATATAGAGTTTTCTGTTATACCTGGAATAAACAGTTCCCATATTCCTGAATTTCCCAAAGAGTGCATCTGGTTAATCTTTCCATCCCAGTTATTAAAATCCCCTACAACACTAACCCTTATGGCATTTGGCGCCCATACTGAAAAATTATACCCGCGGACACCATTAATTTTTCCTGGAACTGCACCTAATTTTTTATATACTTCCAAGTGATTGCCTTCATTGAATAAATGCAGGTCCATCTCTCCAAATATAGATGGCTCAGTTCCTGTCATAAATTTTCTGATTTGTTTTTTCATGTATGTTTTCCCGTTCAAATTTTTGATAATTTTACTGCCAATTTTATTGCTTCTATCATACTGGAGGGATTGGCTCTTCCTTTATATGCAATGTCATAACCCGTGCCATGTCCCGGGCTTGTCCTGAGCCAGTTTAAACTTACGGATACGTTTACTAATTTATCAAAGAAAAATGTTTTCAGAGGTATCAGTGCCTGGTCATGATAGAGCGCTATAATAAGGTCAAAGCATTTGTTTTTTATGGCATTCCTGAAAATTACATCAGATGGCAGGGGACCTTCAACATGCATACCGGCACCTTCAAGTTTTTTAATAGCGGGTGTAAGTATTTCTTTCTCTTCATTTCCAAGATAACCTGATTCACCTGCATGCGGGTTAAGTCCACAAAGTCCGAGTCTTTCTTTACTGCCTGTGAAAAATTTTCTTAAGAACAGGACTGTTTTTATCGTTGAGTCATAAATCCTGTCCATTGAAATGATATCCCATATTTTTTTCAGGGGTACGTGGGTGGTGATAAGAAGAACCTTTAATCTTCCGGCCACCATAAGCATTTCCACGTTTTCGCCGGAAAAATATTTAAGAGCTTCCGTATGGCCCTGGAATTTTATTCCCGCCATCTGCCATGAGGCTTTGGATACAGGAGCGGTTACAAGACAGGATATTTTTTTTTCTTTTAACATGTCCCAGCCCAGGTTGAAATATTCATAAGACGCCTTTCCGGATAAACGGTTATCCTTCCCGGTGATAAAATCATCATTTTTAATAATACCAGGGGAAACATAATAGATTTTTGTTTTTTCAGGTCTCGCGGCTATATCCCATTTCTCCAGAGAAAACCTTTCTTTCAGCATTTCCATGTTTCTTTTCAGAACAGAAATATCACCTATTAAAACAGGATAAAAATCATATGACTGGCTTATAAGAGACTGTACTGCCCTGATAGAAACCTCAGGTCCTATTCCGGAAGGGTTCCCGATAGTAATTCCCGTGAATTTTTTCATTCTGATGATAAAATTGTTACGGGTATCTGTTTTTTCAGGCCAAGGATAAACAGGTCAAGTTGTTTATGATATTTTTCCTTGAAAATTTCCTCCCTTGCCTGGATATAAACGTCTTTAAGGGTGGTCCCCTTAATATCCTCAACATAAAAAACAGTCCATTGATTTGAGTTTTTTAAAGGCGGGGAAAGTTCACCCTTTGGGGTGTTGTCAATCACTTTGGCTATATCTACGGTCAGCTCGTTAATATTAATCCAGCCGATATTTTGCATTTTATTTATTTCCCCGGAAGGATTCTTATGAAATTCTTTTACAAAATCCTCTTCATCATTTTTAGTGGTAAATGACATTGTTCTCAGCATTAACGTTTTTCCAGGATTTATACCCTTCATTTCCCTGGCTATTTCAACGGGCGAAATCTGTATTTTACGGACAACGTCTTTTTGAATAAGATTATCTACTTTCAGCTGTTCACCGAGATAATTTTTAAATTTTTTTATATCGGTAAAATTGTTTTTATGAAGAAATTTCAAAAAATCCGGGGAAGACGGGAATTTTTTTTCTATTTCGTTTAATCTTTTGGTAATCTCATCCGGAGGCACTTTTATGTTTTCTTTATCAGCCTCGTATAGAAGCAGGTTTTCTTCAATGAGCTGTTTCATGGCATTATCAAAGGGTATATTCTCAAGAGCCGCTCTTTGCTGTATGATACTTTTCAGGATAACCTTATCACCGACAATTACATAAACCTCATCTTCTTTTTGAAAAGCGTAAGAGCTCACAACAGAAACGATAAGCCCGAATAAAATAAACGTCTTTATAATTTTTTTCATAGATTTTTCAGTTTTTTTGAAAATATTTTTATTTTGGTTTTTTTTCTTAACCGGATTACGTAATCACCGAGTAATTGTTTTTTCTCCCGGGTGGAAATGACTTCCCTGATTAAAGGAGTTGCCTGGTCAAGAGTCTGCATCTGTGGAGGATACGATTTCCCAACCTTGACGATATGGTAACCACTTGCCGTCTTGATGAATTTATTAAGAATCCTGCCTCTTTTTAACTGAAAAACGAGGTTTGCAAGATTAGGATATAGCTGGGATTTGGTTACAATACCCATATCACCGCCATCTTTTGCCGTGGAACTGATTGATTCCTTTTTTGCAATAGAGGAAAACTTTTCACCAAGACTCAATCTTTTAAAAACATCCCCTGCTTCTGTTTTTGTAGGGACAACTATTTCATAGAGATGAATTCTCTCCGGAAGAAAAAAATCGTTCAGGTGTGAATTATAATAACTTTTTATCTCATCAGGAGAAATTTTTATTCTTGATGTCAGTTTATTATCCAAAAAATCTTTTATAATAAGCTGGTCCTTGTAGTTTTTAACCTTTCTGTTTATTTTTTTTCTGTGTGTCAGGTAAAAACCTTTTGCTTTCTGGAGAAGAATTTTCTTGTCTATGTAATCATTAAGAGCCAGCCGGGGATTTTGTTTAATGAAATCCCGGTAAAATTTTGGATAATCAGAAATTTCTTCCCTGAGTTGCTGAACAGTGATTTTTTCTCCATTGACCAGGGCGACAACATTTCTGTTGATAAATATTGTGTGGTATATAAAAAATCCGAGGCAGATTACAATAATTATGGGTATAATCCATAAATATTTATGCATTTTATTTGTTTTTTTCCAGAACGATAAATAGTCTTTATATGGACTTCTTTTTATTTTTTCAAATATGTTCATTTATAACCCCCTTTTTTATTTTAACACAGCAGGGAATAGTATCTTTACAATATCCTGGAGATATTCAGCCTGAAACGTTTCTATGCCGAATAATAAAAGATTATCCGAAGTCTTTGGTAAAAAGGCTTTCTTAAATCCCAGTCTGGCAGATTCTTTTACCCTTGCTGATACGTATGGAACAGGTCTTATCTCCCCGGTTAATGAAAGCTCTCCAATAAAAACCGAGTCTGCCGGGGCAGGGACGTCCTTAAAAGAGGAGATTGATGCAATTGCTATTGCAAGGTCAACCCCCGGCTCATTTACCTTAAGTCCTCCTGAAACGTTAAAATAAACGTCATAGGATGAGAGATTCATCTTGTATTTTTTTTCCATAATGGCAAGGATAAGATTTACCTTGTTATAGTCAAGACCCGTAAACGTTCTCCGGGGAATGTTAAAATAACCCGGACTTACAAGGCTCTGGATTTCCACTAAAATCGTTCTTTTACCTTCCTGTGAAGGAAAAATAGTTGAGCCCGGAACGTTTTCCTTCCTGGATGAAAGAAAAAGCCTGCTTGCTTCAGGAACTTCACAAAGTCCGCTTTCCTGCATTGTAAATACCCCTATCTCATCCGTTGGGCCAAACCTGTTTTTTATGGTTCTTAAAATCCTGAGATTTGACGTCTGTTCTCCTTCAAAATAGACGACAACGTCCACAAGATGTTCAAGCGTTTTTGGCCCTGCAATGGTGCCCTCTTTTGTAATATGGCCTATAAGAAATACCGGGATGCCATTTGTTTTGGCCCATTCAATAAAAAAATGCGTATTTTCCCTGATCTGGAAAGATGAACCATAAGAATAATCCAGTTCAGAATTATGAACAAGCTGAATGGAATCTATCACAAGCATCTGTGGTTTAAAATCATCCATTACCTTTTTAATTACCTCAATCTCACTATTGGATAAAAAATAGATATCGGCAGTATCGTTGAGTTTTAACCTGGCTGCCCTTATTTTCAGCTGGGAAAGAGATTCTTCCCCTGAAACGTAAAGAACTTTTTTGCCGGGAGAAACAGTTTTTCCTGCAATCAACAGGACAAGTGTTGATTTTCCAATACCCGGCTCACCTGCAAGTAAAATCACACTCCCGGAGACAACCCCCCCTCCCAAAACCCTGTCAAATTCAGAGATACCCGTAGGGGTTCTTTTTTCTGCCTCGTCCTTTTCAATTTCAGATAATTTTTTTGGCGGTTCAAAAATGAATTCCTTTCTGCTCTCTGTTTCCTGTTCAATCCTGAAAGAATTCCATTCCCCGCATGCAGGACACTTTCCGAGCCATCTGACTGAATGATATCCACATTCCCGGCAAATAAAAATGTTTTTTTCTCTCATCTCCCGAAAAGAAGCCTGGCAGGACGTTGTTTTATCTCCCTGACAAACTCAAGAAGAGTATTATAAAGCTCCTTGTCATATACAAGCTTCCCTAATGTACCTTTTTCTTTGTTTATTGCTGATACTGTTTCATTTATATTATCACTTAAGGCACTTATTTTTTCTGATGTTCTGGTAAAATTTTTTGACGTTGTTTTTAAACTTGTAATAAGAGTATCAAGATTATCTGACGTTTTGACAAAAGAATTTTTTATTTCCCGGATATGCGTGGAAGTCTTTGCCGCGGTAAGGGAAATGTTCTTTACGGCCGTATCCGCATCCTTTACGGCTGTATCCGCATCTTTGATTGTTTTATTTGTGTTTTCCAGTGTTTTATCCGTTTCCAATATGATATGATGTATGTCCTCCTGGTTTTGGTTTAAAATCTTTTGGAGCTCATCGGAGTTCCTCTTTAAAGAAATAGCTAAACTATTAAAAGAATTTAAAGTTTTTGCAGTTTTCCGGACAAAAAAATGTAGATCCGGCCCTATACTATAAATGCCTGATTTGAATTTTTTACTGCTTAACATGGTATTTGTTGAAGAGACAAGAGTATTAAAATTTTTAACCATGGTGATACCGGTATTTAAAATCTCCCCGACGGAAACAGGACTGACTCCTTTTACAGTTTCTCCAGGGTAAATCAAGGGTGTATCATTTAATCCTGTAGGTATGATTTCAACGTATTTTTCCCCTATAAGCCCCGTGCTGTCTATCGTAAAAACACTATGATGCCCGAGTTTCAGATTAGTACTAAGGTTAAGGGTAACCCTGATTTCCGGTTTTTCCGTAGTTTCTATTTTACCATAATAGATACTTATGCCCTTAACATCACCTGTTTTGTATCCGCTGACCCTGACAGGGTCCCCATTCTTAAGCCCTGCTATGTTGGAAAACAGGACGTTAACCTGGTACCATCTTCCATGGAATATTTTACCCTGTGAAAATATAAAGAAAAAGAAAATAAAAAGTCCGCAAAGAATAAATATACCTATCTTGAACTCTGGTGTTATTATCCTTTTTTTCATAATATCCTCCATTGTATTCTTTAATCAAAAGACCATTCTTCAACACAGGAATTATCTATTTCCTGGATAAAAATAGACTTTCTAAAACTTATATTTCTAAAAAAATCAGAAACATAATACGTAAGATATAAATCTTCTTTTGCCCTGGTTATCCCGACATAAAATATTCTTCTTTCTTCTTCAAGCTTTGTGATATCATTGGTGCTTTGATGATGAGGAAAATGGTTTGCACAAACCCCGATAACAAAAACCACTTTCCATTCAAGTCCCTTGGCCTGGTGGATGGTTGAAAGAATTACGTTTTCATGATTGGAATGCAGCTCCCCCCTGAAATACTCCTGAAGGGTGAGCTGGCTGAGGAACTCTTCAATGTCAGAATAAAATAAGGCTGTTTCTTTCAGACTTTCAATGTCATTCAGTCTTTCCTCGGCATCCGTAAAATTATTTAAGGCATGATGTTTATAATAAGAATCAAGAATTATGTCTATCCCTGAAGAAATTTTGTCGGTTTCCTTTATTTTTTTTATAGTGGTGATTATATTTTCAAATGATTTTTTAGCCCTGTCAGATATATGAAGGGAATCCCTGGATATAGTAACATCGTCAATACTGGAAAAAGTTTTTATCTCATCCATAATTTTTTCCTGGTATACCTTTCCAATGCCGCTTGCCAATTTTAAAATCCTCTGCCATGAAATTTCATCCCTGAAATTATGTATAATCTTAAAAAAAGCAATAACGTCTTTTATGTGTGCCTGTTCAAAAAACCGGACACCACCGCGGATAAGGTATGGAACGTTCATCCTGTTCAGGTTTATTTCCAATTCTGCCGCCTGGTATCTTGAACGGAAAAGAACCCCGATTTCCGATGGCTTGATACCGCGGGCTATTAGTTCATTTATCCTTTGCGTTACAAAAACCCCTTCACTTTTCATGTTTTTACATCTTATTATTACGGGTTTTACGCCGGAAGTTCTTACACTTTTTAATTCTTTTGGAAACTGGTATCTGTTATGTCCGATTTCATTGTTGGCAATATGAAGAATTTCCGGGGTGCTCCTGTAATTTGTCCGCAGGTAAAAAACCTTTGCTCCGGGGAATACTTTTGGAAATTCAAGAATATTCTGTATTGTGGCTCCACGGAAACTATAAATGGATTGTGCATCATCCCCGACAACCATAATGTTTTTATGATTTCTTGCAAGCTGATATAGAATTAATGCCTGCAAACGATTTGTATCCTGGTACTCATCAACAAGGATATGCTCAAACCTGCTGGAGATGCTGCCGGCTGTTTCGGCACAGGAAAAAAGTTTCAGCCATAGGGAAAGAAGGTCATCGTAGTCAACAACACCAAGTTCTTTTTTCCGTTTTGAGTATTCATGATTTACAGATTCAATCCTTGAAATTGAACCGGAAAGCCATAAAAAGTTTTTTTCCATAGTATCCTTTATTAATTCATTGCAGCTTACGGAAAGGCTTATAATTGTTTTTATAATCTCCGGAGATATGTCCATGTTATTATATGCAGTACCCTTTAAAATGTCTTTTATAAGAGAGACAGAATCATCCCTGTCCAAAATCAGATAATTGGGCGTAAGGTTAATGGTATTTGCATATCTTCTCAAAAACAGGTTTCCTACGTGGTGGAACGTGCCGGCAATAAGGTTTTTGGGGAAAACCCCCAGAGAATCCTCAATCCTCTTAACCATTTCCATTGCTGCTTTGTTCGTAAAAGAAAGAAGACATATGGATGAAGGCTTTACTTCCTGTTTAAGAAGGTATATGGTTCTGTAAATAATTGTTCTTGTCTTGCCTGAGCCGGGACCGGCAAGAACAAGTGACGGACCTGAGGCTTCAAGAACGACCTTGAGCTGCTCTTCATTTAATTCTTTTTTAAAATCAAAATCCGCTGTTTCCCTGGTTTTTATTATTTCCATATTATTTTTCCAAATCAGCCATTAAACTGTCCAACTGTCAGATACAGGACTGCCATTCTAACGGCTATACCGTTTGTTACCTGTTTCAGGATAAGGGAGTTTTCTTTTTCTGCCACGTCACTTTTTATTTCAATTCCCCTGTTCATCGGGCCGGGATGCATAATAACAAATTTTGAACGTATAAGACCACGCCTTTGCACGTTAAATTCATAAAGTGATGAATATTCTTCCATTGAAGGGAAAAAATTCTCCTGCTGTCTTTCTTTTTGCACGCGAAGAAGATAAACAGCGTCAACGTTTTTAATGGCGTCCTCAACCCTGTAAAATATTGATGGACATACTTTATCTATTCCAGGCGGAATAAAAGTGGCGGGAGCACATAATCTGACATTGGCGCCAAGTTTTGTAAGCCCCCATATGTTTGACCGTGCAACCCTGCTATGAAAAATGTCTCCTATTATTGCCACCTTTAGTCCACTGATTTCACCAAAATGTTCCTTAAGCGTGAAAATGTCCAATAAAGCCTGCGTGGGATGTTCATGACATCCATCACCTGCATTTATAACAGCAGACTGAACCTCTTTACTGATAATTTCCGCCGCACCGCTTATTTTATGCCGGACTATAAAACAGTCAACCTTCATGGCTTCTATGTTTTTTACGGTATCAACAATTGTTTCACCTTTTGAGATACTTGAAGTTATTACCTCAAAATTAAGTACGTCTGCAGAAAGTCTTTTTGCTGCAAGCTCAAAAGAGGTTTTTGTCCTGGTACTTGGTTCAAAAAAAAGATTTACAATTGTTTTTCCTCTTAGAGCCGGGACCTTTTTTACGGGTCTTAAACTTATCTCTTTAAAAGAGTAAGCCGTTTGAAGTATATAATTTATCTCTTCGCTTGTAAGCTCTTCAATCGTAAGGAGGGCTTTTTTATTCCATTTCATTTTTTATCCCCACGGCAACAACCTCTTCTGAACTATCAACCTCCCTGACCCTTACCTCCACCATCTGGTTTTTATCAACGACTGTTTTCAGCCCTACAAAATCAGGTTGTATTGGCATCTCCCTGTTGTTCCTGTCAATCAAAACAAGAAGCTTTACTGCTCTGGGTCTTCCAAAATCCACTAATTCATCAAGTGCCGCCCTGATAGTTCTTCCTGTGTATAAAACATCATCAACCAACAGGATTTTTTTATCCTCCAGGTCAAACATGATTTTTGTTCCTGAAACTATAGGATTATGCCCGACTCTGCTAAAATCATCCCTGTAAAGCGTAATGTCAAGAAAACCAAGGGGTATATTACTTAATCCCTCTTTCTCAAGTATGTTTTTTAATCTTTCAGCCAATACACCGCCTCTTCTCTGGATGCCAATAATTATAAAATCGTCTTTTAATTCATTTCTGACTTTTATGGCAAGATTTTCAAGTAATCTCTTCATTGATAGAGAGCTTAAAATTTTTTCCTCCATAAAACAATTATACCTTTAATTGAGATAAAATAAAAGGCTAATATTTGCATTATGATATACTGTTATATAACGTTGTGATGAAACATTTATCAAAAAATGGAGGAGAAAATGGAAAGAATGTTAAAAAAACCCGAGCCTGACATAAATGAATTTAAAAATATTATCCTGGGGAAAAAAACGTCCTCTAAGGTACACTTTGGAGAATTACATTTTGACAGGGAAGTAATAGAATATATTACAAAAAATACACTTGGCAGGGAATGGGTTGAACCTGTGCCAGATGATATAAAAAGCCGGGAAACGTATCTCAGGAATTTTATTGAGTGCTGGTATAGACTCGGTTTTGATTTCGTTAGACAAAGTAGTGATTTCAGGTTTGGAGCAAACCTGCATTTTGCAGCAAAAACAAGAAGCGGGAAAAATACTGCGGATCTTTCAACAAAAGAAAGACAATGGGTGGAAGAAGGCAGAGGGGTCATATCCAGCTGGGAGGATTTTGAAAAATATTCATGGCCGTCTGCGGATAAGTTGGACCTGTGGTCATTTGAATTCGTTTCAAAAAATCTTCCTCCTGGTATGGGGATGTTTGGATGTATCAGCCAGGGAATTCTTGAAATAGTTTTAAATACCTTATTGGGATTTGAAAATTTTTCCTTTCTTCTTTATGATAACCCGGATATTATTAAATCCATATTTAACAGGGTTGGAGAAATCATCTACAGGGGCTATGAAAAACTTATAGGTCTTGATAAATTAACCGGATTTTTCCAGGGGGATGATTTTGGATTTAAAACGTCTACTCTTGTGCCTCCAAAGATTCTGGAGAATTATGTCCTGCCATGGCATAAAAAGATTGCAGAGTTGGCACATAAAAACGGGCTTATCTACGTTTTTCATTCATGTGGATATCTTGAACCGGTGATGGAATCTCTTATTGAAGACGTAAAAATAGACGTAAAACATTCTTTTGAAGATGCCATTATGCCTGTAAGTGAATTTAAAGAAAAATACGGGAAAAGGATTGGCGTTATGGGTGGAATAGACGTGGACAAAATATGCAGACTTGAAGAAACAGAATTAAGGAAATACGTAAGAAATACCCTTGATAGATGTATGCCTGGTGGCGGATACGTTCTCGGTTCCGGTAATTCAGTAACAAACTACATGTCAATGTCAAATTATTTTGCTGTTCTTGACGAAGGGATGCGATGGAAGTAAGTGTCAGAAAAAAATCAATAACAAATTTTCTTATTGGGCAGGGGTTTAACCAGGCGTACACCAATGTTGTTTTTGGTGGTGTCCTCACCCTTTTTCTTTTAAAAATAGGGGCAAGAGAGATTATGCTTGGTTTTCTTGCCATACTGGGTCCCATTATTGGTGTTCTTTCTATTTTTTCTATTTCTTTTGTTCAGAAAAAATATGAAAGATATATAAACTCCTCTGCTATTATTATGGCAATTCTTGGTTTTTTACTGCTTCCTGTCTTTTTTTTAGCGGGTAAAATCAGTTATGGTTTTCTGATTATTTATTATCTTATATTTCTTGTTATTTATCTTATATCAAACCAGATTTTTTCAATTGCATTTATGCCGACAGTTACAAACCTTGTACCTGAAAATGAAAGAGGGGTTTTCTTTGGCAGGCTCAGGTTTTTTATTATGTTTCTCTCTCTTATGCTTTTTTACTTTGTATCAAAAATGCTTGGTAAATCTCCGCAATATATTGAATTTTTCTGGATTTTTTTAATCCTCGCTGTACTTCAGGCAGTAGCTCCGGCGTATTTTTCAAAGGTTATATATAGTCCCAGGCCCCCGGAGGAAACTGATAAGGTTAACATTTTAGAAGGATTAAAAATTATATTCAGGGAAAAAAATCTCAAGAGATTTTTTTCCCTGCTTTTTATAAATACTTTTCTTACCGGTCTTGTCGGTCCGTTTCTCATACCGTTTTTAAAACTCCGTCTTGGTTTATCGGATTCTTTTTGTATTCTCCTGCAAACTATTACAATACTCGGTTATGCATTATCTGTCTATGCCTGGGGGGAAATAAATGATAAAAGGGGCAGCAGATTTGTTCTTTTTTCCTCACTTCTTTATGCTCCTGTTTTCTGGTTTATTCTTGCAAACCTGGATTTTTTTCCTGGTCAGTATATATCCAGGATTTTAATTGTTTTGTATTTCTTTTCCGGTATTTCAAATGCTGGATTTTTGATGGCAGTAACAACAAGAAGAATGACATTGGCTCCTCCTTCAGAAAAGATTTCTTTTTATTCAAACCTTATGATTTTTGGTGAGCAGTTTCCTATGATTATTTCCTCTCCTTTAGCTGGTTTTATACTTCAAAGGAACAAAAATTTTACTATTGGCCAGTATACCATATATCCTCTTTTGTTTATCTTTACTGGATTTGCAGGTATGTATCTTTTATTTAAGGTTTTGAAAATGGAAGCATTGGAAGAAAAACCCTTGAAAGAAATATTTACCGAGGTTATATCCCAGAATCTTTTAAAATTTAAGGATATTATTACCTCTCCGCCATAAACGTGAACTACCGGAGTTAAAACCAATGCCATAACCACCATTTTTCAAAAAGAATCTTCGTCCAGTGCCAGATTTTGCCTGGTTTATGCATTTTCATTGCGGGTGAAGCGGAAGTGTAAAAGTTTCCACCGGCAAAACCTGCTTTTTCTTCGCCAATTTCAAGAAAACAATAGCCCTTTCCACTAAATTGTTTTTTTAAGCCCCTGCCTTCAATTTCAGAGGCAATATTGTTTGCCACGACCTCTGCCTGGTAATGGGCAAACACCCCTGCTTTGGGAAGATTTTTTCCATTTGGTAATTTAATTGTTGTGACATCACCGATAGCATATATTTTCTCATATTTTGTCTGCAATGTTTTTGGGTCTGCGGGTATCCAGCCTGTCGGGTCTGTTAAACCTGCATCTTTCACTACCTCTGGCGCCTGATGGGGTGGAACAATAAGCAATAGATTAAACTTTTCAGTCCTGTCTGTAAACTTTATTTCATCTGTTTTCCCATCAATGGATAACAACTTTAAATCATGATTAAATTTAATTCCCTTTTGTTCAAGCATTTGCTTTATTGTGTTACCTATTATTGGTCCTGCAGTGGGCATTGGTAAACTTTCAGGAGTAAATATCTGTATATCAATCCTGTCTCTTAATCCCTTTTTCCTGAATAGATAATCCAGAAGAAATCCTGTTTCATATGGTGCCGCAGGGCATTTAAATGGTGAGGAAGAAATTAAAATAGCAATTCTGCCTTCTGAAAATTGATTTATTTTCTTTTGGGCAAGCATAGCACCTTCAAGACAATAAAAATTATAAATGGTATCTGTTTTAGGGATTTTTGATGTATTAAGCTGGGCGCCCAAACTTATAATCAGGTAATCATAATTTAATTTTCTGTTACCCGCATATACTGACATATCTATAAAATCAATTTTTTCAACTTCACCGTAAATAAATTCTATCCCTTTTTTATTTAGAATATTTAGCGGCCGTTCTATTTGTTCCTGCTTTCTCCAGTCAAAAAGCAACCAAAGCAGTGAAGGGTAAAATAAATGGTTCTCTTTTTTATCAACAAGTAATACCCGATGTCCCTCATGTAAATATTTTCTGATTTTATTAGCACAAATCAATCCTCCACTGCCGCCACCAAGAATAATAACAGTTTTTTCTTTATCCATATAAAAATATTATCCTATTATCAATTTATAACTTTTCAATATTAAGTAATAATAACATAATATTCAAATTTTAACAATTTATCAGTATATGTTAATATATTAATTAAAGAATATAAAAATGAGGATAAAATCAGGAAATCTGAACCTAAAAATGGATAATAGAAAACTTTATGAACTGCATGCACAATTATGTGAAGCATTTACTTCACCTAAACGGCTTGAAATATTAAATCTTCTTCAGGATAAAGAACTTTCTGTTATGGAATTCATAAAACTGACAGGCATGCGTCAATCCAATATTTCACAGCATCTCAGCATTTTGAGAGAAAAAGGCATTGTCAAAACAAGAAGAGAAGGCACAGCCGTTTATTATTCTCTTTCCAACCCTAAGATAATTAAGGCATTTAATATTATGAAAGAGATTTTAAAAGAAAGTATAGAAGAAAAAGATAAAATAACTTCTAAATGGTAAACAGCCGTCAAGTAAAAAAAATTTGAAACAGGAAAAACAAATGAATTTCCCCAAAATACCGGCTTTGGTATATAATCTGTAAATGTGCGGAATATGCGGATTTGCAGGTATTAAAACAGAATATCTCACCAAAAAAAGTCTTGAGGATATGCTTGAAGAGATTAATCATAGAGGACCTGATGAGAAGGGTACATATTTTAAAAATGATGCAGCCTTTGGGTCCCAAAGATTGGCAATAATTGATTTATTGAGGGGAATACAACCTATCCATAACGAAAATCAGAATATATGGGTGGTTTTTAACGGGGAAATATATAATTTTGAAATCCTGAAGAAAGACCTGCTGAAAAAGGGCCACACGTTTTATACAGCAGGTGATACTGAGGTAATTGTCCACCTGTATGAGGAATATGGTGAAAATTTTGCTTCATACCTGTCAGGAATGTTTGGACTTGCTATCTGGGATGAAAGGACAAAAAAGCTGATTTTGGCAAGGGACCCGTTAGGAGTAAAACCTCTATATTACACCTTAAAAGACAGGACAATTATATTTGCTTCAGAAATAAAATCATTACTAAAAAACAGGCTTGTTGAAGTTAGCCTCAACTACAGAAAACTGTGGGATTTTTTGTCCTTTCGTTATATACCCGGGGAACAAACGCTTTTTAGTGATATATATAAGCTGATGCCGGGCAATATATTGATATTTTCAGACTACAGGATAAAAATAAAACGTTTCTGGGAAATTCCATACCAGGAAACCTATACACGACAAACAGAAGAGTTTTATGCAGATAATCTCTATGCAATGATTTCTGATTCTATCAGGGGTATGCTGAAAAGTGATGTACCTGTAGGAATATTTTTAAGCGGAGGACTTGATTCCAGCATCATCCTTTCCGAGGCAGCAAAACTAAATAGCAAAATGCAGACTTTCTCAGTAGCCTTTGAAAAACCGCAAAAGGCTGTTGACAGGAGAGAATACAATGAATTAGAGAATGCAGGAAAAGTAGCCCGTTATTATAATACAGAGCATTATGAATATATTATCAAGCCGGCAGAGGTTATCAAGGATATTTATAAGATTATATGGCATTTGGAAGAACCATTATCTGACCCAACAGCCATTCCTTTGTATTATCTGTCAAATCTTACCAGACAGAAGGGAATTAAGGCTGTTTTATCAGGTGAAGGGGCAGATGAAGTTTTTGCCGGCTATACAATTTATCAGGAACCAAAAGCAGTTGACAGATATAAAAGATTGCCTGAATTGTTAAGAAAAAGGCTCATAGAACCTCTTGTTCTTTCTTCACCTATGGCTTATGGCAAGGATTTTATAAGAAGGACAAAAACACCTTTATCAGAAAGATATAAGGGCGTAGGAATGACTTTCCGTGAAAACGAGATTCATTCTTTGTTAAATAAGGACCTGCTTGCAAAGATTTCACCGGAAGAAATTGACCCGTATGTTGTTTATGTTTTAAAAATGACTGAACAAAAAGACGGTGTTACCAAAATGTTATATTTTGACCAGAAACTCTGGCTGCCGGAAGATGTGCTTACAAAAGCTGACAAGATATCCATGGCTCATTCATTAGAAATGAGGGTTCCTTTTCTTGACCGGAAATTAGTGGAATTTGCGGCAGGTATACCCTCGGATTTAAAGTATAAGGGTAATTGTGAGAAATATATCCTGAGAAAAGCTTTTCAACGTACGCTCCCGGATTTTATATATAAAAGACCAAAGAACCAGTTTCCGGTTCCTATTTCTGTTCTGATAGAAGGAGAATATAAGGATTTTGTAAAAGATGTTTTATTATCACAGAAAGCAGTAAACAGAAATTATTTTAACAAATCATACATAAACGAACTTCTTGGACGTCCCCATAAGAAAAGTTTATTTAACAGACAGATCTGGATGCTTTTAATTTTTGAACTATGGCACAGAATGTACTTAGATAAAAATTAATCCAATGCTACACTCGGGGTCGGCCACTCGCTGAGGATTGTTACGCCCGCTCACAATCCTCTTACTTCGCTCTATTCAATTCCTCTTTCACAATAGATTTTCTGAAGTAGGCCGTAGAGGAATTGAACCTCCAACCTTGGCATTAAGAGTGCCCTGCTCTGCCGATTGAGCTAACGGCCCAAATTATTAATTTGTAATGGATAAATTATATCATTTTTAAGGAAAATTAAAAGATTGCATCACGCAGAATTATAGGATATACTATTACAATATCCCCGCTGCGGGTCTGGAGGAATATAAAGTGACAGATTTTATATTACCGGAAGAAGTAAAGTCTATATCCATAGATGAGAATAAGATTTACGAGCTTGCCATTATAGGTGGAGGTCCTGCCGGAACAACGGCTACTGTTTATGCTGCCAGAAAAAAATTAGATATAATACTTATAAGTAGGGATATTGGCGGACAGCTTCTTTTAACATCCGATATTGAAAATTATATGGGGTTTCATTATATAACAGGCAGTGAACTGATAAAAAAGTTTGAAAAACAAACAAAACAGTTCCCTGTACCGATTATCCTGAATGAAGAGGTAAAAAGTATTGCTGCAGATAAGGGTATATTTACATTTTCAACATCAGAGAACAAGAATATAAAAGCCAAAACAGCCATAATTGCAACAGGCAAACGTCCTAAACTATTAGAAGTTCAGGGTGAAAAAAAATTTATCGGGAAGGGTGTAAGCTACTGTGCTACGTGCGATGCACCTTTATTTAAAAATATGGATGTAGCAGTAATTGGTGGTGGTAATTCTGCAATTACTGCCGTAATTGACCTTTTAAAAATTGCACATAAGATATATGTAATAAATATTCGTGACTATTTTAAGGCAGACTCTATTTTAATAGAAAAAATAAAATCTTCGGATAAAACAGAATTTTTTTCAGGGTATGGAGTCAAAGAAATTAAAGGAAAAAACCATGTGGAGGAAATTCTTATATATGCCCGGAAAACAAAAGAGGAAAAAACGTTAAATGTAAGTGGGGTTTTTGTAGAAATCGGCCTTATACCCAATAGCGAGTTTATAAAAGGATTTTTAAATCTTAATGGTAAAGGAGAAATTATTATTGACTGCGATTGTAAAACCAATATCCCGGGGATTTTTGCTGCTGGAGACGTTACCGCTGTTACGGAAAAACAGATTATAGTCGCAGCAGGGGAAGGGGCAAAAGCAACGCTTTCTGCTTATAAGTATCTATTGGGGATGAAATAGAACACAGGTATTATTTCACTGCAGGGGATTCAATTTCCGCCTTTATAAATACGTCCATATCCCCATCCATCACAGCCTCAACATTGCTTACCTCAATGCCTGTCCTGTGGTCTTTGACCATCGTATATGGACAAAAAACATAGGAACGGATTTGATTGCCCCATGCAATTTCTTTCTGTATTCCTCTTTTTTCATTTTCTTTCTTTTTTTCCTCTTCCATCTTTAATTGGTATAATTTGCTTTTTAATATTTTTAATGCAATCTCCCTGTTTTTAAACTGGGACCGTTCTGTTCGGCACTGAACAATAATACCGGTAGGAATATGTTTTATTCTGACAGCTGTTTCTACTTTATTAACATTTTGTCCACCTGGGCCTCCGGCCCGAGATGTTTCTATTTCAACTTCTTCATTTTTAATTTCTATATTTATGTCCTTGTTCAGCTCAGGTATTACGTTTACCGCGGCAAAACTTGTATGCCTTCTTTTATTGGCATCAAATGGCGAAATCCTGACTAATCTATGAACACCCTGTTCCTCTTTTAAATATCCATAAGCCCATTTACCGGAAATAAGCACTGTAGCCCTTTTCAGTCCGGCCTCTTCACCCTGTAAAAAATCAACCACCTCAAAACCAAACCCTTTTTTTGATGCCCACTTTGAATACATTCTCAGCAGCATGCTCACCCAATCACATGCCTCTGTTCCGCCTGCGCCTGAATGAAGCGTAAAAATAGCATTGTTTTTATCTTCAGGACTTGAAAAATAAAACCTGAACTGCCAGTCCTGAAGAATTTTTTCCATTTCAAGCAGAATTGCCTCTGCCTCTTTTAATAATTCCGCATCTGAAGAATCCCTGAGAAGTACTTCAATTGTATTAAAATCCTCTATTTTCTGTTTAAACGTGTTTAATTGTCCTGTGAATTCACCCAGGGATACCCATCGTTCCATTTTTTCCTTGTCCTGCCTCGGGTCCCAATAACCTTTTTTGTTTTTTTCTTCATCAAGTGATGAAAACTCTTTTATCTTGTCATCAAAATGAAGTTTTATTTTAATCTGGTCAAATGTGGTTTTAAGAGATTCAAATTTTGTTTTAAGTGTAATTTCCATAGGATTAGTATAACATTTCAGACAGGATTGTTTAACTTTGTCCAGACAGCATTAAGCAGTTCTTTTATTCCTTCCCCTGTAATTGCAGATATAAGATAGCATTCTTTCCCGATATTTTTTAGTTCTTCCATATTTTTTTTACTTTCAGGAAGGTCTATTTTATTCCCCACTAATATTTCCTCTTTTTCAATAAGAATCTTATTATAATTTTCCATTTCTTTTCTTATACTATGGTATCTTTTTGCTACATCCGGCAAAGAAACGTCAATAAGATGGATAAGTATTTTCGTACGTTCAACGTGTCTTAAAAATTTTATACCCAGTCCTGCTCCATTGGATGCATTTTCAATTAAACCGGGTATATCCGCCATAACGAAAAATCTTTCCTGGTCAATATTGACAACACCCAGGTACGGGATAAGCGTTGTAAATGGATAATCGGCGATTTTGGGTCTTGCATTTGAAACCTTTGAAAGAAGTGTTGATTTCCCTGCATTTGGAAAACCCACAATTCCAACTTCGGCAATAATCTTAAGCTCAAGTTTTAGTATTTTTTCCTCTGTTTTTTCTCCAGGAGTAAAGTCTCTGGGTGCTCTGTTTGTAGATGTGGCAAATCGCGCATTACCAATGCCTCCTTTTCCTCCCCTGGCAACAATAATTTTTTGTCCCTCTTTTTCAAGGTCTGCAAGAATAATGTCCCGTCCATCCCTTGTTTCTTTTACAACCGTTCCTGGCGGAACATAAAGAACTTTATCCTCTCCACCTGCCCCTTTTCTGTTGTTGCCCTCACCATGTTTTCCATTTTCAGCATGGAAATGCCTGTGATAATAAAAATCTTTTAGCGTTTTTACATTTTTGACTGCTTCAATAATCAAAGAACCGCCATCCCCGCCATCCCCGCCCCATGGCCCGCCTTTTTCAATGAACTTTTCCCTTCTAAAGGCTACACATCCATTACCACCGTCCCCTGCTTTTATCCATATTCTCGTTTCATCAATAAATTCAATCATATTGGATTGGAAACCCTTTTGTTTTATAGCAGAAATATTATTCGTGCCCATAATAGAAAAATGATAAAAAGACCTCCAAGGAAAAAAATAAAATTTATGCCTGTGAGTTCTTTATACCCCAGGAAAAGAATAAGGGCAATGATAGGCATGGATATAAGACCTGCTGCTATTCTATTACCGGCAGATTCTATGTTTTTATGATAAATATCTAATTTTTCTATGAGTTTTTGTTCTTCCTTTATTCTAACGTCATTTTGCCTGAGAAAATTTTCATATTCCACGGGGAAATCCTTGATAAGGTCTACATAGGAATTTGCAACAGTTTTAATTTCATGAAGCCAGAATTTCTGAATAATGCCTTTCCTCATCAGTGGTTTCCAGTATTCATGGCTGATTTCCAGAAGATTAAGGTCAGGATTAAAGTATGAGCATATAGATTCAAGATTTGCAATTGACTTAACCAGCAGCCCTATCTCCGGATAAAGCCTCATTTTAAATTTTCTGCCTATTTTTAACAGGTCTTTTACTACATTCTCAAGGTTGATTTTATGGATTGGCAGTGAGCTGTATTTATCAATAAAAAAATTAACCTCTTTTTCAAAATTTTCCGGTTCGCTTTGAAATATTCCAAAAAATCTTTTTAAATTAGGAATAGTGGAACCAAAATCCCCTTTTAGTGTCCCGGAGATAATCAAAGCAAGGTCTCTTCTTTTATCAAAAGAAAGGTATCCGGTAAGCCCGAAGTCAACAAGTCCAATCCTTCCGTCATCCAATTGAAGTATGTTCCCGGGATGCAGGTCGCCATGGAAATAGCCTGTTTCAAAAAGAACCTTAAAAAAAGCTTTTACAAGAGTTTTTGGCAGAGTTATATTTTTTTCTTTAATGTCAGTGATTTTTATCCCGGACAGTTTTTCCATTGTTATAACTCTTTTCGTGGTGAATCCCCAGTAAACCTCAGGGACAACAATTTTGGATTTTCCATAAAAATCCTTCATCTTTGTCATCATACCTGCCTCATAAATAAAGTCTAATTGTCTCCTGAGTCCTTCTCCAAACTCGTCAATTATATCCGATAGATATAGATTTTTCAGTTCCGGCAAGTGCCTCATTGCAAGCTTGCCAAACTCATTAATAACTTCTATATCCTGGTTAATAATCTCTTCTATCCCAACCCTTTGTACCTTTACCACACAATTCTTTCCGGAAATATTCTTTGCCTTGTGAACCTGGGCTATTGATGCTGAAAAAAATGGTTCGGGGGAAAATTCAGGAAAAAATTTGTTTACAGGTCCGGACATGTCTTCTTTGATGATTTTTTCCACGTTATAAAAAGCAAAAGGCGGGACAGAATCCTGCAGTTTGGATAATTCTTTTATGTACTCTTCCGGGAGAATATCCTGCCGGGTGCTGAAAAACTGGCCAACTTTTATGTACGTAGGACCAAGCTGTTCCAGCGCGATACGAAGTCTTTCAGGCAGGGATAATTCTTTGAGGTTCCTGCTGAGGGGTATTTTTTTCCATCGGGCTAATTTAAGATAAGGGTCTTTAAAAACCTTATCCACAAAATAACCAAGTCCATGTCTGAGCAGTATTCCAACAGTAATACGAACTCTTGTTATCAGCCTGTATTTATGTCTGAAATCAAATATTCTCATTAAGTTTTCTTCATTGACTTTTCTTTATTTCTTCTCTTAATTTCTCAAGGTCACTTTTTGTGGCAACCCCAAAAAGATGAGCCAATCTATCTTTCTGTTTCTTTCCCATGTTATCAAACTTTTCAATTAACCGGTCTATTTTCTGGTCAATCTTTTCATTAATCTTTTTTTCCTTTACCTCTTCATCCAATTCAGACATAAAACCTTTTAACTTCTTTTGTAAAAGGGACATTGAACCAAGTGTCCATGCTATTCCCTTTTTAGTATATTTTTGCATTTTTCAGTCACCTCCTCAAAATTGTAAATATTCACTAAGGACAGTGTTTCCGCCAAAAAGATTGGCGGACAGGTATAATTTACTGAACTGAAGTAGAAAATAAGTTCTGGATTGCTCTTCTCATCTTTGTAAAAACATTCTTTCAAACAAATCCTCAAAGACAATCCAAACTTATTTCAAACACCGTTCACTGAGTATTTTCTCAAAATTAAATTAATTTACCTGGTATTATTATAACAAAAAATAAGCCCGTAGGAAAGAATAGGAGCTATAGCTCTTTATAGTTTTTTTCAACAAATGAATAATTTTTTACGGATAGGATAGGACAGGGCGACTTCCATATTATCATATTTTCTTCATCATAAAACTCTTCCGGATTCATGGTTTTTGCTCCCGGACGACCTATTATAATAAGGTCTGCCTCAATTTCCAGGGCTTTGTTTATTACCTCTTCATGAACAATACCGGTTAAAATATAATCTTTAATTCTGACGTCTTTTGCCTCTGCAAGTTTTCGACTCCTTTCAAGAAATGTTTCCCCAAAGGCATAAATCTCTTTTTCATATTGCTTTGCTTCGCTTTCAATAAAAATTCTATGCTTCAGAAGAAAATCTATGGATTTTTTGTTTATTACGTAGACAATACTCAATTGCGCCTGAAAATTTTTTGCAAGGCATATAGCATATTTAACAGCGACCATTGCATTTACTTCACCATCTATCGCCACCAATATATTATTGATTATCATAGCATTCCCTTTTTAGTAAATATTTACTTTGTGCCTGTTTATTATTATACCCTGCCTAATCTCTCTTTTATAATCTTAAGCATGGTAAAGGATTCCCTTGATTCCTCATCAAGTCTTTCACCTATGAATTTTACCGTTTCCTTATAGTTGGGTATATGAATTTTCTCAAGGGCGTTGACTTTTCTAATTGTCTTCTGGATTTCTTTTGCAATACGTATAAGAGCAGTTTTTAATTCTGTAAGTTCTATAATAAGATTTAAGAGTTTTTTAAATCCTGCAATTGTTTCGTCTACAATAATATTGATATCTGAAAAACTATAAAATGGTGCAGTTTCTTTAATATCCATTGATATTACCGGAACTGCAACCCCCATTCTTCTTTTTTGAGAAATAAATAAATCCATTTCAATGTTTACGGCAAGGCTTATGTCTTCTAATTTTTTTTTACCGGAAATGCTGATTGCTCTTGAAAGAGTATCGTAAGCCTGCTGGAATTCTTTGTCTATTTTATCCTGAAGTTCTAAAACCGTTTTTTCAATAGATGAAAGCTCCAGCATTAATATTCTTCTTTTCTCGTCAAGAAGCTGGTACCCTTCCTGCGTCAAAAGAAGGGTTTGCTTAATTTTTAAAAAATTTGTTTTTGTCGCCGGAACGTTTATTCTCATAATTATTTAGCAGTGTTCTTTTTATAGTATTTCTTTAATTCTTCCTCTTTCATCCTGATAAGCTCATCCTGCGGGAGAATACTTAAAATGTCCCAGCCAAGGTCAAGCCCTTCCTGAAATGTTCTTCTTTCATAATAGTCCTGTTTTAAAAATCTCTGTTCAAATAAATCTCCAAACTTAAGATACATCTGGTCCACTTCAGACAAATCCTCTTCACCAATAATAGATGCCAGGGCCCGGACGTCTTTTACCCGGGCATACGAGGCAAATAATTGTGATGCCACTGAAGGATGGTCCTCCCTTGTCTTGTTTTTACCAATATTATCTTTCATCAAACGTGAAAGAGAGGGAAGAACCGCAATAGGAGGATATATACCCTTGCCGTTTAGCTCCCTGTCCTGAACAATCTGACCCTCAGTTATATAACCGGTAAGGTCCGGGATAGGATGTGTTATATCATCATTAGCCATCGTAAGAATGGGAATCTGTGTAATTGAACCATTAATATCTTTAATCAAACCAGCACGTTCATATAAACTTGCAAGGTCACTATATAAATAACCCGGGTATCCCTTTCTTGCAGGGATTTCCCCTCTTACAGAAGAAAGTTCACGTAAAGCTTCACAATAGTTTGACATGTCGGTCATTATTACAAGAACATGGATGTTTTTTTTAAATGCAAGATGTTCTGCAAGAGTAAGAGCCATCCTTGGAGTAAGTATCCTTTCAATTGACGGGCTGTCAGCAAGACTTAAAAAAATAGCAACTCTTTCAAGAACTCCTGATTGTTCAAAACTATCAATAAAAAATCTTGCCGTATCATATTTCACACCCATAGCAGCAAAAATAATACAGAAACTTTCACCTTTTACTCTTGCCTGTCGTGTTATCTGCGCGGCAACCATATCATGAGGAAGACCGCTTCCTGAAAAGATTGGCAGTTTCTGCCCCCGGACAAGTGTATTCATAATATCAATGGAAGATATTCCTGTTTCAATATTATTCTTGGGATATACGCGCGCCGTAGGGTTAATCGCCATACCATTTACGTCTAACTGGTCTTCATAAGATATCGCCGGCAGACTATCCATTGGCTGCCCTAATCCATTAAAAACCCTTCCAAGCATTTCTTCTGATACGCCAATTAAAAGAGGTTTTTCAGTAAACCTTATTCTACTATTGTTAAGGGATAACCCCGTTGTTCCGCCAAGAACCTGAACGACTGCATACCCCTTGCCTGCTTCAAGGATCATCCCGAGACGAACGTTTTCCTGCTCATCAACAACTTCAACCATTTCATTGTACCCAACGTTATGGACGTTGCGGATAATAATCAGAGGACCATGGACCTCATCCAATCCTACGTATTCTCTTAATTTATATTCTTTCATTATTTAAGCTCCCAATTCTTTATATCCTGGTCAATTTTATTCGTTAAATTCTCAAGTTCAGAAAGATTGTCTTCAGAATATCTTGACCTCATTCTTATAATATCCTGATATACGGGTAGATTCCTTACGTCTTCTATTGATATGCCTTTTTTTATGATGTCTTCACATTTTCTATAAAAATAAATTATGGACTTTAACATTAAAAATTGTTTTCTTGCCGAAGAAAATTCATCTGTCTCATCAAAAGCGCTTTGTTGTAAAAAAGCATTTTTAAAAATACTGCATATTTCAAGAATAAGTTTCTGACTCTGGGGCAGAACGTCAGGCCCAACAAGTTTAACAACCTGAAGAAGTCTCTGTTCCCTGCCTAAAAGGTCCATAATAACACCCCGTAGTTCAAACCAGGAATGGTCTATGTTCTGATGCCACCACTCTTTTAAGTCATCAACATATTCAGAATAACTATCTATCCATGAAATAGAAGGAAAATGTCTTGAATAGGCAAGGTCCTTGTCAAGAGCCCAAAAACATCTTATAAATCTTTTTGTATGGGACGTAACAGGTTCTGAAAAATCTCCGCCTGGGGGTGACACAGAGGCAACAACACTAACAGAACCGGTATTGCCTGAAAGAGTGTTAACCTTGCCTGCCCTTTCATAAAATTCAGCAAGTCTTGCAGACAGATACGCAGGGAATCCTTCTTCAAGCGGCATTTCCTCCAATCTTCCTGACAATTCTCTTAATGCTTCAGCCCACCTTGACGTTGAATCTGCCATAAGCGCAACGTTATATCCCATATCCCTGTAATATTCTGCAATGGTAATTCCGGTATATATACTTGCCTCCCTTGCAGCTACGGGCATGTTTGACGTATTGGCTATTAAAACCGTTCTTTCAAGAAGAGGTCTTTTGGTATGAGGGTCTATAAGTTTCGGAAAACTTAAAAGAACGTCTGTCATTTCATTTCCCCGCTCACCACAGCCTATAAAAATTACTATCTCTGCGTTACTCCATTTTGCCAGCTGGTGCTGTACAACAGTTTTACCCGCACCAAACGGACCCGGTACGGCGACACATCCGCCTTTGGCAACAGGGAAAAGCGTGTCAATAACTCTCTGCCCTGTAATTAAAGGCTCCCGTACAGGAATTTTTTCTTTATAAGGCCTTCTTTTTCTTACAGGCCATCTCTGGTACATAAAAATCTCTGTTTCTGAATTATTCTGCTCCACTATGGCAATTTTTTCATCAATGCTATAATTCCCTTCAGGTATAATCCATTTTAGGGTACCATTAATGCCGGGAGGTATCATAATTTTATGTTTTATAAGGAGCGTTTCATTAATTTCACCGATTATCTGCCCTTCTTTTATCTGTTGGCCCTGTTGACTTAATGGATGAAAATCCCATTTTTTATTTCTGTCCAGAGCAGGAACGGAAATCCCCCGTCTTATAAAAAAACCCTCTTTTTTCTGAATTTCTTCAAGAGGCCTCTGTATCCCATCATAAATATTAGCAAGCAAACCCGGGCCAAGTTCTACGTAAAGGGCTACTCCTTCCGTATATACAGGGTCCCCGGCCTTTAATGACGTCGTATCCTCATAAACCTGGATAAAAGCACGTCCCTCACTAAGTTTTACGACCTCGCCAATAAGAGCCTGTTCACCTACTTTTACCATATCAAACATTCTGATGGAAGAAATATCTTCTATTTCTACAACCGGACCATTAATCCGAAAAATTTTACCTGCCAATTCAGGCATTTTTAGAAACCTCCTTAATAATCTCTCTTTGTAAAGATTCTTTCATCCTGTTAAATTTAGTGAAAAATCTGTTATCATAGATAATTTTTTTATCTGAAGACCTGATAATTACACCTATGTCGCTAAAATTTTCTTTTTTGAAATCAATAACAGAGCGTTTCCCTGTTTCTTTATTGCAATATTCTTCTATTTCAAGAATAAATGACGGCTGAAAAATTTTTTCATCTGCATGGGAATATAAAACTTCTATTTTTTCTTTATCAATTACGTCTATACCCTCTTTTATAAATTTTTTTAAGAAATCCTTATATTCACCTGAATTACGAAAAACAGAAACACTTTCTTTAATTTTATCAAAAACCTTCTGCATAAAAATACCCCTCTGGATTAAAACTGCTTTTTTTGCCTCCATGGTCTCCGTGGAAGAAATACGCTCTTTTAATCTGTTTATGTCGTCTTCACATTTCTTATTTTCATCTCTTTCAAATTTTTCAGCATGTTTCTGAGCCTGACTGATAATGCTTTCTGCTGCTTCTTTTGCCTTTTGGAGTATTTCCTTTTCTTTTATTTCTGCCTGTTTTATAATCCCGCCTAAAATTTTTTCCACGTTATTATTTTCACCGGTTGTTTCTATGTTTATCGTATCCATTTTATATGCTTATTCCTATCGTTTCTCTCAGGAATTCCTTTATGTTTTGTTTTTTTACCCCGGGGGCATTTTTTATGGAAGGCACCTCAAAAATAAGAGGTCTTTCTTCCTTGGAGAGTAAAATCTCATCAACTTCTTTTCTTATCAAAAAAGAGGTTGTATCCGTTATGAGAATGATTCCTACGTCTTGTTGTGCTTTAAATTTATTTAGATGCCTGAGGGCGGACTCTTTATCAGAGACAATTACCGTTTCTATTCCAAGAAGACCAAATCCCAATGCGCTTTCTTTGTCGGAAATATATACCAATTTCATGTTTTTAATGTGTTTTAACCAATATCATAATGGCAAACATCAAACCATAAATTGCTATTCCTTCTGCAATTCCTAGGAAAATCAGCATTTTCCCCAGACTTTCAGGTTTTTCAGATACAACTCCTACGATTGCGGCGCCAACAAAACCTACGGCAATTCCAGCACCAATTGCGGCAAGTCCCATTGAAAGACCCATACCAATATATCCGCCGGCATTTGAAATACCCGTAGCTAAAACTTTTTCACCTGTCTGTACGGTCCTGGCAACAGCATTTGATTGCTGAGCCGCCCATAAAGGTATGGATAAAACCAGGCTAATCAGTCCTGACCTTAAAATTATATTTCCAAAATCTTTTTTCTTAAGCATCTTTTCTTCCTCCTCCATAATTTTTATATTTTTATAGGGTTATATTTTTCCTGGCTTACAACATAAAATCTTGAAAAAAATTCATAATAGTGCAACCTGAGAACCTGAATGCTGACAATAAGCCCTTCCATAAGAATAATACCGAGATTGCCAAGAATTACAATCAATAGAAATACACTCCCGGCAGCAAAATTTCCTATGAGCTTCGCAATAATAAAAGTTGCCATTAAAAGTGCGGCATGAGCAAGTTCAAACGCCGCAATACGAAGAAAAGACAGGGTATTGGTAAGATAAGTCAATCCAACGTCAATAAGATGCGGTGTGCTTTCTGTAAATTCAGCAAGCAAACTCTCTTTTTTTTTCAATAAAATTTTTTCAAAAACAGGTCTTAAAAATAATAAAATTATACTGCCGGCGGCTACAAAAATCAAAAGATATGATATATAGCCCGAATAAATAAATTTAAAACATACGCCAAGGGCTGACCAGTAAAAAATCCCTGAAAACAAACCGGAACCGTCAAACAATGCCTTTACGTATTCCTTATCTTTTATAAAATTGATAATATTTATCAAAATGGCAGTCGTTAAAAACCCTATGCCCACCCAGATAGAAATCTTAAAAAGGAACATAATGCTATACATCGGGTCCAGCCAGATGGGAGTAAACCTTATTCCAAAAAAACTGCCATATAACAAACCAAATATCATTGCGGATACCCCACAATAGAGAAGCAGTAGCCCCACATGCAAAAATCCCTTTTTCCTTAATAATTTTATAAAAGCCAGTCCGGCCAGGGATAACACAAAACCATGTCCGAAATCTCCAAACATAGCGCCAAACATAATGGGAAAAACAATCGCAATAAATAACGTGGGGTCAATAGTCCCATATCTTGGAAGACCATAAGTTTTCGTAATAATTTCAAATGGCTTTACTAAAAAACTATGTGAAAGCAAAACAGGAACTTTTTCTTTGGAAATGTTCGTTTCTTCAGCTTTTTTTGACTCTATATAATGGGAATCTGACATATTTTTAACCTCTTTTAAAAATAAATCTTTTCCCCCGGAAGGGATCCAGCCTGAAATCAGTATTGTGTTTTCTGTAATCCATGCAAATTTTTTTGCTTCCATAAGACTTCTGCCAAATTTTATAAAAAATTGTATCCTTCCTATGTCTTTTTTAAATTTTTCCACCTTAGACGAAATTTCTTTGTCTATGGCTTCTACGTTTTTTTTCTTTTCTGCTATAGATTCCTTCAGTTTATCCGGCTGCGTAAGATTGTCACTTGCAGGCAATTCAACTTTTTCACAGTAAGATGTTCTAAATGCTTCCTCTAAAACGTTTTTGTCTTTTTTTAAAAGCATCACCAAAAATACAATCTTTGAATCTTCTTCCCTGAATGGATAAAATACGTAAGGAACAGAAGTAAGGATTTTTTTAAACTTATCTAAATTTTTTCCATCTATTTTTCCAATAACGGTTTCAAGAAAAGTCAATTCTTTTGTCCGGTATCCCGGAAAAGGGAGATTCCGTGTCAATTGCTGCTCAACGAGCTCTTCTGTTTTTATTTTATTCTGAATATTCGTTTTCTCTTCAACAAAAGGCATGAGCTCACTCTTCATGTTTTCTATGATTCTTATTGCCTGGACCTTGTTCAATAACTCGCTGTCATCTATGAGATTTTCAAGATTAAGCCCTGATATTATCTTATTAAATCCGTTCTCAACGTAAGACAGGGATTCACTTTCATCCTGGCTTGAATATGGGTCCACCTGAGCCAGACTTTCGACATTTTTTATGTCCACAGGCTGGAAAATACCCGACCTTATCAAATGGGACGTAATCTCTTTTTCCTTATCCTTTTCAACCAAAATACTTATAATTTCCATTGAAGACGGTCTAAACATTTTATTGTCTCTGTCCTATTAACATTGATATTTCCTCTTTTGAAAGATTATAAATCTTTGCATTAATTATGGAAATAACGTTTTTTATTTCCCTGGTTTTAAGCAGGACGTAACTTAAAATTATCCCGAGAGTAAAAGGGTATCCTGAAAGTATTTTTTTTATTTCCCCTGCTAAAATTTCATGTAAATAAATTCCAAGCCTGTATTCATTTTTTTCCGTAAGAGATGCAAGAGAAACATTATAAACGGATTTTATTCCTCCTGCAAGAAATACGGATACAAAATCATTGTTCGTAAGAATGCCACCTTTTATTAACCATCTGTCAATCTCCTCCCTTTCAAGGGAATAATATTTTTTGGCTCTTATCAGCCAGTTAAGATTCTCCATGTCAATCATCGCTCCTATTATTCTATTTGCTATGTTTTTATCATTAAATGAAAGCTGTTTTATCGCAGAAACAAGTCTGACAAAATAATCTTTATCTAAATATGCCTCCAGAAAAAAAACTGAGTTTGTATCTGCAAACATTGTTTTTGCATCATCCAGCGGTTTTTTATAAGGAGTATCAGAAAGAATCTGTATAATGCCATTTAAGTCCGGGGATGAAATGATTTTATTATAATCAATGTCAAACCATATTTTTTCATTAAGAAGATATAAAGGGGCCTCCGAAATTCTTTTTTCATTCCATAACCTAAGAGATATTTTTATTTCTTCAATCTCATATTTTTGAATCAGTAAAGAAATAACGGCTTTGGTGGCGGGTGGGAAAGTAGGGCTGTAAACTTTTTTCAGAGTGGATATTTCATTCCTTAGAAATTCTTTTTCAAGAAAAGATATGTTGAATCCCCCTTTTTCAAAATTTTCAATTATTCCTTTATACTGCGTATCTTTAAGCATACCCAAAACCGAATAAACGTCCCTTGCATTAACAAGATTATTTAACATTTTTTCATCAAGCAAAAAAGACAGCATTACCCTTATTTTTGCGTTTGCATATGCATATTCTGCTATTGACATAATTATGAGATAATTTGTTTAAATAAACGGTCTGCAATCAAAGGTATTTCTTTTTCAACGTTTTTTATCCATTCATTCTGTTTTTCTTTTATCCGTTTTATTGCTGCTTCTTTTTTTTCAAGAAACTTTTTTTCACTTTCTTTTCTTCGTTTTAAAACGCTTTCTTTTACTGTCTGCTCATTTATTTTAATAAGCTCCTGAGCTTTTTGTTCTGCTTGTGCTTTAATCCTTTCTGATTCTTTTATGGCATCATCAATTCTATTTTTTGCTTTTTCCTCTTCTTTTAATATCCTGTCAATAACCTCTTTCATTTTTCTCCCTGATTTTATAATTTTATTAAGGGTTGATTTAAGTGTTATAGTATAATCTTACAAAATTATAAATAATATATTATAATCCATTTCTTGTCCAATAAAACCCCGCTTGGAAACAATTTAGTTTTGAAACCAGCCGTCTGATAGTGTAAAATTATCTTTGAACAAATCCTTAAAAGAAGGCCGGAATGAAATATATTAACACAATATTTCATCTCATGCCAGAGGCATAAAATATGAAAATCTCCAAAAAAAGCAGTTATATATACAGTGAGTTATCAAGAACTTTTATCACTTCTTTCCCTATTCTCTGTTTTGTTTTTCTTTTAGGCCCGCTTTTAAATTTTTTTGACCTGCTAATAAGTAATATCTTTTCAATAAAAAATATTTTTCTTTTTTTTATCTGGGCATTTTTCACGGTTACCCCGTATCTTTTTGCATTAAGCGCATTTATATGCTTAGTAAGCGTTACGGGAAGAATGAACATGGATAAGGAATACTGGGCTATCATAACTTCAGGAATACCGGGGAAAACCATTATGAAAATATTATCAATGCCTGCCTTAATCTTTATGCTTATTGTTTTCATAAGTGCATTCTTTTTATCCCCGGAAGGCAAGTATAAGGAAAGAACTCTTCTTTATACCACCAAAATTATCAATCCATTAAAACTGATTAAGCCCAAAACCCTTATTACAAATTTCCCCCATACGACCATGTACGTTGGAAGAATAAAAGGAAATGAGCTTCAAAATATCGTAATATCCTATAAAGAAAACACACAGAGAATCGTAACAATTTTTGCAGCAAAGGGCGCACTCCAGATGCAAAGGGAAAAACCCGCCCTGATACTGCAAAATGGTTTTTCTGTCATCAATTCCATTAAAGGCGGAAAACTCTTTGCAAAAGTGGATTTTCAGGAATATACATTTCAACCTGACATTGTACTTACCCGCATAACCTCTCCTGAAAGAGGAATTACAGAACTGACTCTTTTTCAGATTCTTGCAAAGAGGAACAAAAATATTTTTTTACTTACTGAGCTGAATGAAAAAATATTACTTACACTTTTCCCGGTTATATACCTGTTTTTTGCATTTTATGCAGGACTCGGGCTGAAAATCTTTCACATTGCGCAGATAGTGGTTCTTGCCGTAATACTTGGATTACTATCATTTGCGGTACTTGCTTTCAGTGAAACAATTTCATATTTTACACATAATGTTTTTATTTTCTGGCTTGTGCCTGTAATTTTTTCATCATCAATTTATTTCTTTAAAAAAAGGTTTTTCAATGTCACTTAAAAATAGATACATCTTAAAAGAACTTTTAAAATATTTCCTGATTTTTATTGTCGCTTTTTCTGTATTTCTTTTTTTGACGGATATTTTCAGCGGCATTCTTGCATATTTTAGAAACCATGCCCAATTTCCATGGAGATACTATTTTACCCGTCTCCCGCACAAGGTATACGTTATTTCTCCGCTTATAACCCTTTTGTCAATACTTTTTGTCTTTGGGGAAATTGAAAAATCCAGGGAGATTGAAATCTTTGAAATAAAAGGACTCAGACCATTGCACATACTCAATCTTTTTTTTATTTTTGGCCTGTGTTCAGCAATCTTTTTTTTCCTGCTCGGAAACTTTTTCCCTGAAAATTTACGTACAGGTGGAATTAAATACGTCCATCTTGCAAGCCGGAATTTTGTATTCTGGGCTGAAAGATATTATCCTTCAGGAATGTTTAAAAACGTCGTAATAATCACCATTCAAAAAAAACATTTAAGGCTATACCAGATGCAATATGCATACCCGGAAAATAATACCTTTTTACTTAAAAATGGTGAAATCAGAAACCTGATAAATCCATCTGTTTCCACGAAAAAATTTATCAGTTACAACCTTAATGTTTCTTTTGATACAAAAAAATTTATGGATTTTATTCTTTTAAACGTTAAAAAGTCTTCTTTTTTTAATGCGCTGACAGTGCTTAAGGCAATGGAAAAGATTGGATTTTTCCCGAAAAGCAAGTGGATAGATTTGTATGAAAAAATTGCCTACCCGCTCTTAAATTTTTTCTTTGTATTTATTATGCTTCCCCTGTTTTATAATAGAAACGTTTTTTCAAGATTCAAAATATTCATTCTTGCAATTATTATTTCCATCTCTGCCTATTCAATATATTCAATCGGGATTGCCCTGGGTAAAAATGACATAATCAATTGGGCAATATCCCCATGGCTCTTCCATATTATTTTACTTGTTACAGGCATTATATATCTGCTCAAAAAAGAAATGAGGTATATATAACATTATCCTATGGCAACAGGTCCTCTTTCCTCTGTTCTTATCCTTATACAATCTTTAAGGTCCAGCACAAATATTTTGCCGTCTCCCGTTTCTCCTGTTTTGGCACCTTTTATAATCGCCTTGATTGTCGTCTCCACAAATTCCTCATTTACTGCTATATCAATTCTTATTTTTCTTAAAAGATTTCCTGACTCTTTTATTCCTCTATAAATTTCTGTAATACCTTTTTGTCTTCCATGTCCCAAAACCTCGCTTACTGTCAGAAGATTTACATTCATCTTATACAACTCTTCCTTTACGTGCTCCAGTCTGTACGGCTGGATAATCGCAACTATCAGTTTCATCTTTTTCTCCGTTGTGTAAATTTTACTTACTGTCAAACATGGCTAAAGTTATTATTCCATAAGGGTATATCCCGTTTCATGGTGCTGGGATAAGTCAAGCCCCATAAACTCCTCTTTTTCACCAACTCTTACCCCCAGGATAACGTCTATTAACTTATAAATTATAAACGTTGCCATAAAGGTATAAACAATTGTTACTCCAACTGCCAGCAGCTGTATTAAAATCTGTTTTGTATTTCCATAGAGCAAGCCATTTGCACCATGAGGGTTTATCAGCGTTGAAGCAAAAATTCCTGTTGCGATGACCCCCAAAATCCCTCCTATTCCATGAACACCAAAAGCATCCAATGAATCATCATAAGCAAATCTTGGTTTGAGAAAACTTACTGCAAGAAAGCAGAAAACGCCGGCAAAAAACCCTATTATTATGGCAGACGCCGGGCTGACAAAACCTGATGCCGGGGTAATAGTGGCAAGCCCTGCTACTGCACCGGTTATTGTCCCCAGTACAGTTGTCTGTCCATTAAAAATCCAGTCCATAAACATCCATGTCAAACCTGCAGAAGATGCGGCTGTATTTGTTACAACAAAGGTGCTTACGGCAAGCCCGTTTGCAGCAAGAGCACTGCCCGCATTAAACCCAAACCATCCAAACCATAGCAGCGCCGCACCAAGAGCAGCAAAAGGCAGGTTATGTGGCGGTGAAGCCCTGTCAATTTTTCTTTTTCCAATAATCAGGGCCGTTACCAGGGCTGCAATACCGGCAGTCGTATGAACAACTATTCCACCCGCAAAATCAAGAACACCAAGTGTCCTTAACCATCCCCCCATTCCCCATACCCAGTGTGCAATAGGGTCATAAACAAACGTTGTCCATAAAAGTGTAAACAAAAGGAAAGATGAAAATTTCATCCTCTCTGCAAAAGCACCGATTATCAAAGCAGGCGTGATAACCGCAAACATCATCTGGAATACCATAAATGCCTCAAAAGGTATTGTTGGCGCATAAGCAGGATTTGGAGCAAATCCAACGCCTTTTAATCCTGCAAAGGCAAATCCCCCCCAGAACCCGTGTGATGGAGCAAAAGCAAGGCTAAACCCGAAAAGAACCCACTGGATGCTTACCACGCATAAGGCGGCAAAACATTGCATAAGAACACCAAGAATGTTTTTTCTACGGACAAGACCTCCATAAAAAAATGCTAACCCGGGAGTCATCAGCATGACCAGAGCCGTAGCCATCAAAACCCATGCAGTATCCCCTGCATTTATTATTGTATTTCCCATTATTTTCTCCGTTGTAAAAGTTTAAATCTCATCTCTGAAATATAAAACCGGCATTGGTTGGTTTAGGACTTCTTTGTCCGGAAGGCTTTCATAGTCTTGCCTATGAATTATATCATAAATAATAAACTTACTATGGCATAAATTTCAGCTTACAGGTTAAATCTTTTGCATAGTTTATATTTTGGAAAATCTATACTAAATGTATATAATGCTGATAAAATCAAAATTGTTAAAACCTGGTATGGCATAAGAGGATAAATTGTTCTCCAATACATCCCCAGGAAAACAAAAAGGATTAAAACAGATATACTGGCAAAGAATAATTGTTTCCCGGGTTTTGATTCCCAGAAATGCCCTCTTTCCCTGACAACCAATATTTTATACTGACTATCAAATACAAGAGTAAGTAATACAAGCGTACGGAGTTGATTGAATCCCAAAGAAAATATCTTTATCCCTATCAATAACAAAATAATATCACCTGCTATTAAAATAAAAGCAGGAACAAGTGAAACAATAGTAATATTTTTAATATTCCATATATTAGGATTGGGTGTATGCTGGACATTATCTGTGGCTAACGACATTGTTATAAAATCATTTGCAAATATAATTAAAGACATTCCAAGAAGAGAAATAACAATATTATGCAGCCATAAGAAACTTATTACCAAAAAACCGGTAAATTCAATAACTTTTATAATCTTGTTTATAACCCATGAAAGCATTCTCTGGTATGTTTTCCTGCTTATTTTAATAGCATCTATTATTTGATTCAGCCCCTGTTCTGTTAAAACAACACTTGCTGATGCTTTTGCCACATCTGTTGAATTGCTAACTGCAATTCCCATTTCCGCCTGTTTAAGCGCGGGGGCATCATTAACGCCATCTCCCGTCATTCCAACCATATACCCTTTTGACTGTAATAGCTTTACAACTTTATACTTATCTTCAGGATAAATCTCAGCAATTCCATCGCTTTCATCTAAAATTTTTATCTGTTCCTCTGCATTCAGGTCTTCAATATCTGTAAGACTTACAATCCTATCCCCGATACTGACATTACGGGCAACTTCTTTTGCTATTTCAATATTATCTCCTGTAAGCATTATAACCTTTATACCAAGTTTTTTTGCTTCTTCTATCATATTTTGTGAATCCGGCCTGGGAGGGTCAGAAAGTGCTAACAATCCTACAAATTTAAGATTATCCATATTTCCATTTTCTGAACGGGCAACTGCAATTGTCCTGTACCCTTTCAATGAAAACTCTTCCATTATCTTACTGGATTTTTTTATTGTTTCTTCGTCAATCTGGTGGCACAATGACATAATTATCCGGAAAGCCCCTTTAATTATTTTTGTTTTTCTGCCATTTATTTCAACAATTGCTTCTGTTCTTTTAATTGATGGATTAAAAGGGATATATGATATCTGCTTATAACCCGGAGGAATATTCAGCCCCATATTTTTAAGACTTTCAATAATTGCAAGGTCTATTAAGTCCATTCCTTCTGCCCTGGATGCCATAACAGATGAAATAATAACATCCTCTTTTTTATAATCGTAAAAAGGAATACTATCTGTTACTGATAATTTATTTTGTGTTAATGTCCCTGTTTTATCAAGACACAAAACATTAATAGAAGCGGCATCCTCCAGTGAATCCAATTTTGTTACCAATGTCCCTTTTTTGCTAAGCTCCATTGCACCCGCGGATTGGACAATGGTAAGAACTGCCGGCAGAGCAACAGGAACTGCGCCCATAAGAAATATTACAGCAAGGGTTAATATAGTTATGGTATCTTCATGGATATTTATTAAAAATCCAAATATTAAAACCACTATTAATGCCGCTATCCCAACATACATCATATATTTAACGATAGCAAGCATTACTTCCTCTTGATGGGATTTGGGTTTGGCTATTTTCACTAATTCAGCGGTTTTGCCAAAGTAGGTATTTCCACCTGTATTAACAACCACGCATTTTGCCTCTCCATACTTTACCACGGAACCTGAATAGACAATATCCGATTGAGAGGCATGCACAGGAAGAGATTCTCCGGTTAAAGATGACTGGTCAACGGAAATATCCCCGTTTAAAATTTTTGCGTCAACAGGAATTATATCTCCAAGTTTTATCGTAACAATATCCCCGGGTACAATTTCTCTTGCTTCTTTTACAATCCATTTTCCATCACGAAGAACCTTTGCCATTATTGCTAATTTTTTCTTTAGAAATTCAATTGCTTTCTGCGAACCTCTTGAATGAACCTGCCCTATGATTGCATTTATTGTCAGTAATGCAAAAATAATTATTCCTTCAAGAGAATGTTCTACTATAAAGGAAAGGATTATCGCAACTTCCAGCAGCCACGGCATTGGTCCCCAATATCGTAAAATGAATTCATAAAAAGAATTTACTTTTTTTTCTATGATTTCATTGTATCCAAATACCCCCAGCCGATGTTTTGCTTCTTCACCTGTAAGACCGTCTGACGATGTTTCCAGAGATTTAAAAATGTCTTCTAATGAAATCTTTTTATATTCAGACGTATTTTTAGTTTTAAAATTCATTATTTGGTATTGTAAAAGGTTTTATCCCTGATGTCAAAAAACCTGTCTATGGATAGAGCATAACAAAATTCAGGTTTCCGGAAAATTTGAAAGAATTTCACATTTGAGTATAATAAAACAATATAAAATAAAAGGGGATATAGCTCAATTGGGAGAGCGCCCGCCTTGCACGCGGGAGGTTGTCGGTTCAACTCCGACTATCTCCATTGAAAAAACATATGTGAAAGGAGAATTTGAATTTGGACAGGGAAAATAAACAGAATAAAAACAAATCGCAATCTCTTTTACAAATAATGGCAGAGGATGAAATAAAAAAAATTTTTATCCCAAAATTAAAAAATTCTACAAAAAACTTTTTTTATATACTCCATTATTTTGTCTTATTAAAAAAAATACCATCCAGCAACTTTTTTTTTATTTTGTCAAAAGAGAGTGATAACGTAGAAATTTTTCTTGATGATTATGGAGCAAGAAACAATCAGAAATTTTATTACTTTGGAGAATTAGTCGCTTCTACAAGATGGATAACCATTGCCATTTCACACTATACCCACATTCTTTCCAGAATAGATTCATATAACCTTATTTTTGAAGACAATGAAAAGAAAAAATTTATTTCATACCTTGAAAAAGAGCTTCAAATCAACATTTCCTCTTTAAAAATATTTGCAAAAGAAATCCTTTCAACAGGCAAAGAGATTGATATTCTTTCTCCCTACAAAAAAGAAACAGAACTCCAGAAGAACGAAAAATCTGTAAAAAAAATTCTACCTCCTGATATATATCAAAAAACCATTAGTGACAAAAAAGAAAGAATTTTTGATATTTTAATGAAATTTCTTGAAACAGGTGAAAAGTTTGAGATGTTCATGAAAAAATATGATATTGAAATAGAACCCAGTGAGGAAATATTGGAGGATTTCCGCTCGTCTTTTCACAGGCTTCAGGCTTTATATGACACTTATATTAAAAATACTGATATTGAAGAAAGAATACCTATCCTTGTTTCTTTAAGAGGGCATATATCCATTAATCTGCATCTTTTTGAAATCGGAAGGGCATTATAACATTTTTATGAAAGACATGCCAGAAAAATTGAAGAATTTTCTTCCAGAAAACCTGTTTTAAAAAATACTTATTATAATAAAATACAGGATGCAATAAAAAACTTTGTTCTTTTATATGCAGAAACTTTTACTCAAAAAGGCAAAGAACTTGCAGAAGATATTTTTACTGGATTAAATTCCAATCCTGATGAATATATTCTTGATACAGTTTCTCTTCAAATACCCCACTATAGACTTGAAGATTTTCATATACGGCCTATAATGCCCATAACCCGGATTGCACAGAAGTATTCCGTAAACTCTTATCTCTATTTCAATAGGACGAAATATGATTTAAAAAGCCCTCTGGAAATGGCAATTGCCATACCTGACGTAAGGGAAACGTTAAGCAAGGAAAACGTTAATATCATAATCCAGGGACCTAAAAAATCCGTAAGCGAAATTGTAGAATTTTTTAAAAATGTATGCGGAGCATTTTATCTGCAGGAAACTGTTACAAAAACCAGAGCTTGAAAATTTTATGTTTAGCCGGAAATAAAGTCTGAATTCACTTCAAATTATATAACAACAATTATGGTAGAATAATAAAAATGCGCCTGTAGCTCAATCGGATAGAGCATCTGCCTTCTAAGCAGAGGGTCGCCAGTTCAAGTCTGGCCAGGCGCGATTGTAAATACTCAAGTAGAACAGTGTTTGAAATAAGTTTGGATTGTCTTTGAGACTTTGTTTGAAAGAACGTTTTTACAAAGATGAGAAGAGCAATCCGGAACTTATTTCCCTACTTCAGCTCAGTCCATTATACCTGTCCGCCAATCTTTTTGGTGGAAACACTGTCTTAATGAATATTTACTTATTTTCAGTTATGATATAATTATATTGATGTTAAAAATAATTAAATATATAATTATTTTCTTGTTTATGTCAGCATTGTTCAGCACTTATTTTTTTCTATCATCGCATAATAAGAAAAATAAACCTGTTTTTAAAACACCCGTTAAGCCTCCCCAAAGAATAATATCTCTTGGTACATCTATAACTGAAGAGCTTTTTTTATTAGGTGAAGGGCATGAAATTATCGGTGATACTATATATGACGTAAAACCAAAACAGGCAAAGTCCATTGAAAAGGTTGGGTCAGTCACTGAAATAAACGTTGAAAAAATCGTAAGATTAAAACCTGATATAGTTTTTGCAACATCACTTACTGACCCGCGGGAAAAAGAAGAAATAAAAAAACTCGGAATAAAAGTTATTACATTTTCAGAACCGGAAAGTTTTAATCAGATATGCAGCCAGTTTTTAGAACTTGGTAAAACTGTGGGTAAACAGCAAAAAGCGGAAAACATAATTAATAAATCAAAACAGGAGGTTAACCTGCTCAGAAAAAAAGTGAAAAATCTGCCAAAGAAAAAGGTATTTGTAGAATTAGGGACCAATCCCTTGTTTGCTGCAACCGGTAATACCTTTATTAATGATTTTATTACGTTTGCCGGTGGAATAAACATTGCGCAAAATGCAGGTTCAGGAATTTATAGCAGGGAAGAGGTAATAAAACAAAATCCTGATGTAATAATTGTTGCAGATATGGGATTTTTAACAAATGATGAGAAAAAAATGTGGAAAAGATATAGAACAATAAATGCAGTGAAAAACCACAAAATTTTTGGAATAAACTCATATCAACTTGATAGTCCAACTCCTGAAACCTTCCCCAAAACATTAAAAAAATTAATATATCTCATCCAGGGAAAAAATATATGAATAAAAAATTCAGTTCAATATTATGGGATATAGAACGTATGGCACATAAGGTTTATAGATACACCCATCTTTTTTGGCGTGATGTTACAACACATGGAGCCCTACTGAATTGGATTTTTCTGATTATTTGCGGACTCTTGATAATAGTTTTTTTAAAACATATAACAAGCGGCGATTAAAAACCCATGGTTCAAACCCGCCTTCACAGAATATTGGGTATAATTAAACAAATAGGGGAAATCTTTCATAGGATTTGGCAATTTTACTTTGACACACGTTCTTTTTTATATCAAAATATAAGAAAAACAGGGGAAAACGCTATCCTTCAATTTTAATATGGCGGATTTGAGAACATATATTTCCGCCTTTTATCCTTTTCTTTACTGGAGAGGACTTATCGGTAATAAATCAAAATAAATGGAATTAAAATTTTATGTTGCTAAAAATGGAGATGATAAATGGTCGGGTAATTTACCTTCTCCAAATAAAAATAAAGATGATGGTCCTTTTTTAACTTTAGAAAGGGTAATGTCCGCTGTTAGAAAATCTAAAGAACAAATCAGTGAACCAATCAATTCTGTAACTGTTTATATTCGCGCAGGCACCTATTTTTTAACAAATCCGCTAACATTTACTCCAGAAAATTCTGGTATAGAAAATTGCTCTATAACATTTACAAATTATAAGAAAGAAAAAGTTGTAATTAGCGGAGGAAGGCAAATTGATAAATGGGAAAAAATAAAAGTAAATGATAGAAGTTTATGGGCGGCAAAAGTACCGGAAATAAAAAATAAAAGGTGGTATTTTAGACAATTATGGGTTAATGGTAAAAGACAATTTCGTACAAGATATCCCCAAAAAGGATATTTAAAAATAGAACAATTTTCTGATATTAATAATGAGTCAGAATGGAAAAAAGGACAGAAACAATTTCAGTTTAAAGAAACTGATTTAAAAGAAAATTTCAACATTTCTGATACAGAAATAATTTCAATGACCAAATGGGTTGAATCACGATCATTTGTTACAGATATAGATAAGAAAAAAAACATTATTTTTTTTGATAAACTTTCTGTTTTTAAACTTTACCCAGGAGACCTTTATTATCTTGAAAATATTTTTGACCTTTTGAAACTGCCTCAAGAATGGTATTTAAATAAAAATACAGGAATTCTTTATTATCTTCCTCCTTCGGATATACAGATAAATAAAGACGAAATAATTGCACCAGTAATAAGTCAGATTATTCGTTTGGAGGGTGAGCCGGAAAAGGGAAAATTTATTGAAAATATAATTTTTAAAGGGTTAATTTTTTCTCATACTGAATGGTTATTATCAGAAACAAATGGAGATCCTTTTATGAAATTATCTGGTTTTGATCAAGCCGATATTGGAGTACCAGGTGCTATTTACGGCAGAGGAGTAAGAAACTGTGCTTTTGTAAATTGTTGTTTTACCCATTTAGGTACTTATGCCATTGAACTGGTTGATGGTTGTTCAAATAACAAAATTGTAGATTGCCAGATTTTAGATCTTGGTGCAGGAGGTATAAAAATTGGTGAATCTATCCGTAATTGGGATGAAAAACAAAAAAATAAAAATTTACATACATATTCCAATTTTATTTTAAATTGTCAGATTTATGACGGTGGAATAATGTTTCATAGTGCTGTTGGTATTTGGATAGGCCAAAGTTATAAAAATTATATTGGATATAATCATATACATGATTTTTATTACTCTGGACTTTCAATTGGATGGACATGGGGATATGGTCCAACCTTAACAGGAGAAAATATTGTTGAATTTAATAATATTCATCATATTGGTATTCTTTCAAATGGAAATGGTCCAATTTTAAGTGATATGGGTGGAATTTATACATTAGGGATTCAACGAGGTACAATTATCCGCTATAATATTCTGCATGATATATATGGATTGAAATATGGTGGATGGGGAATATATTTGGATGAAGGAAGTTCATATATAGTAGCTGAAAATAATCTGGTTTATAATACAACTCATGGAGGATTTCATCAACATTATGGTAAAGAAAATATTATAAGAAACAATATTTTTGTTTTTGGCAGGGATCAGCAGATTCAAATAACACGGGCTGAAAAACACTTAAGTTTTACTTTTGAACATAATATTGTTTGTTATAATGAGGGTAAATTGATAGAAGGAAATACAAAAGAAAGTATTCTTGTATTTAACAATAATTTATATTGGAACGAAAATAAGATTGAATTAATATTTGGCGATTTTACATTTTCAGAGTGGCAAAATAAAGGTATGGATAAAAATTCTATAATTGCAAATCCTTTTTTTGTATCATTAAAAAAATACGATTTCAGATTAAAACAAAATTCACCGGCTTCAAAAATTGGTTTTAAAAGTTTTTTGCCGCTGAAAAAATTTAAAAATTCTTTATAAATATTAATTTATTTATCCAATTTTATGGTTGGTTCTTATTCATTGCCTTATACTGGGTATAATTACATATTCCGGGCAAATGTTTCACGTGATTTTGCCAAACCTCCTTTAATTTTACCTCTTGATGTCGCATTTGTTATCGCGGTGTCCCTTTCAGTGAACAGAAACCGTCTCTTTTGAAATTATTCGCAGGTGCATGTTTCTTTCCTTCATGATTTTTTCTACTTCTTTGTGGAGTCTTTCTCTTGCTTCCTCTGGACTCAAGCCGTTTCTTTCTTCGTGCATTCTTTCCCTTATATCGTGAATCTCTTTTAATGTTTTGTCCATTATAACGCCTCCTCCGGGGTGGCGATTTCTATTGTTTTATAGCCCATCTGCCGGTTTATCCATTCTACCGCCATTTTGGTTTTTAGTTTAACTATGTGTTCAAGGTTCCAACTGATAATTACATCTATATCGTTAACGGTGGCAATAGCAATATGCAAAGCGTCGTTGTCGAATTTTTGCGGGATTACGCCCTCTGCAACATACCTTTTTGCTAATTCCTCGGCCTCTGCGGATTGATTAATCACTCCAACGTTATACTTTTCTATAAGTTCCAACATTTTTCCTTTTTTGGGTTCCTGGGCACGGTTTATCTCCGCAAGGACTATCTCCGAAACAAAAATTTCAGTGCTTCCCGCCGAGACGTTTTCCAAAAACTTTTTTGTACTTTCTGTTTTCTCCGGTGCATCATCGGCAAAAACAAAGTTAAAAACTGTTGTTTCAAGATAATATTTTATATTTTTCATCTCTTTATTGTAAAAATATTATACCATAAGAATTTGTTTGTTTCATTTGAAATCTCTGGAAGCCTTGAGTATCAATGGTTGGACAGGTTTTTATATTTAATCTTTCTTGAAAATCCAATACATCTGGCTTTACCAGGGACAAGAAAAAGGCTTTAAATTGATTATATGGAGG
>JAMDAS010000004.1 GCA_023484085.1 Candidatus Omnitrophota bacterium
TTTAATGACTTATTTGAAAAAAAGTATTTATAAAGCAGGAAAGAGCAATCCAGAACTTATCCGTGAAATAAAGTCTAACTTATTTTGAAGGATATTATGGGAGAAACAATTTTACTTTCGTGTTCAGGATGTAGTGACAGGAATTATTCCACTATAAAGAATAAGAAAACAACAAAAGAAAAATTAGAATTGAAAAAATTTTGCCCTCGATGTGGGAAACATACTTTACACAAAGAGATAAAATAGGCCTGTAGCTCTAACGGCTGAGAGCGGCGGACTCCAAATCCGAAGGTTGGAGGTTCAAATCCTCCCAGGCCTGAAGTTTTCATCCCTGGAAAGATTTGAACCTCTTATATTTATTATGTTTAAAAGAATAAATTTTTTTTTAAAGGAAGCACAGATAGAGTTCAGGAAAGTTATATGGCCGACTTTTCAGGTCTTGAAAAGATCAACGATTGCTATTATAATATTAGTCTTTTTAATGGCACTTTATTTTGGTATAGTGGATTTAATCTCTTCAAAATTACTAAAGATTTTTGTGAGGTAAAGAGGTAATTATGTCACAATGGTATATATTGCACGTAAGAACAGGACAGGAAAATAAAATACGTAGTCTTATAGAATCACGTATCAATGAGCTTTCAGAAAAGGAAAGTAAACAGATAAAACAGATTATTATACCAATGGAAGAGGTTTCAGATACTTTGAGCGGGGAAAAGAAAATCAAGGAAAGAAGATATCTACCCGGCTATCTTCTCATGGAAACAGAAGAGAACGTTGATGAAACTGTATGGCATAGAATAAAAACAACCCCGGGTGTATTTGGTACGCTTGGCGCAGGAGTAAAACCCGCACCTCTTGAATCTTCCGAGATAACGAGGCTTTTGAAGGAATTGGAAGAAAGAAAGTCAAAACCGATTCCAAAGGTGGAATTCAGTAAAAATGATAAGGTTGAAATTATAGATGGACCTTTTATGAATTTTACGGGAATTATTGAAGAAGTTAATCATGAAAAGGAAAGATTGAAGGTGAGTGTTTCCATATTTGGCAGGTCAACGATACTTGACATGAGTTTCTGGCAGGTGGAAAAAGTATAATGGAGAAAAATAAAAATGGCTGAAGATAAAAAGGTTAAAGCTTTGGTAAAATTGAGAATTCCTGCGGGTCAGGCTACACCTGCACCACCCGTTGGACCTGCACTAGGCCAGCATGGCTTGAACATTATGGATTTTTGTAAAACTTTTAATGCCATGACCAAAGGTAAGGAAGGGAATACGGTTTCTGTGGTTCTTACCATATACGAAGACCGTTCATTTAAGTTTATTACAAAAACGCCTCCTACCACTGACCTTTTGAAGAAAGCATCTAATATTGTGAAAGGTTCAAAGATTCCAAACAAGGAAAAGGTTGGCAGGATAACGTATAAACAATTAGAGGAAATTGCAAAAGTTAAAATGCCTGATCTGAATACAACAGACGTAAAAATGGCTGTAAAGATATTGGAGGGGTCAGCGAAAAGTCTCGGTTTGGAGGTTATAGATTGAGGTCTACCATGAAAAAATATTCAAAAAGATATAATATATTGAAAGAAAAATTAAAAAACGTCCAATTGGAAACCCTGGAAGGGACGGTTAATTTACTAAAAGAGCATACAAATGTAAAATTTGATGAAACATGTAACTTATCTTTAAAATTGGGAATTGATTTAAAGAAAAATTCACAGCCGGTTAGAGGGTCGGTAAACCTTCCCAACGGAAGCGGAAAAAAAATAAAAGTTCTTGTTTTTGCCCAGGGGGAATACGTTGAAAAAGCAAAACAGGCAGGAGCAGATTACGTTGGTGGAAGCGACATTATTGATAAAATAAAAAACGGCTGGCTGGATTTTCAATCCGTTATTGCAACTCCTGATATGATGAAAACGATTGCTCCCCTGGGGAAAATTTTAGGACCAAGGGGATTAATGCCTAATCCCAAAACAGGAACTGTTACTTTTGAGATAGAACAAATTATATCAGAGATGAAAAAAGGAAGAGAAGAGTTTAAAATGGATAAAGATGGGAATATTCATCTTTCTGTAGGCAAAAAAAGTTTTTCTGCAAAATCTCTTACAGAAAACATTATGGCTGCCATTAAATCAATTTATAATGCTAAGCCGCAGGGTGCAAAGGGTGCGTATATAAAAAAGGCATACGTCTCATTTACAATGAGCCCGTCATTACCATTAAATATAAATGAAATCTTCCAGGAATTGAAGATTTCCAATTTTTAAATTCGTAAATACTCAGTGAACGGTGTTTGAAATAAGTTTGGATTGTCTTTGAGGATTTGTTTGAAAGAACGTTTTTACAAAGATGAGAAGAGCAATTCAGAACTTATTTCTTACTTCAGCTTAGTCCATTATTAACACTGTCTTAGTGAATATTTACCAAAAAGGATTTGTTATGAATAGAGAAAGCAAAATAAAATTGACGGATTATTTGACAAAAGAATTTAATGAAAGTAAAATAATTATTTTGGCGGAATTTTCAAAGCTTGACGTTAAGGAAATGGGTTTCATCAGGAGAAACATAAAAGAACTTTCCTGCAACATAAGAGTTGTCAAGAATAATCTTGTTAAAAAAGCTTTTCAATCTCTTGCAAAATATGAACTCTGTAAATATTTGGAAAATCCCAATATAATCATCTGGTCAAAAACCGGGGATGAGTCTGAAGTTATAAAAGCGCTTGCAAAATTTTCAAAAAGTTCCGGGAAGGTTAATGTTAAAGCAGGCATTATAGAAGGGAAGTCCATAGAAAAATCTCTGATTGAACAAATCAGCAGGCTTCCTTCCAAAAAAGTTTTACAGGCAACTGTAATATCCTGTATTATTTTTCCGGTGAGGAGTCTGATATTTAATATCCAGTATCCTGTTTCAAGATTAATTTTAACATTAAAAACAATGTCTAAAAAAATAGAAGAGGGGGCAAAATGAGCGAAGAAATGAAAATATCAGTAGAGGAATTGGTAGATGTTATTGGCGGGCTTTCTGCAATAGAGTTGGCATCACTTTCCAAGAAATTGGAAGATAAATTTGGAGTGCAGCCAATGATGGCACAGGTTGCATCTGTTCCTGGCGCGGCTGCAGGAGAGCAATCCGCTCCTTCTAAAGAGGAAAAAACAAGTTTTGATGTCATGCTGACAAATCATGGTGCAAATAAAATCCAGGTTATAAAAGAAGTCAGAGCCATAACCAATCTTGGTTTAAAAGAGGCGAAAGATCTTGTTGAATCACTTCCAAAACCTGTAAAAGAGAAGGCTACAAAGGAAGAGGCCGAGGAAATAAAGAAAAAACTTGAAGCGGTTGGAGCAGCTGTTGAATTAAAATAAATCAGGAAAAAGGGACACTTATAAATAAAATATGGAACAGAAAATAGAAAATAAAAACGTGGAGAAAATACCTAATCTTCTTGAAATCCAGATTGAGCCTTATATTAAATTTCTTCAAAAAGACATTCCACATGAAAAGAGAGAAAATCTTGGCATAGAACAATTACTAAGAAAGTCTTTTCCTGTTGAAAGCAGTGATAGGATTCTTCTATTGGAATATTGTCATTATTCAATTGAGGACCCGATAGAGGATGAGTATGAATCAATGGTTAAAGGGATTACTTATGCAGGAAGATTTAAAGTAAGATTCAGACTTACCAAAAGAAAAAAATTAGATATTGAACATATTGAAAAAATAAAGGAACAGGATATTTATTTAGGGCTTATACCCTTGATGACTGACAGGGGGACATTTATTATAAATGGAATTGAACGGGCTATAGTTAATCAATTGCAACGTTCCCCGGGTGTATATTTTAAGGAGGAGGATATTGGACAGTTGACTTCTTATTCTGCAAGAATTTTACCTGCGAGAGGATTATGGATGGAACTTTACGTGGATAATCATAATTGTCTTCTGACTTTTCTTGGGAAAAAGAAGGTTTTTGTTACGACACTTTTAAAAGCACTTGGATATTCTTCAACCGAGATAATATCTTTATTTTATTCCACCCCGGGAAATATGCCTGCAGAAAGTATAATAAAAAACACACTGGAAAAAGATAACATTGAAACCCAGGATAAGGCAATTTTAAGTATTTATCAGGAGCTCAGGCCCGGCTATCCCATTGTTTTAAAAGAGGCAAGGGATTTTTTAAAGAGAATGTTCTTCAGCCAGGAAATTTACGACCTTTCACCTGCAGGAAGGTCACAGATTAATAAAAAACTTGGTACTAACATAAAGGAAACTTATTTAACATCTGAAGATATCATAAATACGATTAAATATCTTCTCAGACTTATAGAAAAAAAACAGGGTTTGACGGACGACATAGACCATCTTGGAAATAAACGTATCAGAACCTCTGCTGAATTAGTCAAGGAACATTTTTATGAGGGGGTTTTAAGATTAATTCATTTTGTCAGGGAAAGGATGTCAATTATTGATAAAACATTTGACATTGCCCCTCAAAATCTTCTTAATACAAGAATATTTTCAACGGTAATTGATGATTTTTTTGCCCGGAATCAGCTATCCCAGTTTTTGGACCAGACAAATCCATTATCGGAGCTTACCCATAAAAGAAGATTAACCTCTATAGGAGAAGGCGGTGTCAAAGAAAGAAAAAGAGCAGGATTTGAAGTGAGAGACGTGCATTATACGCATTTTGGCCGTATATGTCCTATTGAAACGCCTGAGGGCGCCAATATAGGGTTGATAAATTCTCTTACGGTTTACGGGAAAGTTGATAATCTTGGATTTTTACGAACGCCTTATTTCCAGGTAAAAAACGGGAAGATAAATTTTGAAGAGGTCCTGTATCTTTCTGCAGACGAGGAGGATAATTACATAGTTGCCCCCCCGGATATAAAAATTGATAAAAAAACAGACATTATTATTCCTGAAAAAGTTGAGGTCAGGATAAAAGGCGGAACAATAATTGAAGTGGGAAGAAATGATATACAGCTGGTTGGTATTTCCCCGAAACAGATGGTAAGTCTTAGTGCATCCCTTATTCCATTTTTGGAACATGATGATTCCAACAGGGCGTTGATGGGTTCAAACATGCAGCGTCAGTCCGTTCCAATTTTAAGACCGGAAACCCCCCTTGTAAAAACAGGTATTGAAAAATACATAATAAGAGATGCAGGCGTTGCCATAAAATCCAGGGTATCCGGCAGGGTATCGTACGTTGATAGTGAGAAAATTATTATTGAAAAAGACAGAAAAGGAATTTTTCCCTGGCAGAACCAGGACGTCTATGTTTTACAGACTTTTAGAAGAACCAATCAGGATACGTGTTTTCATCAAAAGCCTCTTGTTCACTTAGGACAAAAAATAGAAAAAGAGCAGCTTTTGACAGACGGGCCTGCTGTTTCAAGAACAGGAGAGCTTGCTCTTGGAAGAAATCTCATAGTCGCTTTTATGCCATGGAACGGGTACAATTATGAGGATGCCATAATACTTAATGAAAAATTAGTCAGAGATGATTTGTTTACCTCCATTCATATTGAAGAATTTGAGCTCACCGCTCAGGAAACAGAACTTGGGCCTGAGGAAATTACTGCAGACATACCAAATGTTGCTGAATCTGACTTGAGAAATCTTGAGAAAGATGGGATTATAAGAATTGGTGCTGAGGTAAAAACAGGTGACATTCTTGTAGGGAAAATAACCCCTAAGGGTGAAACCGAATTAACCCCTGAAGAGAAACTGTTAAGAGTGATTTTTGGAGAGAAAGCCCGTGACGTTGTTAATACTTCCCTGGTTGTTCCTTCAGGAGTGTCAGGGACTGTCGTGAACGTTCATAAATACATACCTTCTGAAAAAATATCTGAAGAAAAAATACAAGTCAGCATAAAAGAAATAGAAAATGAATCTGCAGGAAAGAAAAAAATCGTAAAAAAAATTATTACACAGAATATCAAGTCTCTTCTTGAGAAAAAAAACAGGACGGCAAGGGATCTTACGCAAAATCCTGAAACCTGGGAGCGTATCCATAAATCTCTTCCGGATGACTCAATAAAAGAACAGATTGGTACCTTAATTAAAATAGGCAGGGATGAGCTGTTAAAAATAGACAAAGAAAGAAAAAATAAAGAGACAAAAATAAAAAAAGGTGCCGAGCTTGAGCTTAACGTTATCTGTAAAATAGTGGTTGACATTGCAATAAAAAAGAAAGTCTCTGTTGGGGATAAAATGAGCGGCAGGCATGGAAATAAGGGGGTTGTTTCTGTAATTCTGCCGGAACAGGATATGCCATTTCTTGCAGATGGAAACCCTGTTGACATTATTCTGAATCCTCTTGGAGTTCCTTCACGAATGAACGTTGGCCAGATACTTGAGACGCATCTTGGCTGGGCAATGAAATCTCTTGGATATGAGATTGAGACTCCTGTTTTTGAATCCATTAAAGAATTTGAGATAAAAGACTTGCTAAGAAAAGCAGGATTTTCCGGGGATGGAAAAAGCACTTTATATGATGGACGGACAGGGGAATCATTTTTACAGCCTATTACGGTGGGTTGTATATACATGATGAAGCTTATTCATCTGTCAGATGAAAAAGTACATGCCCGCGCAGTTGGGTCATATTCACTTATTACACAGCAGCCTCTTGGCGGAAGAGCACAGTTTGGGGGCCAGCGATTTGGAGAAATGGAAGTCTGGGCCCTGGAAGGCTATGGAGCTGCACATACGCTTAAAGAAATTTTAACCGTTAAAAGTGATGATACAAAAGGAAGAAAAAAAGTATATGAAAGTATTGTAAAAGGTCTTGACTACAGAGAAGATAACATTCCTGAATCATTCAGGGTTTTGACAAAAGAACTAAATGGGTTGGGGTTTGATTTAAGAATAGAAAAATCAAAAATAATTGGCAGGGAATCCGTTTCTATAAAAATTGCATCACCTATGGTAATAAGGTCCTGGTCTTATGGAGAAGTTAAAAAGGCGGAAACGCTTAATTACAGGACTGTCAAGCCCGAGAGAGACGGGCTCTTTTGCGAAAGGATTTTCGGCCCGGAAAAAGATTGGGAATGTGCATGCGGGAAATATAAAAAACAGCGGTTTAAAGGCGTTATTTGTGACAGGTGTGGTGTTGAAGTTACCACTCATGACGTCCGACGGGAAAGAATGGGACATATTGAGCTTGCTACGCCGGTTTCTTATATATGGCTTTTCAAGAGCTCTTCCAACTGGATGGGAGCTTTACTTGAAATGTCCCAGAATGCCCTGGAGATGGTTTTATATTATGAGAGATACATTGTTATTGATTCAGGAGGAACCCCTTTAAAAGAAAAAGAGCTTCTTACAGAAGAGGAATATAGAGACGGTCTAACAAAATATGGCAATAAATTCAGGGCCGGCATTGGTGCCTTTGCCATAGGGGAGCTTTTTAAAAAGATAGACATTAAAAAAGAACTTGATAGAATTAAAGACGTTCTTAACAGGGAAGGGAGTAAGGATGGGCCAATAAAGAAGGGCATGATAAAAAAACTAAGGATGCTTGAAGGACTGTTAAAAACCCAGACAAAGCCGGAATATCTTGTTACTTCCATCATTCCTGTTATTCCACCGGATTTAAGACCACTGCTTCCTCTTGATGGCGGCAGGTTTGTAGCATCTGACCTTAATGACCTTTATCAGCGTATTATTAACAGGAATAACAGATTAAAAAAACTTATCAAGATACAGGCACCTGATATTATAATAAGAAATGAAAAAAGAATGCTTCAGGAGGCGGTGGATTCTCTTTTTGACAATGGGAAACATGGAGCTCCAATCCTTGGCAAGGGGAAACGTCCTTTAAAATCCCTGAGTGAGGCCGTCAGAGGGAAACAGGGTAGATTCAGACAGAATCTTCTTGGTAAAAGAGTGGATTATTCAGGCAGGGCCGTAATCGTAGTCGGGCCTGAACTGAAACTTAATGAATGCGGGCTTCCCAAGCAGATGGCACTTGAACTTTTCAGTCCTTTTGTTTTACGGGAGCTGCGGAAAAAAGAATATTTTCATACGCTTGGCAGTGCCAAAAGGTCTTTGGATGAGAATCGTGAGGAGATATGGGCAATCCTTGAGAAAATCACAAGAGAGCATGCTGTTTTATTAAACAGGCAGCCCACTCTTCATAGATTGAGTATACAGGCTTTTGAGCCAAGACTTATAGAAGGGAACGTTATAAAGGTTCATCCTCTTGTTTGTCCTGCATTTAATGCGGATTTTGATGGTGATACAATGGCTGTACACATACCTCTTACTCTTGAGGCGCAAATTGAAACAAATCTTTTAATGAAGGCAAATACACATATTCTTTCTCCGTCTAATGGTAAACCGATTATTACTCCCACAAGAGACGTTGTTCTTGGATGTTATTACCTGACATTTATAAGTGATGAGGAGGAATATTCAAAAACACTTTCAGGCTTTGATGAAGTTAGGCTTCTTTTCTGGAATAAAGGCGTGGAATTACATCGTTCTATTAAAGTTAAAAATGAAATTGACCAGATAATTTCAACGACTGTGGGAAGAATTTTATTTAATGAAGTTCTGCCTTCTAACATTCCCTATCAGAATAAATTGATTAATTATGAAGTTCTTGAAGGACTTGTAAACAGAATTTTTTCAGATATTGGGTACGAGGAATGCGCCATTTTTCTTGATAAGGTGAAAAGTCTCGGGTTTCTGTATTCTACCATGGGGGGATTGAGTATAGGCATAGATGACATAAAAATACCGGAAATCAAGGAAAAGATAATAGATGAAGGGAATAAAGAGATAGTACAGATTGAAAAAGAATATAAAGATGGATTAATTTCTGATGGAGAAAGATATAACAGGATTATAGATGTATGGACGTCCATAACGAATGAAGTTACTGAACAGGTATTTACAACGTTAAGAAAAGATACATCAGTAAATCCTTTCAGGATAAATGCTCTTGTGACGATGGTTGATTCAGGATCCAGGGGGAACAGGTCACAGGTAAATCAGCTTGCAGGGATGCGCGGGCTTATGATACGTCCTACAAAGAGACTTACAGGCGGGCTTGGAGAAATTATAGAGACGCCGATTATTTCAAATTTCAGAGAGGGACTTTCTGTTCTTGAGTATTTTATATCCATACATGGAGGCCGCAAGGGACTTGTGGATACGGCTCTTAAAACGTCTGATGCCGGCTACTTGAGCAGAAGGTTGATAGACGTTGCTCATTCAGTCATTGTTTCAGAAAAAGATTGCGGAACGGTAAACTATGTTTTGATAAGTGCCCTGACAGATGGGGAAAAGGTTATAGTTCCATTGGAGGAAAGAATAATAGGCAGGACGGCATTTGATAATATCGTTGATATTATTTCAGATGAGATTATCGTTAAAGCAGGAGAGATTATTGATGAAGAAAAAGCTAAGAAAATCGTAGATGCAGGTATTACAAAAATCAGAATGAGGTCCATTTTTACCTGTAAGGCTGAAAAAGGGGTATGCTCAAAATGTTATGGATGGGACCTTTCAAGAAAAAAGATTGTAAACATAGGAGAAGCCGTTGGAGTTATTGCAGCCCAGTCTATAGGCGAACCGGGGACGCAGCTTACCCTGAGAACTTTTCACCTGGGGGGAACTGCCACAAGGGCAGCAGGTCCTGCCCGTATCGTTAGTTCCGTTGACGGGACTGTTCATTATGATAACATCAGGTCAGTTGTAAATCGTGATGGCAAGAAGATCGTTTTAAGCAGAGAGGCGGATTTATTAATTATTGATAAAAAAGGCAGGGAATTAACAAGGGAACAGATAAAAGTAGGCTACATTCTCAGGGTTGAGGATGGCGATAAGGTTAAAAAAGGACATGTTCTTGCTTCCTGGGACCCGTATACAATCCCTGTTATTGTGGATAGGCCGGGAAAGATAAAATTCAAGGATATTATGCCGGGGAGAACCGTTAAAGAGGATTTTGACCCTGCAATTAAAATCATAAAAAGAGTCGTGATAGAACATAGAGAAGAGGTTGAGCCCCAGATTATTATTGAAGATTCAACAAAAAAAGTTATAAATAATTTTACGCTTTCTGTCGGTGCAAACATATTGGTTGAAGATGGACAAAACGTAAAAACAGGGGATATTATTGCTAAATATCCCCGGGTTGTAGGCCGGGTCCAGGATATTACAGGCGGTCTGCCCAGAGTATCAGAGCTTTTTGAAGCAAGATCTCCCAAGGACCCTGCAATTTTAAGTGAAATTGATGGGAAAGTTGAAATTATGCCGGGAGAAAGAGGGTTACGGGTTATAAAGATTATCAGTGAAGTTATTGATAAAAAAAATAATAAAACTGAAAAAATATATAACATCCCTTACGGTAAACATCTTCTTGTCACTGGTGATGATTATGTCATTGCCGGGTCAAAGATAACGGATGGTCCTGTTGTTTTGTCTGACATATTACGGATACAGGGTGAAAAGAAGGTTCAGGAATATCTTTTAAATGAAGTTCAAAAGGTTTACAGGATTGAAGGGGTAACTTTGAATGATAAACACATAGAAATTATTATCAGACAGATGCTTTCAAAGGTAAGAGTTATTGACCCCGGGAATACGTATCTACTTGAAGGTGAGAATATGGATAAGATTAAAATCCAGCAAATTAATGAGGCTCTTCCCAAAGGTAAAAAATCTGCTACTTATGAACCTTTGGTTCTTGGTATGACCCGGGTTGCTCTCGGCAGTGGTAGTTTTATATCAGCCGCTTCTTTCCAGGAGACTGTTAAAATTATTACAAATGCTGCTATTCTTGGATATGAAGATAATCTTGAAGGTTTAAAAGAAAACGTTATACTTGGAAAGGTTATCCCTGCAGGAACCGGTTTTTGGGAAAGGACAAAAAAAGAACCTGGGGAGGAAACAGATAAACCTCTTGTTTTACAAAAATAACTTATTGATACAGGAGAATAATATAATATGCCGACAATAAATCAATTAATAAAAAGACCGCGACAGAAAAGTGCTAAAAAATCCAAATCAATAGCATTAAACAGGAACCCGCAGAAAAGGGGTGTATGTCTTTATGTCAAGACAATGACTCCCAAAAAGCCCAACTCTGCATTAAGAAAAATAGCAAAGGTCCGGCTTAGTAACGGCAAGGAGGTTATTGCATATATACCGGGAGTTGGTCATAACCTTCAGGAACATTCTATTGTGCTTGTTCGTGGGGGAAGAGTTAAGGATTTGCCGGGTGTTAAATACCATATTATAAGAGGTACGCTTGATACCGGTCAGGTGGAAGGCAGAAGAAAGTCCCGTTCCCTTTATGGTACAAAAAGACCCAAGGAAGGACAGACGGCACAGCCATCAGCATCTTCACCAACCCCGCCAGCAGCGGCGGCTGGCCCTAAATAAAAAACTGGAGATAATTTTATGCCAAGAAGAAAGATAATAATAAAAAGAAGTTTGGTGACAGACCCAAAATACGGGGATTATGAGGTTGAAAAATTTATTAATTCCCTGATGATTCAGGGGAAAAAGAGCCTTGCCCGGAAAAAATTTTATAAGGCATTGGATATTATAAAGGAAAAAACAAATGAGGAACCCCTTTCAGTTTTTAAAAAAGCCATGGGAAACGTAAAACCAAAACTTGAGGTCCGGCCAAGAAGAGTCGGTGGTGCAACGTATCAGGTTCCCCAGGAGGTTCCTTCCCACAGGAGTACTACGCTTGCAGTCAGGTGGATTTTGCAATCTGTCCGGGCAAGAAAAGGAAAAGCAGTAGAGGAAAAACTTGTGGATGAATTTATTGAAGCAAGTAAAAATGAAGGTCCAAGCGTAAAAAAGAAACAGGAAACCCACAAGATGGCAGAATCAAACAGAGCATTTGCTCACTATAAATGGTAACTGAAAATTTATAAATGAAACAAACTATTCAAACAATAAAAAGGAATGACTTTTCTACTATGCTTGAAATTGAAAGAATAAGAAATATAGGAATTATTGCCCATATAGATGCCGGGAAGACAACCACGACTGAGAGACTTCTTTATTACACAGGAAGAATTTCAAGAATAGGCGAGGTTGATGAAGGCACCACTACGATGGACTGGATGGACCAGGAAAAAGAGAGGGGTATAACCATTACTTCTGCTGCGACCACCTGTTTCTGGAAAGAACATAAGATTAACATTATTGATACGCCCGGGCACGTTGATTTTACTGCAGAAGTAGAGAGGTCTCTTCGTGTACTGGATGGCGCAATAGGTATTTTTTGTGGTGTAAGTGGCGTCCAGCCCCAGAGTGAAACTGTATGGAGACAGAGTGAATATTATAAAATTCCCCGGATAATTTATATTAACAAGCTTGACAGGGTTGGTGCTGATTTCCTGAAAGTAGTAAAAGAAATAGAAGTGGATATGGGAATCAACTGTCTTGTTTTACACCTTCCTGTTGGAACAGAAAGCGGGTTTAAAGGCATTGTGGACATTATTGAAAATTATGCCATATATTATCCAACAGACAATGAAAATGACGTACAGATTGAACCTGTTCCTGAAAACATGAGGCAGGAAGTGGAATTTTATAAGACGCTTCTTATTGAAAAATTAGCTGAATCTGACCATGAGATTATGGAAAAATATCTTGAAGAGGAGCCGATTGAAAATTTATCCATTAAAAGGGCTATAAGAAAAGCCACTCTTGAAAGGAAATTATTTCCTGTTTTTTGTGGCTCATCATTTAAAAATAAAGGGACAAAATTACTTTTAAATGCAGTCGTTGATTATCTGCCATCTCCTATTGACAGGGGGGAAATTTCAGGAGAAAATCCCAGGACCGGCGAAATAGAGAAAAGATACCCTGATGTTAAAGACAAGATTTCAATTCTTGCATTCAAACTTTTTAATGACGTACATTTTGGACATCTTGTTTATGTCCGGGTCTATTCCGGTGAATTAAAGCAGGGGGCAAAGTTGTATAATTTTACCAAGGATAGAAGAGAAAGAGTTTTAAAGATTTTGGAAGCGCATGGTAATCGTTATACAGAAATTGAATCTGCAAAAGCAGGGGATATTGTAGCTCTTGTCGGGTTAAAAGGAACGTATACAGGGGATACTATTGCCTCTGAAGATACTCCTGTTATTCTTGAGAAAATAGAATTTCCTGAACCCGTATTGACTATGGCCGTAGAACCAAAAATTAAAGCTGATTCTGAAAAAGTTTTTCAGTCTCTTATAAAATTAACTGAAGAAGACCCGACATTTAAACTCCATGTTAATCCTGAAACCGGGCAAACCGTTATTTCAGGTATGGGGCAGCTTCATATTGAGGTTTTGATTGAAAAGATGAGAAGACAGTATAACGTTGATGCCCGGCTTGGTAAACCTGAGGTTGCATATAAGGAGACAATCACAGGTGAGGCAACAGGCGAGGGAAAATTTATCAAACAATCAGGGGGCAGGGGCCATTATGGGCACGTTGTTTTAAAAATCAAGCCCTCTACTGAAGAAACAGATTTTGTGTTTAGCAGTGAATTAAAGGGGGAGGTTATTCCGAGAGAATATATTCCTTCAATTAAGGCAGGTGTAAAAGAATCTGTTGAAACGTCAGGTTTTTATGGGTATCCGGTCATCAACGTTGATGTTGCAGTTATAGACGGGTCTTTTCATCCTGTAGATTCAAATGATATAGCCTTTAAAATAGCCGGCTCACTTGCCTTTAAGGATGCGTTCAAAAAAGCAAAACCAATTATTCTTGAACCTATTATGAAAATAGAAATTACCACACCGCAGGAATTTCTTGGGGAAATTATAGCAGATTTTAATATGAGAAACGGAAAAATTGAAAAGATGGACGAGGCGGGTAATTATAAGATTTTCAAGGGTTTTGTTCCATTGAGAACGATTTTTGATTATACTACTGTAATAAGGTCTTTGACACAAGGAAGAGCAAGTTATATAATAGAACCTTCTTTTTATCAAAAAGTACCTGATGAGTATTTAAAAAAAATAATTAAATAAGGGGAAGTAATGTCAAGGGGGGTAGACAATGGCAAAGGAAAAATTTGTAAGGAGTAAACCGCACGTAAACATAGGGACAATAGGGCATGTGGACCATGGAAAGACGACATTAA
>JAMDAS010000005.1:0-48206 GCA_023484085.1 Candidatus Omnitrophota bacterium
TGTTAATAGGGTAATACAAATACAGATGTGCTTAAAGCCTTGCAGAGAAAGGATTATAAACGGAAAAAAGAAGAAATTTTTACTTAAAGCGGAAACTCAGGCTAAATATGCAATTTTACCCAGCTTTAGCAAATTGGAAATCGTTGTGGGAGTAAGGGTTTAAGAGGAAAAGGTCTCATAGTTACACAATATTAGGTCTCATAGTAAAATATATATTTGACAAAGTGTGATATTATAAAATATATTAGTAATTATGGAAAAAGAGAAAAATATTCAAGTAGAAAAATTTGAAGACGAAGATATAGAAACAAAATATTACAATACAGTTTGTGAGAATATTGGTAATTCTCTTATGAATATTGATGATAAAGATAATTTTATCAAAATTCCTTTTATAAAAAGACTTAATTTAGTTTCAAAGGCTTTAAAAAACTTTTCAATATCTTTAAAAGAAGTTGCTTTAGAACAAAAAATAAACAATGGAACCACAAAAAATAAATAACATTTTACCGGAAGTTGTTGAAAAAATAGAACAAAAAAAAGAGGAAGTAAAAAAAGAAAAACAAACTTTCGCAATTACAAAAAAAGAAAACAATATTCCGATGGAACAGAACTGTTTAGAATTGGGATTAATTTTAAACACGTCTTCAGAAGAACAAAAAACTGGTGTTGCCAAAAGAAAATTAGGAAATGGTAAATATGTAAGTATAGAAGCAACAAGGACAGGTGAATTGTGCCGGAGGGAAGATATTACAACTCTTCTTGCTTGTTTTATGCTCCTTCAACATTCAGGGAAACGAAAAGGAAATTCTTTTGAAACCACTTATTACCAAATAAGTAAAATACTTGATGGAGCTGGTGGATTTCAATATAAGGATATTCAAAAATCTTTGGGTAGGTTGCAAGAAAACAACGTGGAAACAAATTTTTGGTGGGATAATACTTCGGGAAAAAGAATTATTCAGGAAAAATTTCATTTTCTTACACGGATATCAGATAGAGAGCAAAAGGTTGTCAAGATTAGTTTTGATGAAGAAATAGCTAAAAGCATGGAAATAGGTTATGTAAAATTTTTAAAAAAAAGAGAATTAAGTGATATTTTGAAAATTAAAAGTTATCACGCTAAAGCATTAATTTTATTGTTTATAAAAAGATTTGGTGGCAGTAGTTTTATTCCAGAATATAAGGTAGACACAATTTTAGAATATTTGGGTGTAAAAAATAGATATGATAAATTACCAATAAAGAAAAAAAATTTCAACATAAAAAGGACCATCATCCCAGCAGTTCAAGAAGCTGCAAATTTTCTTGGTTTTTCTGTGACCTATAACGATACCGGTGAAAAAGACGTTAAAGGGAACATTATCCCAGATCCAAAGGGGCAGGAAAAGATTAGATTTTATAAAGAACAGGAATATCTGTTTGCAGAAACAACAAAAAGTGGGGCTAAAGAAAATTCTTTAACTCCGGAGGAAAGAAATCTTTTAGAAAAGAAACAAAAAGAACTTGAGGAAAGCATAGAAAAAACTAACAAAAATTCATGATATAATTATCAAAGAGGTGATAAACATGGAAAGAGTTATGGTTGGAATAGCCATAGACGAAATAGAAAAAGCAGTAGAACAGTTTTCTCCAGAAGAACAGGAACGGCTTGAAAAAAAACTTTGGGCTTTAAGGATGGACCCGATAGTAAATAAAATGCGCAAAGCCGCGCGGAGAAATAAGATTACAGAGAAGGATATTGAAAAAACCTGCAAGGAAGTTCGAAAGGAACTTTATGAAAAATGTATTGCGCGCGGTAATTGACACAAACGTTTTTTTGAGTGCTCTCCTCGGAAGTGAATCCTGCGGCCAATTGTATGAAGAATTGAAAAACAACTCATTTTTGCCGGTAACATCGAAAGAATTAATGGAAGAGATAGAAGAGGTTGTAAAAAGAAAAAAGTTTGACTTGACGGCCAAGGAAATTGATGACATGGTGACGTTGATTGGAAAGAAAAGCAAAAACGTTATTCTTCATACAATTATCCAAATTTGCCGCGACATAGAAGACAATATTTTTCTGGACTGTGCGGTTGCCGGCCGTGCAGATTATATTGTAACGGGCGATAAAGACCTTCTTGCTCTCTCATCTTTTCGCGGTATTCATATTGTTACCCCATCTCAATTCCTTGTCGTTCTGCGTCAATCCCGGTGACAGAAATATGTTAAGACAGTAAGACAGAACAACGGAAAGACGCTTTTCTGCTTTTAAGTCTTGACAGAAGTATGTCTTTATGCTTTTATATAGCGATGAGTATAATTACAATAGCAAATGGGAAGGGTGGGGTAGGGAAATCTACTATTGCTATCAATTTGGCTGGTGCACTTTCTTTGAAGGTGAAAGTTTTTCTTGTAGATGCAGATCCCCAAGGGACTGTAAGTGATTGGTTTGGGAACAGACAGGGAGAATCGCCGGACCTTTTTTCTGGTAAAAATCTTCAGATTACTTCTATTCCCTGGTCTGCCGCAGAGTTGACTGCAAATCTTGTTAATCAGGCTAAAAAGTTTACATTCACCATTATTGATTGTGGGCCTGCTAACGATAAAGTTACCCGTACCGCATTCGCTCTTTCCAATTTTGCTATAATACCAATTACCCCTAGTCCGTATGATATTCATTCGGCTAGAAAAACCATAGATATGATTCATGAGGGACAGCATACAGCAGGTATAAAGATTCGCCCGTATTTGCTTATTTCCAGGAAGGTTGTTGGAACAACACTTGGCAGTGAAGCACGGGAAGCTCTTGGAGTTTTTGATGTACCTATATTAAAAACAGAAATTTGTCAGAGGGTAGCCCTCTGTGAAGCTGGCATAGTAGGTCAAACCATCCATGAATATGCCCCTGGCAGTCAGGCTGTTGCAGAATTTGAAAGTCTTGAAAAGGAGGTATTACAATGGCAAAAGCAAAACTTGGTGCGTTAACCTCAAAATGGATTGACGGAAAAACAGAAAGACGGAATAATGGAAAGACGGAAAAACAGAGTAGCATAAAGACAGAAAAACAGAAAGACGGAATAATGGAAAGACGGAAAGTAGACGGTGAAAAGGTAAAGCAGACTCTTTATATCTCCCGGGGAACTGTTAAACTGCTTTGGCAGAACCGCGTTGATACCGGAGAATCTATTTCGGCCGCAATTGAACGGTTAGTATTGGAAAACATGGGAAAAGAAACAAGAGGATAAAATGAAAACAATAAACTACTTTTAAGGTTGCTGGTACCAAATGCAAAAAAATACTCAAAACTGCTTAAATTCGTGGCTGCTGATAAAGTGGATTTTATGAATAATCTTAAAGACAAACTGAAATATAAGGGGTTGAAATAAAAAAAGAGGACCAATTACATAAGGACTAACCCTTATGAACCTGTCCTCATCGTGATTCCAATATTATAATACTTTTTATTTTTGCAAATGTCAATAGAAATTCCGTATCCGGGAAAATCTGAATAAAAATGTTTTTTGCAGTGGACTAACCCCTTTTTATTTTTTGGATTTTTTCTTTTTCTGTCCACCACGAGCCATTTTTGCTTCACATACGTTTCCCTGTCCGTCAATATAATACATGCATCCTTTTTCCCTTTTAACAGCTTCCTTTATTAAAATTCTGCCCATTTATATCACCTCACTTGTATATAGTTTTTATTTTTTATTACAAATTGTCAAATTTTTATGAGGTAAAAAATATGTTATATAAAAAATTTTGATATAATATAAGAATACAAAAAACAGTGAAATTAATATAAAAGAAAAAAACCGAAAAATTTAAAATGAATAAAATTATAAAAGCTGAAGACATCTTTGATAAAATTTCTATTTTGATAGAGCAGGCAAGAAAAAAAGTTGCCACCACAATTAACCAGGAAATGATTTTACTTTACTGGAATATCGGAAAAACTATCAAAGAAGAAATAATAAAATCTAAACGTGCGGAATATGGAGAAAAGATAGTGCAATCACTGACTGCACTATTAGTACAGCGATATGGAAGAGGTTTCTCTAAAAGAAATATATGGTATATGATCCAAACGTATGAAGCATATCCAATTCTCCAATCACTGCTTGGAGAATTTAAAGATTTAAGTTGGACCCACACAATTACCCTTATACCAATTGAAGATAAATTAAAACGACAATTTTATGCGACACTCTGTAGCAAAGAACAATGGAGCACCAGAACACTGCAAGAAAGAATAAGAACCATGCTTTATGAAAGAACTGCATTATCAAAACTTCCTGAAAAAACCATTGAAATGCAATTACTGGAACTGAAAGAAAAAGATAAGATGACACCGGAATTAACTTTCAGGGATCCTTATGTTCTGGATTTTTTGGAACTCTCTGACACATACAGCGAAAAAGATATAGAAAAAGCAATATTAAACGCACTGGAAAAATTTATCCTGGAATTAGGAAAGGATTTTTATTTTGTGGCAAGACAAAAGAGAATAACTCTTGATGATATAGATTATTATATGGACCTGGTATTTTATCACAGGGAACTACGCTGTTTTGTGGTTATAGATTTAAAGCTTGATAAATTCAGGGCAGAATATAAAGGACAAATGGAATTATATTTAAGATGGCTGGAAAAGTATGAAATGAGACAGGATGAAAACCCGCCCATTGGGATTATCCTTTGTACAGAAAAAGGGAAAGAACAAATAGAATTATTATTTTTACCGGAAGACAGGATCCGGGTTTCAAAATATTTAACAAAATTACCACAAAAAGAATTATTCTCTGAACAATTACATAAAGCAATGCAAACAGCACAGGTACAACTTAAAAAAGAAAGTACATGTAGATCGGTTTTTTGAAATCTCTGGAAGCGTTGAGTATCAATGGTTGGACAGGTTTTTATATTTAAGTTTTTTTGAAAATCCGATACATCTGGCTTTACCAGGGGCAAGAAAGTGGGTTTAAATTGATTATATAGAGGGGTTTTTGCTGGGAATGGCTTGATTTTGGGAATTTTTTAAGTGGATTTCAATTTTAAAAAAAGAAATAAATTTATGGTATAATAAATAAGGTGAAAATATGGAATTGAAAATTGTTTTAGAAAAAGGCGAGGATGGTTATATTGTTGTTCACTGTCCTTCTTTAAAGGGATGTTGGTCTCAAGGTAAAACAGAAAAAGAAGCTATTTCTAATATTAAAGAAGCAATAGAATTATATTTAGAATCAGATGTTTCAGAAAAACAACTAAGAGAAAAAATTAACAGCTATCACAAAATTATGCAAGTTTCTTTATGAGCCCTAAACCCCCTCTTCTTTCTGGCAGATAAATAGTTAAAGTCTTTCAAAATATTGGATATTATAAAGTTAGCCAAAAAGGTAGTCATATTAAAATATTTAATAAAGAAAAAGAAATTACTCTTATTATTCCTGACCACAAAGAAGTTGACCGTTGGACACTTAAAGGAATTTTAAAGGATGCAGAACTTTCCGTAGAAGAATTCATCAAAATTCTTAATCGTAGATAAAAGTGATTTATAATTTTGAATTTTCAATTTGTTTTTTCATAGGCTTCTCTTATTTCTTCAGGGGCGAGGTTTGAATATATTTGTGTTGTGGTTAATCTTTTATGTCCTACCTGTTTTTGAATTGCCGGAATAGGTGTTTTGTTCATTAGATGATGTACTACATGGCTATGTCGTAATGTATGCGGATGTATCCAGTTTATTCCTGCTTTTTTACCCCATGTTTTTACAATTTGTTGTATCCGTCTTATGGATAAATCAAAGATTCTTCCTTTTTTTATTTTCTTTGCTTTTAGGTATGCTTTTAATTCGCTCAAAGTTTCTGCCGGACAATATATTGTTCTGAATTGTTTTGTTTTTGTGTTTTCTGCCGGGATAGTTATGAATCTTTCTTTGAAATCAATGTCTTCTACTTTTATTTGTGAAAATTCTCCGGCTCTCATTCCTGAAAGATAGAGTAATTTTAAAATGAGTCTATCCCGGAAATTATCACAAATGGATATTAATTTGTTCCATTCTTCAATTTTTAAATACTTGATTTTTCGCTGAAAATTTCGCTTTTGCATTTTTGTGGTTACTTTTTTCTGAAAAATGGCTGTTTTTAAGGGGTATTATATCAAAATATTTCGTCTTTGTATAGTAAAAGCGAAATGGAAAAGATAAAAATTTAGGGTTATTTCGTGGTGTTTTCTCCTCTAAATAAGTCATTATACCCAACAATTTATTGTAAATCGTTATCATAAATTTTACTTTGATCAGGCACAGATAAGGTAAAAATTTGTTTATCTATCGGTTGGTTAATTTTAACGCTATTCGGATTTATTTCAGCGATACCAGTTTGTAAAATTTCACCTTTTGTAGAATAAAGTATACCTTCTATGCGTAAAGGTATATAAATGGAACCACTATTAGTTTTATACTTTTTAATTTTTGTAACTTTTACTACATCTTGCCCGATTCCCATGATAGTTGCTTTTGAATAAATCGGATACCAATCATATTCTTTTGCAAAAAATATTTCACAGTTAATATTTCCTACGGTTGTTGCTATATTTTTAAATTTTATAGTTATACCTCTATATCCATTATTTATTGTTTCATTAACCCCTACTACTTTTTTTTGTAAATTTAACCACACTTCAGATTGTTTTAGAATATCTATATTTCTTATCTCTCCATTTTGGAAAGCGAATGAAAACATGAAAAATAAAGGATTTATAGATTGCATGGGTTTATATGGTCCTGGTGAGTGAGAAGTTCGTGAAAGATATAACATTTTTTGCTGTTTTCCTTTATTATACGAAATATCTTCAAATTGATAAAACTTTTTATTATAAGCGATTATCCAAGTTTCGGGTTTTCCTGTAGCAATATTTTTAGGGGAAGTTTCTTCATCCCGATATTTTTGTTTGTCATAATAAAAAGCTAATTTGAGAACAGATTTATTCATGGGTGTTTTTGTCTGTTTTTTAAACGCTCCACTATATATCATCGTCATGGTTGAAGTAAACATATAAGATTGAAATTTTTCAAAATAAGCTTCTTGAGATAATAATAACGCTTTTACCTTAGAACCGGAATTTGATGCAGCATCTAATTTTGGGGAAAATACATATAAACTAATAATAATACATAATAATAGTTCCTTATATTTTCTCTTTATAAACATAGTTTCTCCTATGTTAAAACAGATAATAGAGTAATAAAATTGATATTAATGGTTTTGTGAATATGATAAGAAAAGATATTGAATATTTTGAAAGTTTGAAATCTACTGCTCGGATAATTTTGCGTCATATATCCCCTTTTTGGTTGTGTTGCTGATTCTTTTACTGCCTTTATTTTATATCAATATATTTTTATATGGCAAATTTATAAATTGGGAGATATAAACTCTGGGTAAAGTAATGAATGGGAAAAAGGCGGATTTATAGGTGGTTTGACAAAATACCGTGAAACATTTGCCTTGAATATATAATTATACCCAATTATACCCATCGTTGAAAATCAAAACCCGAAAAATCTTACAATTGTGTTATAATATTTTCAAAAAAGATTAAAGGAGATAAAACATTTATACTATTTCCCCTGAACTTTTAATGCGGTTTTTCATGTTTGCTACGGGAATAACCCTGATATTTACTATATTAAACAAATGGTTAATTATTCATAGCAGAAATATAGAAAATGCCTGTTTTCAGAACCTCGCGTCTTATCCGTCTTTTTTACGGAATGGATGGCGATTTGCCATTGCAAATCGCAGACTATTCTGGATTTTTCTTGGATTTGGTATTATTTCAGAACTTCAACAAACTTTTTTTACGTTTTTCCATCAAAAATCTAAAAATCTCCCACTAAATATTTTACATCCCCCATTTTTTTATTCAATCGTGTCCCGCTTTCTTTCTAGCTTACCATACAGTTGTGGGTATATCGGGTTACCAGTTCTCCATGCAAATAACCTGATTTTTTTAATACTCGCATTATTTCTGATAAAACCGGTTATTAACCTGTTTTATTCAGAAACAAAGTCTGTACAACTATCCGTAAGATCTTTTAAGAAAATTTTTATACCTTTTATCATAATCATACCGGTTCTAATTTTAGTAAATTTTTATACATATGTCTGGAATCCTTTCTTCAGAGCGTCTTTTGAAAAACAAGATTTTCTTTTTCATTTGATTTTTAGTTTTCTATTTCTTTATTACGTGATAGTTATAAATTCTTTTTCATATGGACTGATTCTTCACAGTTTTACAAAAGCGAAAGAAGAAAAACTGGAAATGTTCACAGCCATTTCCAGTTCCCTTAAATATTTTAAACCTCTTTTTATCTACAATCTTATTCTTGTGATAATACCATCAATAATTCAGTTTCTTATGACTTTGTTTTCTATATCAAATATCTATGCCAATAATTTTTGGTTCCGTTTTTTGAACTGGTCGTTATTTATTTTAGGCTGGATTTTTCTTTTTTTTATATTCGTTCCTTTCTATATCGTTCTGAAAAATAATAACTGGCGCGAGGCTTTTAAGCAAAATTTTTTATTATGGAAAATTTATCTTCCTGAAACTCTTACATTGATTATTTTTTACGTGATAGCTGCATGGATATTTATACAATTTCCAAATATTATTCTTTTTGCAATTTCATTTATTCCACTTATTTTCCATCAATTTTTAATACTATTCTTAATACTTGTAATAAATTTCTGGTTTACGGGTGTAATCTGCCAATTTGTCGATAAAACATCATTCTGATATATTTTATTGAAAATAAAATAGAGCATTAAAGATAAAATATTAAGAAAGTATTTTGCGAATGGCAGTTGATTATTTACCTCTTTTAAAAAAGAACCAAAATGTATTCGTTTCATTAAGTCTTTTATTCCAAATCTTTAGTTTCGTGAAGCCCTATTTAATTTTACCCAAGCAAGATTGATTATGTGTGTTCATAATAATTTTTATATTATCCACTCATTGTGTAAAAAGTATAGTTATACATATTATATCTGAATATAGTAAATTTATAATCTTTTTCCTTGCGCTTTGCTTCAGGCTACGCGGTATTTTGTAGGCCTGCAAAATACCTTGTTATTATAATATCTAATTTTTTTAATAAAATACAGACAGAAATGTGACATTCTATCTTTTAATTCATAGATGACATTCTATCTTTTAAACTACATTTTTGTTTTAGTAGAATAAAGGGTATAATTACATATTTAGGGCAAATGTTTCACGAGATTACATTTAAGTCTTATAATTATACTCAACCTTGTTTATAAACCCTTTGTTATCAACGGGTTTCAAAGGAAATTCCTATGCCATTAAAGTATGGCACAACACGAATAGTTGATTTTTCGCAATAAAGTTAGTATAATAGGAGTATAAATTTATGGCTATGATTAAAAAAACAAGTCAAAAAGGTATGATCAGTAAGGTCGCAACAAGGCGCGTTTTAGACCAAAATGTTGCCGCGTTTAGGGTTTATGATACTTACAAGAAAACCGCCGACATTATAGAGCGCGCGGAGTTTGCGTCTGGAAAAAGAGTAATTTTCAAATCCGACACCGGCTCTACGCTTAATTTTGAAATCAATCGCTATGGAGTCTACTCAACAACAGCGCATAAAATTTAAGACGGTGCAGGATTGGAACGACTATATCGCTCCTCTGCTTCAATCCGGTAAAGGAATAACCGGAAAGGATTTATTTGAACTTCGCAAAGCGTGCTACGCCGAAATTGAAGCGTTGCGCGAACGGCCGCTTTTAATTTACGCAACAAAATTTTTGGACGGCGGACCACCCGGAATGCCAAATCAAATTGACTTGTCCGATGTGGACGGATTTACCGACCTTATCAATTCCGTTGGCAACAATTTCAAATCCGTTGATGTGCTTTTGCATAGTCCGGGCGGACGGCCTGACGCAACAGAGCGAATTGTCGAAATACTTCGCAACAGATTTAAAGAAGTAAATTTTTTAGTTCCGCACTCCGCATATTCCGCCGCCACAATGTTGGTCTTGTCCGGGAATGGTATTGTTTTGCACCCAAGCGCAACGCTTGGACCGATTGACCCGCAAGTAGGCGTTCCGACAAAAGAAGGCATGATCCGTTTCGTTCCAGCAAAATCAATCTTAAATGGCTTTGCGAAAGCTAAAAAATGTATAAAAGACGAAGGGCCAGAAACTTTACCCGCCTATATTCCTCTGATTGAAAAATACTCGCTTGATCTTTTTGAGCTTTGCGAAGATTCTGAAAAATTATCTAAAGAGTTGGTTTCTTCGTGGCTCAAAAAATATATGTTTGCAGGTGTAAAAAATAACGGACGAAAAATCAAAAAAATCGTTTCGTATTTTTCCGATTACAATACCCACAAAATTCACTCGCGTCCATTAACACCGGAGAAACTCTCATCTTTCGGTTTGAAACTTGAAGTCGCCGAAAATCCACTCCGCGATTTATTGTGGGAAGCGTATATTTTACTCAACGGATTTTTTAATGTTAGTCAGTTCGTGAAATTATACGAATGTACTAATGGCGTATCGTGGGGCAAGCAATTTCAAAGCATAATGGGTCCGCCACAGATGCAACCCCAACCGCGACCGCAATCTCAATCCAAACCACAACAATGAGGTGTTCCAACGAAGTTGGCACAAATTCCGTCGGCGTCCAAAGTTCAGGCGAGACATAAGTGATGGAATGTATGGAAATTCTTTCTATTGCGGCTCAAAAAGGAATAAAAATATATTCAGTTAAAGGGAACTGGCAATTAGATAATAGTATTCAAAGTAAAATTATTGCTATGGCTTTCTCAATGGCTGCTGAGATTGAAAGAGATTTGATTTCACAAAGGACAAAAGAAGCACTGCGAATAAAAAAAGAATCTGGATTTCCATTAGGACGTCCACCAGGTCCGGGAAAAAGTAAATTGGATAAGTTCAGACCAGAAATTGAAGCTCTGTTGATTAACGGTTCTACCCAGAGATTTATTGCCAGACGATATCAAACTACTGAATCTAATTTGTTTAATTGGATGAAAAAACATAAAATACAAAATGTTCGTTCTGAGATTCAAAATGAAAGGGTAAAATTATAAAAACTCGTGGTGTTTTCCCCCGGAATATGTAATTTTACCCAAATATGCAAAATATGCAATTATATCCCAAAATATAAAAAATTGGAGAAACAAATTAATGGGAAAAGCGTGAAATTAAAGGGGGTTTGACAAAATACCGTGAAACATTTGCCCTAAATATGTAATTATACCCAATCTTCTGTAATAAGTTTTTACTTTGTAACTGTGTGCCTTTGTGCCTAAGATTTGCAAACTTCAAAGAGAAGTTTTAACTTTGTGCCTATAAATATGAACGGTGTTTAGTCAATATTTACCAATAATATTATGGATAATAAGTGGTATGTAAATAAAAATGCATTCTTATTAAGCCTATCCGCTTTTTTTGCTGATTTAGGTTATCAATTGGTTTTAACCGGATTTCCAATATACATAATTTTTTATTTAAAAGCCCCTGTATATTCAATAGGTTTAGCTTATGCTGTTATTTATGGCGGTGGCTCAAAAAATATATATTTTGGCGGGATATTAGGAGACAGATTTGGTAAGAAAAGAATGGCAATCGTGGGAAATCTGCTTATACCTATTTTATCATTTACGGCATTTTCTACGAATGTTTTTTTAGCAATTCTATTATTTTCTTTGGGCTGGTGGGCAAGAAATCTTAGAACACCTTCAAGAAGAGGTATGCTTTCTGATGTAGTAACTGTGGAGCAAAAATCCAAAGCATTCGGACTTATGCATTTTCTTGATATAACAGGAGCTGCCCTTGCCGCATTGACTTTTATAATAATGCTTTATTTTAAAGTAGAGATAAAGTATATATTCTTAATTGGCGTTATACCTTTACTTATATCTACACTCTGTATTATTTTTGTTGAATACAATGATAAAGTTTTATCTGTCAAAAATGAAGTTTCAACACAAAAAACAGATAAACAAAAATCAGATGAAATGGGGAAAATATCCAAGAATGTACTCTGGGGAATACTAATTGGAACTACTTTGTTTGGTTTCAGCTATTATAGTTTAGGATACCCTATAATAACAATATCCCAGATATCAGGTAAAGATACAATCGGAGCCCTTTCATACTTTATTTATTTGTTTGTTTCCGGAATTACAGGATATGCTGTAGGATATTTTGCCGGAAAATTTAATAAGGTTAAATTTCTTGGTTTGGCTGGTTATATTTTATCCGGATTTGGTTCTATATTAATTGGTATAGGTTATTTACTGCATTTAGGTCTTTTATTCCCATTCATTGGGGTTGCAGTTCTTGGTTTGGGGCTGGGTGTTATAGAAACCCTTGAACCATCTATAATTTCCCTGATAAGTCCAAAGAAAACCATAGGAAAACAGATGGGTAAACTCACTGCTGCAAGAAGTATTGGATTATTCATAGGAAATCTTGCAATGTCTCTATTTTACATGTCAAGCCCTTTTTTATCTTATGGATATGCATTTTGTATATCTATAATTGCAGGGGGGATAATTTTATATTTTGGAAGAAGAGCCAATATATAAAAACTGAATATTTACTTATATGAATACTTCAAATAATATATATACTTGTCCGATGCATCCGCAGATTATTAGTGATAAACAAGACGACTGTTCTATATGCGGCATGGCACTTGAATTGCAATCTGTTTCTTTAGAAGAAGAAAAGAATGTTGAACTTATCTATATGTCAAGACGTTTTTGGATTTGTCTTGTTTTAACCATTCCTATTATTTTTCTTGCTATGAGTAATTATATACCAGCAATATCAATTAAAAATATCCTTTCTTTTAAAGCAGTTGAATGGCTTGAGGGTATAATTACCACGCCGATAGTTTTGTGGGGAGGATGGCCATTTTTTGTCAGAGGATTTAATTCTATAAAAAACCGCAGTCTAAATATGGGTAAAATTACATAGGGCTTCACGAAACTAAAGATTTGGAATAAAAGACTTAATGAAACGAATACGTTTTGGTTCATTGACAAAAGAAGCAAAGAGAGCGACGGCCAGAACCGTAATATGAGAGATGGTGCATAAGTTGGCGGTGGCACGCAGTCCTTTGACTGATGGTTCCTGCATAGAAATAGCAAGGAGTCTGGAGAAAATGCGTTCACTGCTGGATCTGCGGTTGAAGTCCTTTTTGAAAGATTGGGAATCATAGTCTATTAAATGGCGAATGTCCCGGTCGACGCGGATGTTTTTGTAACAACCAGAACCTTTTTCAAACTGAGGATGAGACCACGGACAATCAGGATGCAATGCTGCAAACTTTTTGGAAGCACGAATAGGGCAATAGAATTTATGGCGCATTCTATTTTGTCGGGGATCCCAGTATATTCCACGGGATATCATTTCAAATCCAGCGATGCAGACTGGAGCACCGGAAAAAGAAAGAGTTGGTTGGGAACCGGAGTCACGCCGGAGATTTCTGGCAATACGCGGTTTAGCATGCAAAGTGTTAAGAATAAAATCAATAATAGTTGCGGAGTCATATTCAGAATCTGCCATGACTGCTTTCGGATGAAAGCGATAATGTTCTTTCACAATTATAAGTTGGGGGATGATAACATTGGTTTCATAAACATTGGCAGGTAGTGTACACTCAACTATGGGTAATTCGGATACCGTATCATTAATAAGATGATTACGATAGCCCCAAAAGAATTCAATTTTCTTTTTTCTATCAGGAAAAGTAGAAAAGACGCTTAATCTAGCATCCGGGTCACTGTGAGGTGGATGATCTTTAGAAAATCTATTATGAACATGTGTTTTTAGATTATTATTTTTCACATTCGCTTTAATAGGACAAGCATCAACAGAAAGATATTTTCCGGAAATAACTTTACGTTTAATAAGATGAAGAACGAGTGTTTCCCGAATTTGTTGCAAAATAGCATTGTCGATGGTGCGAAGAAAAACAGAGAATCGTTCGACTGGAATCGGTTCTGTTCTGGTAGGGAAACCAAGTATATATGAAAGCTTCGGCCGTTCATAGAGCTCAACTGTCAGGTCACTCAAAGTAAGAAGAGAACGGAGATTTTTAAATATGAGTGCCTTGGTAATGGCAGCATGGCTAATAGGCCGGCGGCCCGTTTGAAAAATATTATCTAACGATGAAAGATCCAGCAGAGAAAAGAAACGTTGGTACTTTTCCATAGGTTCTTTGAAAAGTTCCTCTGGGTCGAACAAAATTGGTTGAAACATATTTACCTCCCGTTTCGTGAAAGTCGCATAAAAATATTAGATACATAGTATCATCTCGAAAGGGGAGGAGGTAAAAAGAGAAAAATTAAAATTTAGGCAGAATAAGGGTTTTCAAATAAAATAAAAATAAAAAAAATAGGGTTTCACGAAACTAAACGACAGTGATTTTTGCCCTCCTGTCCTTCGGAAAAAATGGCAAAATAGAGAAAAATGACAAAAAATACATGCGTAAACCCGCACTGCTCAACGATTTTCATAGCAGGAGGGCAAATTTAAAATAGGCAGTCTCTGAAACCGTTGTGCCTCAATGGTTTCGAAGTTTCGTGAAAGGCTATAAAATTACATATTTAGGGGGAAAATACCGCGTCCTTAACCCAAATTGCTATCCATTTTGCTCTCTGATGTATTTATAAAGAGTAGGTTTGGAAATACCCATCATTTGGCAAATATCTTTTATAGAATGTTTTTTACTTGTATATAATTCAACCACAAGTTTTCGTTTATTTTCTGGCAATAACTTAGGTCTACCTCCTTGCCGACCCCTGGTTCTTGCCGCTTCTAATCCTGCACGAGTTCTTTCCCGGATTAAATTTCTTTCAAATTCAGCCAGTGCTGCAAAAATATGAAAAACCAATTTTCCACCGCTTGTGGTAGTATCAATAGTTTCTTGTAAGCTTTTAAATCCAACACCTTGCTGTTCCAGTTCATTTACCCATTCAATTAAATGTTTTAAAGTGCGTCCTAACCGGTCTAAACGCCACACAATCAATATATCATCTTTCCGTAAAATTTCTTTGAGTTTATTTAAACCAGGCCGTTCTGCAACGGAGTCGCTAATTTCATCAGTGATGATTTTTTCACACCCTGCTTGTTTTAATGCATCTATTTGTAAGTTTAAGTTTTGTTCTATAGTTGAAACGCGAGCATACCCAACTTTCATTTTTCCTCCGGAGTTAAATAAGTCTTTTCTTTGATTTTATCATTTCCCTTGATTTAATTCCAGACTTTATTTACCATAAAAGCATTGAATATGGTATTTTTATGGTGTCCAAGAAAAAGTAAAGTAAACGGTCGTTTTTGATACTGTGAAGAAATCAATTATGCCTGAGCTTTTTATAATCTATTAAAAATGAATTGGTCGTTACATGGCAACATATCAATTTACAAGGTGAGTATGATTTCTCAGAAGAAATACTGAAAAATGCCATTGATTTTCAACTCCCGAAATTGTTGGAATTAGAAATAGAAAAAATTGGAGAAACAAATTAACATGGAAGGGGCGAAATTATAGGGGGTTTGGCAAAATCCCATGCAACTTTCACCCTAAATATGCAATTTTACCCAATAGTATTTGGTAATTGGCGCAATGCCTGATAATATTTTTTCTATTTCAAGTCTTGCGTTTATTACCTGTAGTCTGTGCAGGCCAGTGGAAACTGGTATTTTGTCTTTGTCTGTTGGCGATATTCTATGCGCTTCTGGTATGTCTAATGTGTTCCATCCTGTTTTTGTGAGGTAGTATACTCCGCTTTGGCTGAATAATACCTGTTTTCTGTTGATAAGACCCTTGTTTTCCATTTTAAGGAGTTTTTGCCTGTAGGTCTTAGAACTTATCTGTATTTTCAGTGAAAATATGGTTTTTTATCTGTTCTGCGGTCGCAAAACCCTCTTCCCATAAAAAGGTTAATACCCCTTCTCTATGTTTTTTCTCTTTTTGTTTCCAGTCCATTTTTTGTTTTCTTCCATCCGCTCCTAAGCGGAATGTCTTACTTCGCTCTATTCAAATCCTGCTTATGAAAGATTTGCAAACGGAGAGAGCAGGATTCGAACCTGCGGTACCGGTTAAGGTACAGCCGCTTTCGGGGCGGCCGCTATAGTCCACTCAGCCATCTCTCCTTATCATTTAATTCTTTGGACCAAAGATGAGCGTACCGACCCGGACAATGTTTGCTCCTTCTTCAATGGCTATTTTGTAAGTATCTGTCATTCCCATTGAAAGATACTCCATTTTTATTCCGGGTATATTTTTTCCTGCAGTTTTTTCAAAAATTTCTCTTGTCAGGCGGAAAAATTGCCTGATATCCTCTGGATTTTTAACAAGCGGACCCATTGTCATCAAGCCCAGAACCCTGAGATTTTCAAACCGGTCCATTTTTTCAATAAATCCATCACAATCTTCCGGCAAAACACCTGTCTTGTTTTCTTCCCTTCCACTATTTATTTCAATCAAAACAGGCATTTTTCTTTTTGTTTTTCTTATTTCTTCATTTAGTTTGGACGCAAGATGCAGTGAATCCAATGTTTCTATCATGTCAAATATTTCAATTGCCTGTTTTATTTTATTTGTCTGAAGATGTCCAATCAAATGCCATTCTACATTTTTCCCAAGTATTTGAAATTTTTCTGCGGCTTCATTTACATAATTTTCCCCGATAATTCTTATACCTGCTGATATTGCTTCCTGTATCTCTTTGATACTCCTTCTTTTTGTAGCAGCAATCAATTTTACAGGTTCCGGGATTTTTTTAAACAGGTTTTCAATATTTTCCTTTATACTCACAGTTTTTTACCCCTTCTTTTCATTGTATCCTTTATATTTATTGGCTTTATCTTTTTTTTCTTTATATCATAGGCGGAAATTACAGGAAGCCCTTTGAATATTTTTTTTACTTTTGTCATTGTTTTTTTGTCTACAGGTTGGACACCTGAAGGTCTTAATGGGGTATTTAACTGAATTTCATCCGGCTTTAGAATCTCACAGAAGTTTCTAATTTCTTTAATTTCATCAAGATTTTCTTTAAGAACCATAATCTGGACCGCGAATTTTCCTTTAAATGTTTTTCTAAATTTTAGAAGAGATTTCCTTATGTCTTTTATCTTTATACCCATGACAGGTTTGTTGATTCTTTTAAAAACCTCTTCAGAATATGCATCGAGCTTAAAAGCAATTAAATCCATATCCTTAAGTTCTTTCCATAACCGCTTATAGAGAATTGTGGAGCTGTTGGTTAAAAGGGCTGTTTTCCCTTTTTTATTCTTTTTTATCCATGCAGCCACTTTCCCTATATTCTTTGCAAGAGTTGGTTCTCCTTTACCTGAAAATGTATAATAATCAATATGTATATCCGATAGTTTGTTTAATTCCTCAATAACATTTTCTGCCCGGACATAATTCCTCCTGTTTATACAAGCCATCCCATTTTTTCCTAATTGGCAGTAAACACAATTGAATGAGCACACTTTTTCTTTTCCTGAAAGAAGGTCAATGCCCAAGGACGCTCCTAATCTCCAGGAACTGACGGGTCCATAAATATATGTAAACTTTATCATTTTACCCCCTTGACAGAACCAGATTATTTTGACATTTATCTTATTTAATTTTACATTATATAAATGGAAATGGAAACTTTTAAATTTATATGCACCCCGGAAATCGTTTTGGGAAATGGAAGTTTAAGCAGTCTTGGGGAAAAAATAAAAAAATTTCATGGAACACGGGTATTTGTCGTTATGGATAAAACCCTTTCAGATGTGAAGAATGAAGTAAAAAAAACCCTTGACAAAGAAAAAATATCATATTTTATCTATGATGAAATAGTATCTGAGCCTACAACAGATTCAGGAAATCATGCGGGCCGATTAGCAAAAGAAGAAAAATGTGACATTGTCTGTGGCATTGGCGGCGGAAGCAGCATGGACACTGCAAAAGCAGTGTCCATTTTAATCACAAATGATGGGAAAGTTGAAGATTATCAGGGCATGGAAAAAGTTCCAAAACCGGGTGTACCCAAAATTATGGTTCCCACAACAGCAGGGACAGGAAGCGAGGTAACATTTACCGCTGTTTTTATAAGAGAAAAAGAAAAAACAAAAGGCGGCATCAACAGCAAATATCTTTATCCTGAATGTGCAATACTTGACCCTGGTCTGACAGTATCCCTTCCCCAGGGACCTACCGCTTTTACAGGTATTGATGCTTTTTGTCATGCAATTGAAAGTTATATCTCAAAAAAGAGTAATTTCTTTACTGAGGCTATTTCTGAAAAAGCTATGGAGTTAATCTGGGAAAACCTGCCGATTGTCTATAATAAGCCGGGAGACATAAAAGCAAGAAGCAACATGCTCTATGGAAGTTTCCTTGCGGGAATTGGTCTTGTAAATGCCGGAGTTACCGCGGTACATTCCCTTTCTTATCCCCTGGGGGGTCTTTTTGGTATAGCACATGGAACAGGAAATGCCCTTCTGCTTCCCTATGTTCTCAAAGCGGAAATATCTGAAATTAAAAATAAGCTCTCAAAAACAGGAACAAAGATTACAGGCAGAAAATGCGGCGCAGAATCATTTATTCATGAGTTGAAGAAATTTGAAAAAGGACTTAAAATTCCTGAAAAACTTTCTGAATTAAGTATTCCACAGAATACAATTGAACAGATTGCTGAAGGCGCAATGAAAATTGCCGTACCTCTGGAAAATAATCCAAGAACATTCACCAAACAAGATATTATAAAAATATATCAAAAAGCATACTAAAAAATTATATAAAAATGAAGGGAGGAAAAATGCCGGGAAGAGAGGTTTTTGGTGAGGAGGAATTACAGGAGGTTTCAGAGGTTATTAAAAGAGGGGTTCTTTTCAGGTATGGATTTGATGCGCAAAGACAGGGAATATTCAAGGTAAAAGAATTTGAAGGTGAATTTGCTCAATATATCGGTGCAAAATATTCTCTCGGTGTATCCTCAGGAACGTCCGCGCTCCAGACAGCCCTGTTAAGCCTTGGGCTTCCCAAAGGAAGTATAGTTCTTACACCATGCTTTACTTTTGTTGCAACAATTGAAGCAATTGAATGGTCAGGATATAAACCGATTTTATGCGAAATAGATGAAAGTCTGAATATATCTACTGAAGATATAAATAAAAAAATAATTAGCAAAACTGCCTGTATACTACCTGTCCATATGATGGGTTCTTCCTGTGATATGGATAATATTGTAGATATATCAAGAAGGAACAACCTTTTTCTTGTTGAAGATGCATGTCAGGCAACAGGAGCAGAATATAAAGGCAAAAAGGCAGGAACCTTTGGCAATTTTGGCACTTTTAGTTTTGATTATGTTAAAGTGCTCACAACAGGCGAAGGCGGAATGATAACCACTGATGATGAAAATCTATATAAAGAAGCAGATGCCTGCCATGACCATGGACATCCGCATCTTGAAAACGTACCAAGAGGTGTAGAAACAAGAAAAAGAAAGGGCTTTGACTTCAGGATGAATGAGGTTCAGGGTGCTCTTGGAATTGCACAGCTAAAAAAGATTGACTATATAATAAAAAAACAAAGGGAAAACAAAAAAGCAGTCAGGGATATTTTAAAAAATTATGAGTTTATTACATTCAGAAAACATTTTGATGAAGAAGGTGAAATAGGAACGTTCCTTACGTTTTTTCTTCCTGATAAACAAAAGGCTGAAAAATTCAAGGAAAAAATGAGTGAAAACGGGATTACACCGGGAATATTAAACTACTGGCATTTTATTGCGAATATTGAAAGTGTCCAAACAAGAGAAAAGTTTAAAAAAAGCAGGGAAATCCTTGAAAAAACAGTCGTGATGGAAATCCTGATAAAGATGGACGTGGAAAAAACAATAGATGGCATGAAAAAAGTCTGTGATAATTTTTAACAATCCTAATTAATATTTTGGGGTTGATATTTCTCCATTATTTGTCTGACTTTATCTTCAAAAAACTTTTTTACATCTTTCCAGTCATATTTTTTAAGCATTACAATATTTTCATTTGCAGTTTCTGCATCTCTGAAATAAGCCAAACTTTTTATAATATGAAAAATGTTATCCCTGACTTGTTTATATTTCTTTTTATATAATTCAAGAAGAGTAAATAAATCTTCTTTTTGGCATATAAAATATAAATCAATAAAGTCCCTTTTGGTACCTCTGGAACCAATAGCATCTATTTTCATACAAGCAATATCTTTTAAATCAGCAATGTTAATATTTAAGAATCTTTGTTCAGGAAAAAGAAGTGGATAAGGGTAAGTAAAAAAACTTATTTTTGTATTATTAAATTTCCCGACAATAGTATTTTTTGATGTATATTCTATAAAAAAAGACCCTCTTAATTTCAAGTCTCTGTAAATATCTTCATAAAGGAAATCTTTAAGTGTGAAAAAATCCAAATCAAAAGAAAGACGGTGCCCCAGATAAAGTGCGCAGCCAGAACCCCCTGCCAAATAAAAATCATCTAATTGCTCCATTCCTTTTAATAGGGCCAAATCGCTCTGTGTTGCCTGAGATAATCCTTTTGTAAACATTTTGTCTCTTGTTCTTTCAGATTAAAATACCATGCCCAAAAATAATCGTTTTTCAAAAAAGTGAATGCCCTACTGGTTTTCACTATTTCCTTTATTTGATCTTTGGGATAGGTTTTAAACATCCATTTGATGGCTTTTTCATCTCCATATTCCAAAATTCTTTCAATAATAGTGTAATAATTTTTTTTGCTGTCTAATTTTTCAAAATACACATTCCAAAAATATTTTCTTAGGTATTTAGGTGGTTTCATATCATTTTAGCCATTTACTCTGCGTCTTTTCAGAAGCACTAAAATAATGGATAGTTCTATTGCCAGAGGCCCTACAGGAGTTCCGCCGCCACCACCGCCACCACCACTTGAAGTTGATGGAACATAGACCTGGTACGTTGCAGGATTTATAGAAGGACTTGAACCATAATCGTTATAGGCATAAACCTCATAGGTATACGTTCCAGCCGAAGGAGTATCTGTAAATAAAGTCTGGCCTGATGTAGTTGTCCCCACAAGAACATAGGAACTTGGGTTAGCCGGAGTTGTAGTCCTGTAAACCTCAAATCCTTTCAATGCCGCACCATTTGATGGATAGTTCCATACAAGATAAACAGCATTATTTGAACCAACAGCGGCACTTAAATTTGTTGGATTGGAAGGCAGGTCAGCAGACGTTAATGGACTTAAAACGTGCGTAGTCCCGTCTGAAAGGCTTGCAATTATATCAATAATTCCATCGTTATCAAGGTCTGACACAATAACATTTTGAGGGGCTGCAGTAAAGGTATAGGAATAAACTGAAGCAAGATTATTATCCAGAACCTTTATGGTATCCCCTGAAGAAATAATCAGGTCGTTCCCGCCACTGGTCCCTGCAAACCTACAGATAGCCCAGAGTGTTCCGATATTTTGAGAAGGGGTGATTACATTGGTACCATTCCTGACATCAATACCATATAAATTCCCGCTGTCATCAGTAAATACAAAGTCCCTGATTCCGCCTCCGGTCATGTCTGCAATGGCAGCACTTATGTTCTGGTTTGTTAAAGGAGTATAAGAAGCACTTTGCCATGTGTTAAGTATTTGTCCATTTGCCGGATTTATCAAATAGACTATAAGAGGGCCTGGACTTGAAGCCGTTGAAGTCCTTACTGCAACTATTTCATCAAATCCGGTCCCGTAAATATCAGAAACATAAGGCGTTATTTTCCCATGAACTCCAGAAAAGGTAGTCGTCCATAAGGTTTGTCCTGTCTGTACATCCACAGCAGTAAGCTGACAATTACCTGTATCAAAATAACCGCCCGCAAGAGCCTCTATTTTACCATCACTTCTCACATCAAATACAATTTTGGACGGGGCAATCTGCCTGTTCAACTGAGTTTCCCAGACAATAGTATCCGCAGGTGCAAAATCCGTTACGTACATTGTATCAAAACCTGTTGTTCCATTACTGCCTGCGAAGAACATAACTCCCGCGGCAACCCTTGTCTGCCATTGCGTACCTGAAGGAGCAGAAGCATCAGTGACAACAGGATTGATTGCCTTTCCCTGACTGTTATAAATGTCAGCAACATTTGCACCTGTTCCCGAAAGAAAAACCTGAATATTACTATCAAGTGTTGCGCTATCAGCAAGGGAAAGAGAGAAAGACGTTGATATTGGACTCCATTGTTCATTAGCATAAGATTGCGTAGATGAATTATATTTATAGGCATATAAATTATTTCCATTTGTCATCAGTAAATCAAGGACTCCATTACCATTAATATCAGATGTCAGCATCTGGGGTGCAGAATTACCGAATGAATATCTGTCAACAAGAAATGCACCACTTAAAACCGACTGGGTGGAAGTAAATGGATAATATCTTGAATTCCCAAGGTCATAATCAATCCTTGACCATCCATCAATAAGTATAAAATTCTGGTTTATCTGGGATGCCTGGAGCCCATTATAGGTTTTGAATAATGGAACTGAATTCTGGACAAGAGGTATAATTTTATACATACCTGCCTGGGATAGATTATTGAATTGGTATGCCCCGGTGGAATCTGTCTGTGTCATCTGCGTTTCATTTGTTGAATCATCAGAAAGCAGTATTTTCACGTTTGTCTGCGGAGTACCATAATAATTCAGGATTGTTCCGCTTATGGACATGTTTGTATTTATAAGAGTTTCTACTGGTGTTTCCGTATTACCCGCATCATCCACTGACATTGCATAGATTGTGGTTGTATTTGGCGGAATGCTAACATTATTACCGGGAGTATAAGTGTTCCATCTGAGATTATCAAAAGAATATGAGGTCGTGGCAACACCTGATAGATTATCAGTTGCTGATAATGTAAATGTGTTATTGGGATAGTTAACATTTATTACAGTAACAGGCGGAGTAACATCCACTTTTATCGGATTCCCTGAATAAGTAGTTGTAAAACTGCCATTGCCTAAATAATCAAAATCATAACTTTCAATATTTATATTCGTCCCTTCTTTTATTGAAATTTGAACAGGATTAGGACTAAGTGATGTGTTCCATGTGGTTCCATCATCAAGGCTATATGCCGCTCCTTGTGTTCCAGCTCCTGTATCTGCCCCGGGAGTTATTGTTGCCGTGGGTGCAGGAGCCTTATACCAACCATTGTTCCCTGTGGGAGCGCCAGGACTTAATGAAATCGTTGGAGCAGACGGCGGTGTATTATCAATGGTAAATGTTAGTTGTTTATGGGGAGATTCAGTATTCCCTGCGCCATCTTCAGCATAAGCCCATATAGAGGTATCAGCAACACCAACAGTAAATGGTGTGGAATAGATTGTTGTAGGATTATCAGTATCTAGATTATACTTTGGATATCCTGACGCTATACCAGAAGAAACGCCAGTTACAGAATCCGGCGGGTCTACAGAGGTAATCTTAAAATAAGTAGGATTTTTATTGACAGATGACGTTACATACAGGGTTGAACCGCTTTGATAAGATGGGCCTTTTGAAACTGATATTGTTGTCACTGGCGGTGTTGTATCACCAGAACTCAGGTTATATAAATTATGTGGTATTTCAACATCACCACCAGTATCATCAGCCCAGTATTCAATACTTTTTATTCCTAAGCCACTCGGGTTTGTTTGGGTAGGCAGCTGAAATGTCGTTGATGAACCATTAAATATATTTATGGGACTTTGAGTGCCATCTGAATAATGATAAATCCAGTATAAATGTGCCACAGTAAGACCTTGATTGGGGTCTGTAGCAGAAAGAGTAAACACACCCTTACTCACAGTAAGTGTAGAAATAGGGGGGAAAGAAAAGTAATATGTTTTTGTATTTGTAAGATACTCATCCGTAGTTCCAGCGTCTCCTACCCCGGCAGAATCTCCAAATGAAATACTGGAGCCTGAAGGAGTTGAAGCAGAAGAAAGTATAACAGCCTGTACACTATTTCCGGGTGAGCCTGTGATTGGATTATTTGCTCTAAGAACTATAAAGAAATTATTTATCCCTGTGTTAACATTCGGCAAAATAGTATTGGGATTATTGGTTGCAAAATTAAACTGAACCTGGTACTGGCCTGGACCAATCGTGGTAAGAATAGCGGATAAAGGAGTACAGGCAGTATCAGTACTCTGCCATGAGGTTTCACCTGTTGTGTTTTCATAAAGAGCCACACCGCTTGTTAAAGAATTTGTTGATAACGCGGCAAGGTTTGCCCCACTGCCGCCAGGTCCAAACAGGTTTGTTCCATTAAGGTAAACATTTAGCTGGGTAATACGGGTATCATTAGAAGTGGTATCATTTATGTATGTTCTTATACCTATTACCGGAAGAGTGCTTCCAGCGGAAATATATGTTTCAGGCTGACTTAAATCAGTAAGGTATACAGGTATATTTGCAGTAAGGGTATTGGTTGTCAGGTTAGTATTTGCAGAAGAATAACCTGATGAAAAATTTATATCATTGGATGGCAGACTAAAACTAAACTGGTCTCTATAGTTTATAGAAGTACCTGTTTTAAAGGCAATCCAATAATCCGGGTTTCCACTGATGTTAGATGTGGGTAATGTGTTAGGGGTGGCAAGAGTTATATCTGTATAATATCCTAATTTGTTCCTGCCCCTGCCTATGAAATAGACATCATCCCCGGGAACAAATGCCCCTCCATTGTATGTATTGTCATAATATGCAAACCCGTATAAACTTCCTGTAACCAAAATACCATAAGTACCATTTAAAGGAGCAGTACCTGCAAGTAATTCATCCGTACCCTGTTTGTACGTCCCATCACCATCACTATCTATCCATAATGCATCCTGACTTGTTCCTCCTGAAAACCATACACTGTTTCCATCAGCATCATACCAGTAAACATGGTCGGTTGATTGGAAAAATGTCAGGTTGGTATCCTTTGCTATTAAATCATGGGGCATTGTTGGTCCAAGAACAGTTCCAGGGGGACCTACTGGTGGCGTTAGCCCCAACCAGCTATAAGTATAGTCATCCTGCCATAAAGATACTGTGGATGGTAAAAATGTATCTGCTGAAGGATTAAATACACCGCTTCCTGTAGTATCTTCCCAGAGTGTAATTCCACTCTGATTATTTGTTTGTAAAGGCATTAAGTCAGACTCTGGAGTTACATTATCTGATTCAGGATTAAAATAGACCTGAAAGCTGTTAAGTTTGTTTACTCCACTTGCATCATATACGTTTATTCCTATTGCAGGTACCCATGTACTTTGCGCATCAACTTTTTCACCAGATATGGTAGCATCAGTGAAAATCGGCGTGCTTACTGATGAGTCTGTAAGCTCGTAGGTTAATACTCTTTTAAAGGTTGTACTTAAGGAATACCCTGTTGCTGAATCTGTCAGACTTTTTAAATAAGTCGGGTCTAATGGATTATTATCAATAAAATGAAATGTTCTGTCTATCCCTGTATCTATACCTGCATCTTCCTGCAAGCTTCCCCATACAAGGATTCTGAAATTATCACCAGGCTGCATATAAGAGGTTGGCTTGATAACCAGGAAATAATCAGGACCTGCATTTGAACCTGTATCCGTAGTAGGAATATTCCCAACAGAATTCGGGTCGAGATGAAGAATAATCCTGTGCCAGTTTGGTGGGTCAGTAGGACTACTGGCTAATTCAACAGCATCTGCCGGATTTGTACTTGAAAACAGCACCCTTGTATCAACAGCCGTGCTAAAAATACCAGGCATTGATGGGTTAGATTTATAAAGGGCAATGCCTGTGCCGCCATTCGGGTCATTGGGATTGCCGTTAACATTGACAAATTTTGAATAATCAAATGTGGGATGTAGCGGGTCATCTATAATAAGGAACGAAAACTGGTCAAATGAAATATCTTGCCCTTGAGGCGCTACCAGGTCAAGACCAACAACAGCAGTTTGCTGATAAGAATTAACTGTCTGGCCTGGTTGTGTAAGGTTGGTAAAGAAGCAGGGCACATCAGCACCGGCAAGATTATTATTTATAATAGGCCAGTTAAAACTTAGCTTTGGACTGCCAAAGGTATTTGCATAGGGGCCAGTATGAAACTGCATATCCCATGATGGAATACCATTGTTAACACCTGTATCAATATGAACAGTATCACCAGGTAAAGCATCAGGATTGTTATGAGTCAATCCAATAGCGGCTTTTATATGGTTATCAAAATCAATTCCTCTTTCATAAGGATTGGTTGAATATGTTGAAGATGAAATACCTCTTCCTCTTACACAGACAAAAAGGTCATATCCGCGGGCAGTTCCTGTATTATTATCAAAAAAATCATTATTATTCATGGGAATTGCCACTGCAGGCTTTAAAACCACATAATACCGCTTATCTTTTGGAAGGGGATTTGCAGGGTCATCATTCTGTGGGCTCCAGACAGTTCCATCTGAGTTATACCATTCAAGACTGGAAGTAGAAAGAGTGATATGGGAATCTCCAGAGGTTTCATCTATAACGCTTAAACCCTGTTCAAGGTTTGCTTCAGATACATTACGCGGGTCAAACACACCTACATTCCCACTGGTCTTGCTGTCCATCCATAAGCTAACGCCTGAATTTGCGCCTGTGGTAAGAGTAGCCAATTTATTGGGTGTAAAACTCCCATCATCGCTATAAAACCATACCCTTACCTGCTGTAAAGCATCTTTTGCCACACCTGTTCCATCATCCATATTTATTGAAAAAATAGGGGTGGGGAATCCACCTGCTTCAGGTGGTTCATCCCGTCCATCAATTAAATTCTTATTCAGACTTTCCTGCGGAAATGGTTCAACATCAAGAACTGTATTTACTGCTTTAAATAAAACAGAATCAGCATACACAGCATCTCCCGGATGTAATGTTGGAGGATTTGGTTTCCAGTTATAAGGAAAAGTATCACTATAAAAACTTAAACTTTTTGTCGGTTTTGTTTTTAGGGATAATTTGAATTTTGTTCCATAAATAGGCGTTTGTGTAGTTCCTGACCAGTCTGGTTTTGGACAAATCACAATAAAATAATTATCAAGTCCTGAGCCATAATTGTTTACTGTTGAATCAAGAGGCGCGGATGGAGGAGTAAATTGAAGTGTAGCAGTCCATTCATTAGGATAACCGCCGACCGGTGCAATTGGAATATTTGGAGTACCACCGAGAACAATAGGATTAGAAGGTGTTATCATCTGGTCTTTTGTCGGGTCAAAAATACCTGTGTGCGCAGTATCATACCATAAACTTACATTTGGATATGTGGCATTTATATTATCTGCAAGGTCTCTTGTCGGGTCAAAAACCGAGCCATCATTATTTGGAAAGGAATCTATTGTAACAAGAATCTGGGTAATATAGTCTGTTTTTCCATATTGAGTAGTACGTGCCTCACCTGCAAGGTTTAAACCAATAACAGGATAAGCAATATCCATTCCCATTACTTCTGGTTCAGTTTCCTTATTCCATACCCCGAATTGCCCGTTAAAATATGAAGCATCCGGATAATATTGTCCGCTTGCTCTCATCAAAGTGATAGGACCATAAGTATAATAATGTGTACTATCATATCCATTTGGCTCATATCCATTTGGTGGAACAGATGAGAATTGAGGCAGGGGATTATTAATACTATCCCCTCCGGGATAGGCATTTCCAGTTAGTGGAGTCAGAGTAGCAGGATACACATCAGTAGCCAGGGGAGTAAGGTCAGTAATTTTTGCCTCACAGGTAGAATTGCCTGAAGGAGAATTAACTACGGGTGAAAAAGAAGGTCCAAAAGGCTGATAATATGTCCTGCCAGAAACTGTAGCAGAATTATATGCAACTGAAACTGTTGAACCATTGGTTATTGTATTTGAAGTCTGGATAACTACAAAAAACGTTCCGGTCCAGATTGTATCAGTTCCCGGCGGCGGATTGGTATCTGTCAAGCCTGAACTAAGATTAATAGTAACTGGAGTATCATTTCCATCTCCAGAAACTGTAAGATACCCAAGCTCTATATTGCTTCCATCAAATGTCCCGGTCCCGGGATTTATAGTACTATCACCATAAATTGATACTCTTTGAATAAAACCAGTAGCAGGTGGAGGGGGATTACCAGTACTGGTCATATACAGTGTCAAAGCCACCTGAGTCAAATTTGCAGAAGAAAGTCCTGTATCACTTGTGCAGGTAACCGCAAGTTGCAGAACAGGCGTTGGAGAACTGTTTGGCAAAATACCCTGATTTGTATCTACTATATTTGTTGCTGTAACAGAAACGGTTTGGACATTGGCATGTAAAAGAGCGGGGAGGAAAAACAGAGAAAGAAAAAATATGCATTGCCAGGATTTAATCTTAAACCTTAAAAATTGTAATTGATGCAGTTCCAATTTATTTTTCATGAGTCTTTAAAATAATCACAACTATTATTATATATACCTATATTATGAATTATTATAAGAAATTATTTCATGGATGTCAAAAATTTTTGTTTGGTTGATATTTCTCCATTATTGGATATTGTGAAAACTAATTTGGACATTTACAATTTTATTATGTAGGTCTTTGCTGCTTTTGAAAATAACAGGCAGGTAATTTTTTGTGTGGCCAAACCAGTAGCCGCCTTTTTTCTCTTCTATTAAAACATCAAATTCCCTGTTTAAAAATTGATTTTTAACTTCCATTGATACTTTTTCTGATATTTCTTTTGCTGTTTTTGCCCTTTCTTTTTTTATTTTTTCCGGGACCTGCCAGGGGAATGAAAAAGCAGGTGTTCTTTCTCTCGGACTGAATGGAAATATATGGACCTTTAAAAAACCAATTTGTTTTATTATATCCAGGGTTTCTAAAAAATCCTTATCTGTTTCACCGGGAAATCCAACCATTATGTCTGTTGTAAACGTAACATCCGGAAAAAGGGTTTTTATTTTTTCAGTTTTATCAATATAATCCTGTATTTTATATCTTCTTGCCATTTTATGCAGGACGTTATCTGAACCGCTCTGAAGCGGAATATGAAATGAGGGACAGAATTTTTCACTCTCAGATAGCATCTTCAGAATACTGTCTGACAGGTGTAAGAGTTCAATAGAGCTGATTCTCAGTCTCCGGAGTTCCCTGATTTTAAAAATATGAGCCAGAAGGTGTGATAAATCAGTATCTGTATCCTTTCCATATCTTCCAAGGTTTGTTCCTGTAAGAACAATTTCTTTGCAGCCATTGTTTGTAATATTTTTAATTTCATCAATTATTTCAGCAGAATTTCTGCTTTTTATTTTTCCTCTGGTATACGGAACTATACAGTATGTACAAAAGTTTTCACAGCCATCTTCAATTTTTATAAAAGTTCTTGTGTGGGATGAAAATCTGCTTATGGAATGAATCTTTGAATGAAAATAATTATCCATGAGAAAATTTTTGGAAAAAATGGTTATGTCAGGAAACAAGTCTGTGAATTTATCTGTGAAACATCCAGTTAACCATACTTTTCTGCCTTCTTTGGAAATTTTAGTTATAAGATGTTTTATTTCTTTTTCTGCATTGGCTGTTACACAGCAGCTGTTGATGAGGGCAGTTTCAAAGTCATTATCTGCTGTAACAGTCCATCCATTGGCTTCAAGATTTTCTTTAAGCAATTGCCCGTCATACTGGTTTGTCTTGCATCCAAAGGTAAATATTTTTATTTTCATAATATAATATCCAAAGTTATCTTTTAAAAAAGGTCAGGGAATTCCGGAATATTATATCTTCAATCTTTTCTTTGTCCATTTGTTTTATCTGTGCGATTTTTTCAAGAATAAATCGCACATAAGAGGGCTCATTTCTTTTTCCCCTGAAAGGAACAGGCGCAAGAAATGGAGCGTCTGTTTCAATGAATATTCTGTCTAAGGGTGCTATTTTTACGAGATTGTGGACGTTTGATGCTTTTGGAAATGTAACGATACCTGTAAAAGAAATATAAAATCCTTTTTTCATGCACCAGCCAAGCATTTCTTCATCTCCTGAAAAGCAATGAAAAACAATCTTTTCAGGTAATTTCCTGTTTTCCAGAATTTCTTTTATTTCTTGTTCTGCCTCTCTCTGGTGAATAACCAAAGGGAGTTTATGTTTTTCTGCGAGCTCAATCTGATATGTAAAAAACTCTCTTTGCTTTTTTTCAAATTTTCTTGAATAATGGAAGTCAAGGCCTACTTCACCAATACCTGCAATTTTTGGATTTTTTGCTATTTCATCTATTTTTTCTATGTCATTTATACTTATATTTTCTACATCTGTGGGATGAATGCCTGCAGTGGCAAATATAAAATCGTGTTTTTGGGAGATTTCAATGGATTTTACAGATGAAGAAACAGAGGTTCCAATATTGATAATATACCTGATATTTTCTTTTTGAGCTCTTTCTATGGTTTCCTGTCTGTCTTTTTCAAAATCAGGAAAATCAAGATGACAATGTGTATCAATTAACATTTTTTAATTTCAAGGCTGAAGTCAATGGCTGGCGCAGAGTTTGTTATTGCCCCTGAAGAAATCCAGTCAATCGGAAGATTGATAAATTTTTTGATATTTTTCAGATTTATCCCGCCTGAAATTTCAATGATTGGTTTTTTGCCTGTAATGCTGTTGATAAATTTTTTGATTTCTTCGGGTCCGGTATTATCAAACATAATAATGTCAGCACCCGCTTTATATGCTGCCATTGCCTCATTATAACTTTCAGTTTCTGTTTCAATTTTTATGCCTTTTGTGTTTTTTTTTGCCATCTCTGTTAATTGGTTTATTGCATCAATTCTTGTCGTTTTATTCTTTTGCATCCATGCATTGATATGGTTGTCTTTGAGCAGGACCAGTTCATCCATCTTCATCCTGTGGTTTTTACCGCCGCCAAGTCTTACCCCATATTTTTCAAAATACCGCAAGCCTGGCAGCGTTTTCCTGGTATCAAGTATTGAAATTTTCCCTTTTGTTTTTTTTACAAACCGGCTTGTGAGTGTTGCAATTCCTGATATATGGGAAAGAAGATTAAGGCTTATTCTTTCTCCTTTAAGAATGGATTTTATATGTCCGATCATCTTCCCGACAACCTGGTTTTTTTTAAATTCTTTTCCTTCTTCCAGAAAATCATGAAATTTTATGTTCCTATCTATCTGCTTGTAAATTTCTTTTAAAAAAATACCACCTGCAAGAATTCCTTTTTCTTTAGCAATAATAACAATCTCTACGGAAAAATCCTCAGGGAAAATACTCTCTGAGGTTATATCACCCTTCCCAACGTCTTCATTTATAAAACTCTTTAAGGATTTTAGGTATTTGTTTTCCATTTATAAAGATAAATAAAAAAAGGGCGGCCAAAAGGCCGCCCTTTTTGTTGTGCTCGTTGAAGTTAATTACCTTAGAAGGATACTGTCATAGATGCAAGTGCCTGCCATGGGTCTTCTGTGGTAGTTCCTTTTCCTAGGTAATCCTTAATGAAGCCGCCTCTGTAAAGCTGTCCAATGGTTACGCCAAATGCTACGTCATCACTATAGGCATAATTTAAACCAAGGTCAACTTCACTTCCCACAGATTCACTGGATGCTGCACCGAAACCGGTAGCTGCCAATCTGGTATCAAGTGAAAGGTCAAAGTAGTTAAGGTATACGCCAAGTCTTTGAAGTGGCTGAAATCCTACTCCGAGTTTTGCAACCTTTACACCTGGGAAATATGGAGCCGTATAAATTGTAGGTCCAAGTCCAAAAGAGGAACCGCCATACAGCAATGTCCATACTGCAGGATATCCAATTGAACCAAAATTGTTTGCAAGTCCTGATGGAAACATTGGCTGCCATGATTTTACCTTTCCACCGACTGCATCAGCTCCGGAATAAATACTGTACTTTGCAGAAATGAAAGGTTTCATTGGTGTTGAGAATACATATTTGCCACCAACATATCCCGCCCATCCTTCATAAGAAGGATGACCTGCTGTTGTTTCATCTTTTCCAAACTGCTTTCCATATTCTGCCTTGAAGGAAAGATTCTGTACTGCCGGAACTGTCAACGTCCCTCTTAAACCAGCTGTTGTAATAGAACTGTTTGATGCAGGAACAACTCCTAGAGTTGTGTTTCCATAGTTGTATTCATTAACTATGTATGGTTCAAGAGACCAGTTTGATGGTGCATAAAGTACACTTAATCCATAAAGGTTTATATCATTTGGAGTTGCTGCCGGTGATGTAAGAAATGCAGTACTGGATTCTTGTACTTTAGAAAAAAATCCCTGTGCGCTTAATGGAATTATTGGAGTTGCATAATTCAACTTGATGGCATCAAAGGACTGTTGAAGTCCAAGGTCTGGAGCAAGAAGACTTGCCACTGCACCATAGTTTAGCGCATTATACTGGCTGCCTATTACAAGTCCTTCTCCTATTTTCAGGTCCTGTCTTCCTATTGTTGCATTAAGACCAGGGGTGAAAAGGTCAGCAAGTTTTACATATGCAAGGTCAAGGGTGATATTTCCATTGGAGGAAGGTGCAAAACCTGTAATAGATTGGCCCCAATCTCTTTCATTGATAATCCGAACCATTGTACTGACATTGTTGGACAAATCTGATGATACCCATACTCTTACAGAACTCTGAAGAAAATCATTGTTTTTGTATAGCTTGCTAAAACTAAAATCATGTCTGAAGGCACCATAGATTGTAAAGTCTCCGCCAACTTTCACGTTCTGAACTGCTGAATATGAAGGAATGGCAAGACCAAGAACAAGACCCAGTGCCGCTAACATTAATATTCCTTTTTTCATTGTGAAACTCCTAAAGTTATCTATATGCTCCGGTTCACACCGGTTTATGTTTATGATTCTTATTCTTTGTTCTTTCCCTTCATTACCCGCCTTTTTCACGGTTCACCTCCTTTTCCGGCTTTTTTGCAATAAAGGTTCAAAGAATAAAATATAAGTTAATAATTTATGGATTGCTCTTCTCGACAATCCAAACTTACTTCAGTCGTTCACTTAATATTTACATTATACCTGAATAAATTATATTTGTCAATAGTTCTTTTAAATGTTGGCAACACCTACTCTCCCAATCACTCTCGCGATTAGTACCATCGGCGCAGAAAGCTTAACGGCCGTGTTCGGGATGAGAACGGGTGTTTCCTTTCTGCTATGGTTGCCAACAATTATATTTTAAACATATACTTTTCCTTGTCAAATTTTTTTTAGGGTGAAAAGGTTTTTGGGGGAGAAGATTCCTTTTTCTGTGATAAATCCTTTTATCAGTTTTGCAGGGGTAACGTCAAAAGCAGGGTTATAAGCGTCTGTTTCTTCAGGGGTAATCCTGATACAGCCAAGGTCTGTAACCTCTTCTCCGGGTCTTTCTTCAATGGGTATCTGGTCCCCGGACTTAAGAGAAAAATCAAACGTTGATAATGGTGCTGCAATATAGAATGGTATTTTATGGTAGGCGGCAATAACGGCGATATTATATGTCCCGATTTTATTGGCGGTATCACCATTGGCACAGATTCTGTCCGCTCCCACGATTACAATGTCTATCTTTTTCTGCTGCATCAGGAAAGCGGCTGTACTATCACAAATCAGGGTATGCGGGATACCCGCCTTTTTAAGCTCCCATGTCGTAAGACGGGCTCCCTGTAAAACAGGTCTTGTTTCATCCACAAAAACCCTGAATTTCCTGCCTTTGTCCCAGGCAAAATAAAAAACAGAAAGAGACGTTCCGAAACCTGTCGTAGCAAGTCCGCCTGCATTACAATGAGATAAAACATTTATGTTGTCCTTTATAAGGGAACTGCCATTTTCTCCTATGTTTTTACAACTTTCCATATCCTCATCAAACATTTTTTCTGCTTCTTTCTCTATAATATCCTGGAGTTCAGGAATACTTTTCCGGTAATTTTCATAAGCAGATTTTTTTAGACGCGCCAGTCCATAAAAAAGATTATAGGCGGTTGGCCGGGCTGTCTTCATATAGGAAATATTATCTTCAAAAATGCTGAAAAACTTATCCTTGTTTTTGCCCTTGTATTTTTTTGCTGCAAGGACAAGTCCGAATGCAGATGCAACACCTATTGCAGGTGCCCCTCTTATGTGTAGTCCTCTTATTGCCTCCCATACCGCCTCAATAGTTTTAATTTTTATATATTTTTCATCCAGAGGAAGCAGGGTCTGGTCAATAATTTCAAGGTAGTCTTTATTCCATGTTAATGTTTTTACTATTCTGTCCATAGGTATTATATTACGTAAATATTCACTAAGACAATGTTAACAATTTATTTATCTGAAGTAGGAAATAAGTTATGGATTGCTCTTTATATCTTTATAAAGATAAATGCTTCAAATAAAGATTTAAAGACAATCCAAACTTCTTATTTCAAACACTGTTCTACTTGAGTATTTATTATATTACTTCTATTTGTTCAGACGGGACAATTTTTTTAAGTTCCCCCAAAAACTCCTGGGAAATATTCACATGATATTTGGGGAGATAAATCATGGTTAAATCCTCTCCGTTTTCTTTTATTCTTAAAAATATTTTTGAATCACCTGAAAACTTTATAAAAAGTGCTCTTAACATGTCCATTGTATCCTGTGAATAATCTCCCTGAATAATAGAAAGTGATAGTCTGTCTATATGTTTTTCTGTAAACGTTTCCAGTGTTTTTACGCTTATTGCTATGAGCTTATTTTCATCAAGTCTGTGTTCAACCCGTCCCCTGATAAAAATTATGTTATTGGGGGTTAAAAAGCTTAAAGATTCTTCAAAAACCTTCGGGTAAAATACTACTTCCATTTTTCCGTAAAGGTCTTCAAATTCAGCCGTTGCCATTTTATCACCTTTTTTTGTATTTATTTTTTTCAGGGAAAGGAGCAGTCCTCCAAACCAGAATTCAATGCCTTCTTTTAATGTTTCCATCTGTCTGCTGGAGGCCGTTGAATACCTGCACAAAAGAGCTTTATATTTCTGGAGAGGATGCCCTGTCCTGTAAACACCAAGCATTTCTTTTTCATACCCGAGAAGTTTTGTTTCCTGCCATTCAGGTAGAGAGAAGATTGCCTTATGATTGACAGGAGGAATAAATTTTTCTATTTTTGAAAATATGGAAAGCTGACCATCTGCCTTGAGTGCCTGGATTTTTGAACCCTGCTCAACGGCTTCATCCACAAGAGCAAACATCTGGGAGCGGGGTGTTTCAAAGCAGTCCATGGCGCCTGCCTTGATAAGACTTTCCAGAACCTTTCTGTTGATAAGCCTGAGATCCATATTCTGACAAAAATCAAAAATGTTTTCAAATCTTTTTTCTTTTCTTGCGGAAAGTATTGATTGTATGGCGGTACTGCCAACATTTTTTATTGCTGAAAGTCCAAAAAGAATGTCATTGCCGATTATCGTAAATTTTTCATCGCTTTCGTTTATGTCCGGGGGTAGAACCCATATGTTCATTTTTTCCGCCTCTTCAATATACACTGCCATTTTTTCCTGGTTTCCTATTTCACTGTTAAGCAGGGCTGTCGCAAATTCAAGGGGATAGTTTGTTTTAAGATATGCAGTCTGGCAGGCAAGAATTGCATAACCTACGCTATGTGATTTATTAAATCCATAAGAGGCAAATTTTGTCATGCTGTCAAAAATTTTTTCTGCAAGTTTAGACGTGATGTTTTTATTTTTTGCGCCTCTTATGAATTTTTCTCTCTGTTTTTCAAGTAATTCAGGGTCTTTTTTACCCATTGCTTTTCTTAACACGTCCGCCTCACCAAGTGTAAAACCGCCTAAAACGTTTGCAATCTGCATTACCTGCTCCTGGTAAAGAATAACCCCGTAGGTTGGCTTTAAAATATCTTCAAGCAAAGGATGCTGGTAGGTGATTTCTGAAACGTTTTGCCTGTTTTTTATGTACTGTTCCACCATACCGCTTTTCATGGGTCCCGGCCTGTGAAGGGCAAGAATTGCAATTATATCTTCAAAAGAATATGGCCTGATTCTTCTTAACAGGTCCTGCATCCCGGAACTTTCAAGCTGGAATAATCCCTTTGAATCCCCTGTTGATAAAAACTCATAAGTTTTTTTATCATCAAGCGGAATTTCTGAAATATTGAGCTTCTTGTTTTTTTTGACAAGTTCAATGGTATCCTCAATAACAGAAAGGGTTTTCAGCCCAAGAATGTCTATCTTTAAAAGACCTATCTTCTCAATGCTTGTCATTTCAAATTGTGTTGCGGATTCCCCGCTGGTTCCCCTGAATAAAGGGGCATATTCATAGATTGGTCTGTCAGTAATAACAACCCCGGCAGCATGTGTTGAGGCATGTCGTGGAAGACCTTCAAGTCTCAGGGATATGTCAAAAAGTTTTTTTATGTTCTCATTTGTTTCAGCGAGCCTTTTAAGTTCCGTGTTCTTTTCCAGCTCATCGCCAAGTGAAACTCCCGGTTCAGGAGAAATTATTTTTGCAATTCTGTCCACTTCTGAATAAGGAATTTTTAAAACCCTGCCTACGTCTCTTACCGTGACACGGGCACCCATCGTACCAAAGGTCGCAATCTGGGCAACGTTTGTTTCTCCGCCATATTTTTCCCGGATATATCTGATAATCTCATCCCTTCGCCTGTCAGAAAAATCCAGGTCAATGTCAGGCATGGATATTCTTTCAGGATTTAAAAATCTTTCAAAAAGAAGATTATAATCAAGAGGATTAATCTGGGTTATACCCAGAAGATATGCTATAAGACTGCCGCCGCATGAACCCCGTCCCGGACCCACTTTCACACCTGTTTTTTTAGCCTGGTGGACAATATCATGGATAATAAGAAAATACCCGGAAAAGTTCATCTTTTTTATAACCTCCATCTCTTTTTTCAGTCTTGCAGAAACAGGTCCGGTTTCATCTGCTTTGAGATGAAACTTTTCCGCCATGCCCTGGTAAACAATCTTATCAAGATAGGTATCAGAAGTATATCCCTCCGGGACGTTATAGGTCGGGATGTGATAGGAGCCAAAATTGAGTTTCAATGCACATTTCTCATCTATTTCCATCGTATTTTTTATTGACAGGGGCGTATCCTTAAAAATTTCCTGCATCTCCTCAGGACTCTTAAAATAAAATTCATTGCTGGAAAATTTCAGTCTGTTTTCATCCTGGAGGGCATTTCCTGTCTGGATGCACAGGAAAACTTCATGGGCAAAGGCATCTTCCTTGTTATGATAATGGCAGTCATTGCAAAGGGAGGTTTTAATTGAATACTTTTTTGAAAGTTCAAGAAGAAACTGATTGATTTTTTTCTGTTCAGGAAGGCTGTTATCCATTATTTCAAGATAAAAATTTTCTTTTCCAAGAATCTCAATGTAGCTTTCCAGAGCCTTTTTTGCTTTTTCTTCATCTCCCTTTGCAATATAATAAGGGATTTCACCCTTCATACATCCGCTTAAGACAATAAGTCCGCCAGAGTGCTTTGAAAGAATCTCCCTGTCAATACGGGGTTTATGATAAAAGCCCTCAAGATATGAAAGCGTGGAAAGTTTAAGAAGGTTTTTATATCCCTCAATGTTCTGTGCAAGGATTGTAAGATGGAATGATGCTTCTTTGACGTCTGCGAATTTTGTGATGGATTTATCAAGTCTGCTTCTCGGGGCGATATACATTTCTTCTCCTATAATAGGTTTTATCCCATGTTTAAGGGCAGACTGATAAAAATGTATTATGCCAAAAAGTGTGCCGTGGTCAGTAATCGCAAGAGAGGGCATACCCATTTTATGACATTCTTCTGTAACCCTGTCTATACGGCACATTCCATCAAGAAGACTGTATTCAGAATGAAGATGAAGATGAACAAATTCTTTCATGGTAATATTTACTGAAATTCTGACATAAGAGCTCAGTTCTGGATTGCTCTTTATATCTTTATAAAGATAAATGCTTCAAATAAAGATTTAAAGACAATCCAAACTTATCCTGTTTCTTTCTACTTATGCCGGAATTTCAGGAGTTTATTTTTTATTTGACAGATTTTTTTTTGCTATTTGATATACCTTGCCTTCTGTCTTTATCGCAGGCGCAATTGCTATGTCAATAAGCTGCATTTCACGAAGAGTTGCAGTTCCAAGACTTGCCATTGAAAGTTTAATTGCACCTACCAGGTTCTGTGTCCCATCATCAGTTTTTGCAGGGCCGTAAAGGATTTCTTTTAAGGCGCCGCTGGTCCCAAGATAAACCCTTGTGCCTCTTGGCAGATTTTCATCAGACGTTGACATTCCCCAGTGGTACCCTTTCCCGGGAGCCTCCTTTGCCCTGACAAATGCAGAGCCAACCATCACTGCATCCGCACCACATGCAAATGCCTTGCATATATCCCCGCTTGTAATCATGCCGCCATCCGTTATAATAGGAATATATCTGCCTGTTTTTTTATAGTAAAGGTCTCTTGCTGCGGCACAATCAACCGTGGCGGTGACCTGCGGGATACCAATTCCAAGAACCTCTCTTGATGTGCATGCTGCTCCAGGGCCAATACCAACAAGAAGGCCTGAAATTCCTGTTTCAAGGAGTTCATATGCTACCTTGTATGTAACACAGTTTCCTACGATTACGGGAATTTTCAGAACAGAACAAAAAGATTTTATGTCAAGTGGGTTATAACTTTTTGAAATATGCTTTGCCGTTGTTACTGTTGACTGGACAATAAAAATGTCTGCTCCTGCCTCCTGTGCAATGTTTCCATATTTTAAAGCCCACTGCGGGATTGAACTGACAGCACATATAATGTTGTTTTTCTTGCATTCAGCAACTCTGTGGGCTATAAGCTCTTCCTTTACGGGTTCTTTATAAATCTCCTGAATAAGGGACGTGGCTTTTTCAACCGGAGAAGATATGATATTTCCAATAACTTCATAAGGATTTTCATATCTAGTGTATACTCCCATAAGATTCAGTACGGCAATACCTCCTAATTTCCCAAACTCACCTGCAAATCCAGGATCCACAACACCATCCATTGCTGCAGCAAGTATGGGCATCTTCAATTCAAATCCTGCTATTTTTGTACTGACATCAACTTCCGCGGGATTTAGTGTAATATCCCCTGGAACAAGTGAGATATCATCAAAACCATAGCAACTACGGGCTTTTCTTCCCCGTCCTATCCATACCCCCATATCCGCCCCCTTATTATTAGTTTAACTTATTTTTATACTAATTCCTCTGCCTGTTTTTTCAGGTTTAACAGAAGCTCAATGTTTGATTTAGCCAATCTGATTCTTCCAAGGAGAAGGTCCATTGCCTCCACAGAATTCAGTGGTGCAACAACCTTCCTTAAAAGCCACATCAGCTGAAGCTCTTCAGGATTAACAAGCAGTTCTTCTCTTCTTGTTCCTGAACGATTTATATCAATAGCAGGGAAAGTTCTTCTTTCCTGAAGTTTCCTTTCAAGATTTACCTCCATGTTCCCGGTTCCCTTGAACTCTTCAAAAATCACGTCATCCATTTTACTTCCCGTATCAATAAGGGCCGTACCGAGGATAGTTAAACTGCCGCCTTCTTCCACGTTTCTTGCGGAACCAAAAAATCTTTTTGGCTTCTCAAGCGCATTTGATTCAAGTCCGCCTGTCATAATCTTTCCGCTATGAGGAACAAGAACGTTATGAGCCCTTGCAAGCCGTGTAATACTGTCAAGAAGAATAACAACGTCCTTTTTATGCTCAACAAGTCTTTTTGCTTTTTCAAGAGCAATTTCTGCAACCTGAACGTGCCTTTCAGGAGGTTCGTCAAACGTTGCGCTTATGACTTCACCCTTTACTGACCTTTTCATTTCCGTAACCTCTTCAGGTCTTTCTCCAATAAGAAGAACGATAAGCTGCACGTCAGGACTGTTTATGGCAATGGAATTGGCTATTTTCTGGAGTATTACCGTTTTTCCCGCCCTTGGAGGAGAAACAATTAATCCTCTTTGTCCTTTTCCAATAGGACATATAAGGTCCAGAACCCTTCCGGTTGTTTCAACTGGCGTAGTCTCAAGGATGAATCTCTGGCTTGGATGCACAGGGGTTAACTCTTCAAAAGGAATTCTTTCCTGGATACTATCAGGGTCCTCTCCGTTAACCATTTCAACCTTTAACAGGGCAAAATATTTTTCACTTTCTTTTGGGGGTCTGATTTGTCCTGATACAAGGTCCCCTGTCTTAAGTCCAAATTTTTTTATCTGGGAGGGAGAGATGTAAATGTCATCAGAACCTGGCAGGTAATCGTGGTTTGGAGACCTTAAAAAGCCAAATCCGTCAGGCAGAACCTCAAGTATCCCCTCTCCAAAAAGAAGGCCGTTTTTTTCTGCCTGGCTTTGCATAATTTTGTAAATCAATTCCTCCTTTTTAAGTCCCCTGACACCATTAATGCCAATCTCTTTTATCATATTTTGTAATTTTATAATACTGGTTTTCTTTAAAACAGATACGTTTAATTCTTTTCTCGTCTCATTCATATTTTATTCCTCCTATACCTCTATAAATCAAGGATTTTTTCAATTATATTTTTAACCTGAATTTCTGTTGAATTTAATGAACCATTATTGTCAATGATAAAATCAGATTTTTTTATCTTTTTTTTCAGGGGTATTTGTGAAAACCATCTTTTTTTTATTTCATCCTCAGAAAATTTATTTTTTAATCTTCTTTTAATAACAGAGTGGCATGCTGAAACTGTAATAGTTACATCAAAATCCTTGGAACTGTTGGTTTCAAAAAGAAGCGGTATTTCAATTATAATTATTTTACTCTTTGCTGAAAATCTGTCAAGAAATTTTTTAATCTTTTCAAAAACAAGAGGATGTATAACGTTATTAAGCTTTTCCCTCTGCCTTTTTGAAGAAAAGATTATTGATGCCAATTTTTTCCTGTCAATTTTCCCTGCCGTTAAAAAGTCTTTGCCAAAAACATTTTTAATTTCTTCCCGGACAGATTTTGTTTTAAGAAGGTTACTGACTATTGTATCACAGGAAATTACGTTTATACCAAATTTTTTAAACATTCCTGATACAGTAGATTTTCCTGAACCAAAAATCCCGGTAATGCCGACTTTTATCATTATCCCTGTATTTATAAAAGTTCCTTAAAGAAATCAACAAGGTCTGTTTTTTCCCATGTAAAATCACTGTCTTCTCTTCCAAAATGACCATAACATGCAGTTTTACAGTATATGGGCCTTAAAAGGTCTAATTTTTTGATAATCCCATTGGGTGAAAGGTCTAAATTTTCCTTTATGTGCCGGATAATTTTTCCCTCATCCACTTTTCCTGTTCCAAAAAAGTTAAGCATATATGATACAGGCTGAACCTCGCCTATTATATAGGCAATCTGGAATTCACATTTTTTTGCAAGTCCTGCCGCCACTATGTTTTTTGCTATGTACCGGGAATAGTAGGAGGCAGACCTGTCAACTTTTGATGGGTCTTTTCCGGAAAAACATCCACCACCATGCCCTCCTAATCCTCCATAAGTATCCACGATTATCTTCCTGCCCGTAACGCCTGTATCAGCCTGGGGCCCGCCTATAACAAAACTACCTGTATGGTTAACAAAAACTTTCATGTCGCCCGCCCTGTATTTTGCGGGAATAATCTCATTTATCACAGCCTCCGTAAGGTCATCCTTTATCTTTTTCTGGGAAATGTCCGGATTATGCTGGGCAGCCAATACTACAGAAGTAACCTTTTTCGGGATACCATTTTCATACAAAACAGTTACCTGACTTTTTCCATCCGGGCGAAGATATGGAAAAGATTTTTGTTTTCTTAAGTATGCAAGCCTCATAACAAGTTTATGGGCAAGCAGGATAGGCAAAGGCATAAGACTTTCTGTCTCATCCACTGCATAGCCAAACATCATTCCCTGGTCACCTGCGCCACCTTTATCCACCCCCTGTGCAATTTCCGGTGATTGTTCCTGGATAGATGTAATAATTGCGCTGGATTGATAATCAAAACCATAGGCAGCATCTGTATATCCAATATTTTTTAAAACCTCTCTTGCAACAGCTGGCACGTCAACGTATCCGTCCGTGGTTATTTCACCAGCGACAAATATAAGGCCTTTTGTCGTAAGAGTCTCGCATGCAACTCTTCCTTTTTTATCCTGCATCAGCACTTCATCAAGTATGGCATCAGAAATCTGGTCACAGATTTTATCCGGGTGTCCTTCTGTAACAGATTCTGACGTAAAAAGATATTCCTTATCCATTTTTCCTCCTATAAGATTTATATTTTGGATTTATGTTTTTGCCAGTTCTTTTTTTAAATAGGTGATTTCTTTAATTTCTGTTGGGTCCATATTATTCAAAATTGCAAGATAAAAACTCAGCCAGTCTTCCAGGACAAGAAGAGAAAAAATTCTTTCTACGGGATGTTCCCCACAAGATGAAACGTTTATAACTTCAAGATTCTTGTCCTTAAGTATTTTTTCTGTTAAAGCCATTCTCTGTTTTATCCTTGGATGGTCACTTTCATCATGAAGAAAGAAAAATATCGTATTGTGGACAAGAAATTCCGGAAAATTCCATGACATGATTTCATTGTGGTTAAGTTCAGAAAATACGTTTATAAATGCCACGTTCTTGGAGTTTTCTGCAAACTGTGTTTTCCATCTTATTGCCACCGGAAAAAGAAATGGGCCTGAATATACTACAGGATTTTTGTTCCAGAGCCTGTCAGCGAATTCTTTTGCCTTGTTTCCCTTTTCATTTTCCACCCTGTATTCTTCAATATATTTTTTTATGCTCAAAAACGTTTTATCAATTTCAAATTTTTTAATAATACCAAGTTCTATAAAAAGTTTTAAAACAGGAAAGAAAAGATACCCGAGGGCACATCTTGGAGGAAATCCTTTTTCAACCTTCACATGTGGGACCCCGTCTTTTCTTGATAATTCTTCAAGCATACCTCCGCTTGATATTGACCAGATAGAGGCTTTTTTACTTTTGGCATCATTATAACAGCTTATGGTTTCCTCGGTATCCCCTGAATAGCTCACAGGAATAACAAGACTTTTTTCATTGACAAACCGGGGCAGAGTATAATCACGATTTACGTATATAATCGTGGAAGTACCTTCCGCCACCTGTTTTATGATATCCCCGCCTACTGCGGAACCTCCCATACCACAAAGACAAATGGAATCAAATTCTTTTTTATCCATATCAGGGAGCTTAATGTTCCATGCAGACAAAGATTGCCTGTCAAATCCATCAAGCATACTTTTCATATTGGATTTATCAATATCTTTTATTTTCTGAACGTCATCAAGAATATTCACTTTTTACCCCTTTCATTTAAAGTTTTTTTAACATAGTTATGGATTTCTTCATGGGTTGAAAATTCAAATACTTTTCCGGCAATTTCCGTCATTTTTTTAAAGCTTGTTTTCCTGAGTAATTGTTTTACATCAGGAATAGCAGAAGGGGACATACTTAATTCATCCACTCCCAATCCGAGAAGCACACAGGCTATTTCAGGTATTGAAGCGGCTTCACCGCATATACTTGTTTTTATTCCACACTTTTTTGCATTATCAACGGAAATTTTTATAAGCTTCAGTATGGCAGGGTGAAACGGTTGATATAGATATGAGATTTTTTCATTTACCCTGTCAACTGCTATAGTATACTGTATAAGGTCGTTTGTGCCAAAACTGAAAAAATCAACCTCTTTTGCAAGTATGTCAGAGATAAGAGCCGCTGATGGCACTTCAATCATAATTCCAAGCGGCAGTTCCCTGAATTTTTTCCCGTCTTTTTTAAGTTCGGATGCGCATTCCTTTATGAGTTCTTTTGTTTTTTTAATCTCTTCAAAAATTGAAATCATTGGTATAAGAATCCTTAAATCCCCATAATAGCCCGCCCTCATCATTGCCTTTAACTGGGTTTTAAAAAATTCAATCTGGCTGAGACAAAATCTTATTGCCCGGTTACCAAGAAAAGGGTTAAGTTCTGTTGGCGTCCTCAATTCAGAGATGAATTTATCCCCGCCTATATCCAGTGTTCTGATAACCATAGGCTTATCCCTTAACAAAAGAAGAACCTTTTTATACGAATGGAACTGCTCTTCCTCTGAAGGCATGTTTCTTCTATTAAGAAAAAGATATTCTGTCCTGTATAAACCTATTCCTTCTGCACCATACTTGACCAGTGTATGTATTTCCTCCGGTAATTCAATGTTTGCCATAAGACTTATTCTTTTACCATCAGTTGTCTTGCTTACAAGTCCCTTCGTCATATATAAGTTTTTTCTTTTTTTAAGATATTCTTTTTGTTTCTCTTTATATTTTCCAAGTAAGGCACTGGTTGGCTCAACAATAAGCTCACCATTAAAGCCATCAAGAATAACCGTTTGTTCGTCTTCCAGTTGTTTTGTTATATCATCCACCCCCACAACAGCAGGAATTTCAAGGGCTTTAGCCATAATGGCAGTATGGGACGTGGCGCTTCCTATTTCAGTAACAAAACCAATCGTAAGTTCGGGATTGAAGGCCGCTGTCTGGGATGGTGAAAGGTCATGGGCAGCAATAATTGCTTTTTCTTTGATAATAAAAGAACGGGATTTCTCCCTGTTTAAATAAGAGAACACTTTTTCCGCAACGTCAAACAGGTCTTTTCTCTCATCCTCAAAAAGCGTATCACCTTTTTTGCCAAGATTCTCAAGTATTTTATTCAACACTCTCTGAAAAGCATACTCTGCAACGAACCCATCATTTTTTATACTTTTTATTGTTTCTTCCTGGAGGACTTTATCTTTTAAAAGTAACAGGTGCATTGCAAAAATTTCACCATATTTTTCACCAAGGGTTTTTGTGATATTTTTCTGGGTTGCAAGTATTTCCTTTTCAGCAAGATTTAATGCACCTTTAAATTTTTCTATCTCATGTGGTAAATTTTTTGCCTGAATTTTTCCCTGGTAGGATAAATTGAATCTGCTCTTTATCACTGAAACGTTACCGATGGCAATACCCGGCGAAACACCAATCCCTTGAAATATTTTCATTTCTATTCCTTTATTTCAGGCTGTCTAATCTTTGTTCATCTTCCCTAATAATCTGGTATGCCTCAGCAGGAGTTTTACACCCGGAAAGGGAATTTCTGAAAACCCTGTCTTTGAGTAGCCTTGCTATCTTTGCAAGTGCCTTAAGATGGTCACCTGTCGCTCCTAAAGGTGCAAGCACAAGAAATATAATATACACAGGTTCCCCATCCAGGGAATCAAAGGAAACGCCCGTTTTTGAAATACCCAGGGCACAAACAAGCTTGTCAACCTGGTCAGTCTTGGCATGCGGGACGGCAATACCCTGGCCAATACCCGTGGACCCTAATTTTTCTCTCTCAAGAAGAATTCCCAGAACCTTGTCCTGGTTTTTTAAAAGACTGTTCTCCTCCAATCTATGTAATAATTCAGAAAGAACAGATTCTTTTTCCCTGGACTTCATGTCAATGATAATTTCTTTTTCTGTAATTAATTCCGTTATCTGCATATTAGTTCCCCCTATGTTAAATTTTTTAGTTCACTTTTATGTGCAATGTCTATCTTTTTTTCATGAAGCTTGCTCACTTTATTTTTCAATTTTTCAACAATCCTTGTTACACACGTAGAAAGGTCTTCCGATGTTTCTTTTATAAATATTGAATCTGTTTTACTTTTTACCTCTGATTCTACTATAAATGTGAATCGTTCCTTTTTTATAATAAGGTGTATAGTAGGTTCTCCAAAGAAAAATTTTTCAAGTTTTGCAAATTTTTCATTGGCAAAATCTTCAAAGGCTTTATCAACTTTAACATGCACGGATTGAATAGTAAGTATCATATTCCTCCTTTTTTATTGACTTGGTAAGTTTGGGGGTTCTTTTACTTTAGTCTGGTTATTTTTAGTAAAGGAAAATAATAATGCAAAATTTGTTTATAGTCAAATCCCTTTTCTGCCATTATTTTTGCCCCCTCCTGTGACATTCCAACCCCGTGGCCATAACCACTGCCATAAAAAATAAACCTCCTGTCTGATTCTTTTACTTTGAATTTTGTACTGGGAAGCGTACGCGCATCAATAAAGATTCCCCCCGGATTACTATAAATAAAAGACAAACGGAATTTATTCCCCGACATTGTTTTTGTTATTCCTGAATACGTTTTAGCCTCAATGTATTGGACTCTCCCGGAGCTGTCTCTTTCAAGTATTCTCAGTGTTTTTACAGACGCAAGTCCTAAAATGGCACCCAACTCTGAAGAAGAAAATTCTTTTGTCCATCTATCGTAAGTCCCTTTTTTACTATATGGGTCCGGTACGCTTATTGCATAAGAGTCCCCCTGTCCCCACACATTTTCCGCAGAATCCGTACATCCCCCTGAAGAAGCGCAAAAAAACGCTTCAACAATTTTACCATGATAGGTAAGAATTTCGCCTTTTGTAGAGTCAACAGCGGTAATGACGTTTACGTTATCCCCGTCATCTTTATCATATACCTGGTTAAAAACTGAATTTTTTATATCATAAGGAAGGCCTTTTTCCCTGGCGATATTTTTATAGTACAACGCATTGGTCCTCGCACATACAGCCTGTGCTTTCAGAGCTTCAACAGGATAATTGGAGTCAATCTCTTTTCCCACAACCCCATAAAGATATTCCCTGACAGGCATAATTTTTATAATACCGCCTGAATCCACCCTGATGTTTCCGGAAAAACAGGAAGAAATAAAAAATAAAAGACTACTTCCTAATAGAACCACTGCTTTTTTCAACATAAAATATTTTAACATTCCCTTCAAACGTTATCTTATTATTATTAATATCATAAGAAATCCGGTTTGCCTGGTATTTATTCTGTCCCTGGAATATTTCAGGGTTGCCATCCAATATAAGCAGAGAGCTGCTTTTTATATACGTAAGCTTTTTACAAAATGCCGTAAAATTCATGTTTTTGGTTTTAAGGTTCTCCTGATTGATTGTTACCCTGTCGCCCTGTATAATTATCCTGTCAGGCTGTTGTGTTTTTGGGTTAAGAAATATCTGACCCTGTCCATTACTTGTCGTGGAAATCCGGACAACAATATTTTTTGTGGAAATTGCAAGGTTGGGGTTTGAAACAGAGGTCTGGTTTGTATTTTCAGCCATTGCCTTGCTGCCAATAATGGAAATCTCTTTATTACTGCCAATATAATCAATCGTAAACTTTTTCAATAAAGGCTGATTATTGGATTGTGGAACCTTCGCCTTTTTTTTGACGCATCCTGAAAGAGAAATCAAAGTCAAGAATATTATAAGTAATTTTTTAATATTTTTTCCCATTTCCCACGACCTTTTATTATCTTTTCCACTATCTCTCTTACTGCGCCCTGCCCACCGTTTTGTTTTGTTATAACTGATGCGATTTTTTTTACTTCTGCAACTGCATCAGCAGGCGCCACTGCAAGCCCGACATTTTTTAAGACTGACATGTCATTTAAGTCATCACCCATGTAACAGATGTCTTCAAACCTGTATCCTTCTTTTTTACAAAATTCCTTTAGAACCTTAAGTTTGTCTTTGACTTCATCAATGACAACGTCCACCTCTATTTCTTTCAGCCGGTTTTTTAGTATACCACTTTTTTTGCCTGAAAGAATCATGCTTTTTATACCGGCGTATTTAAGGAGTTTAAATGCAAAGCCATCACGGACGTTAAAAAATTTTCCTGAAAAACCATTAATGCCATATAATATTTTACTATCTGTCAGAACACCATCAACGTCACAGATAAAAATCTTTATTCTATCATATGTATCCATTTATAATTCCTTTGTAAGTATTCAGTAAACCCCGTCTCAATGTTCAGAGATAAGTTATGGATTGCTCTTTATATCTTTATAAAGATAAATGCTTCAAATAAAGATTTAAAGACAATCCAAACTTACTTCAGACGTCGTTCTACTTAAGTATTTACAAAATGAAACCTAATTTATCTCATTTTTATACCTCTGAACTGAATTCTTTTTTCCCGAGAAGGTCATGTAAATGGACAAACCCCTTTACCCTGCCATCTTTTTCTTTTATGACAAGACAGGTGATTTCATACTTTTCCATTATTGCCATAGCATGGACAGCT
>JAMDAS010000005.1:48216-50023 GCA_023484085.1 Candidatus Omnitrophota bacterium
ACAGCCCTTTTGCCTTCTGCTATGTCTTTAGGATTGACAGCCATACATTCAGACGCCTTTTTGCATGATATGTCGCTTGTTTTTGTAAGAAGTCTCCTTAAATCTCCATCCGTAATTATCCCTGCAAGTTTTCCCTTTTCATCCTCAACAAGTGTAAATCCCATGTTTTTTCTGTTTATTTCTTTTACTACATCCACCAGGGAATCATTAATACGCACCCTGGGGATTTTATGACCTGTCTGCATAACGTCTTTAACTCTTAAAAGAAGCCTTTTCCCAAGATTCCCGCCGGGATGATAAAACGCATAATCCTCTTTTTGAAATCCTTTCAGTGTAAGAAGCGTAAAAGCCAGGGCATCTCCTAATACAAGAGCAACCGTAGCACTTGATGACGGAATAATCCCAAATGGGTCAGCCTCTTCTACCGGTCCTGTATTTAAAATCAGACTGCTTTGAAGAGACATAGAGCTTTTCTTTCCTGAGGTTAAGCTGATAATCCTTGCTCCAATCTTTTGTAAAGAAGGCAGTATCCTTAAAATTTCAGGGGTTTCACCGCTGTTTGATACTGCAATTACTATATCATTGGGGCATACTACTCCAAGGTCTCCATGGATAGCCTCACCAGGATGAAGAAATATGGAGGGGGTTCCTGTGCTGGCAAACGTAGTAGATATTTTCTTCCCTACAATTCCGCTTTTACCCATACCGGTGATAACTATTTTCCCGGTACAGTTATAAATCATTTTTACGGCAGAAATAAAATTCCCGCCTAAATAATCCTTTAATTTTTCAAGGTTTTTTATTTCAATATCAACAATGTTTTTTGCCTGCTTTATAATATCTTTATCGTTCATAGGACTTGTTCTATTTCTTTTAGCGTTTTTAAAAGAGGCTCTACCTGTTCAAAGGAGAGCATATTGGGCCCGTCTGAAAGAGCCTTTTCAGGATGAGGATGAACCTCAAGAAATATTCCATTGCATCCTACTGCTATAGCTGCCCTGCATAAAGGCTCAACAAATTGCCTCTGCCCGCCTGAGGATTTTCCTAATCCTCCAGGCTGCTGGACACTATGCGTTCCATCAAAGATTACGGGATAGCCAAAATCTTTCATTATCGGCAATGACCGGAAATCAACAACAAGATTGTTATATCCAAAACTTGTTCCTCTTTCAGTCAGAAGTATGTTGTCATTTCCTGCAGAAAGAATCTTTTCAATAATGTTTTTCGTCTCCCATGGTGCCATAAACTGACCCTTTTTTACGTTTACAGGCAGCCTGGTTTTAGCCGCGTTTACAATCAATTCTGTCTGCCTGCAAAGAAAAGCCGGAACCTGAATAATATCCACCACACTGCTTACCTCAGGTATTTCTGCAACACAATGAACATCAGTGATAACGGGTATATTAAACGTTTTTTTTAATTCAGAGAATATCTCCATTCCTTTTTTTAAGCCGACACCGCGGAAAGAATCTATAGACGACCTGTTTGCCTTGTCATAAGAGCTTTTAAAAATGAAAGGGATACCTAATGTTTCTGTAATATTTTTAAGAAATTCAGCAGTTTTAAAAACAACCTTTTCATTCTCTATCACACATGGCCCGCCAATAAAACAAAACCTGCCTCTTCCAATGGAAATATTTCCGACTTTAATTATCTTCAAAAAAACCCCCTGTATATTTTCAACTTATCCACTTTTACTTAACTGCAGTAATCAATTTTCTGGCAAGAGGTTTAACTAATCTTTTAGTTATTTCAGCAATTTCAATTCCTATAATTTTTCCTTCTTTATTATATTCTACCCTCAACA
>JAMDAS010000015.1 GCA_023484085.1 Candidatus Omnitrophota bacterium
TTTTTCAGTGAACCATTTGGCAAACAAAAAAAAATTGGCTGGATTACAGGTATTAATAAAGAGCAGAAATCCGGGCAATATAAGTATAAAAAAATTATAAAGGTTTATGACAAATATCCTGTTTTCCCGAAAAGAACGTTAAAAATTTGTGAGTGGCTGGCAGATACTCAGTTTGTTTCTTTAGGACAGATTTTTTATTATTTGAGTAATAATATTGCTCTTAACCCGGAATATTTAACAAAACAAACTGAAAATCACCCTGCAGGTGATGTTTTTAAAAATATATCCGGTGAAAATTCAGGAGAAATTGTAGAGTTTTACGATAGGGCAGATAAAATTGATTTTTTTACAGAGATTGCAATGTCCGTTCAGGGCTCACAGATTTATGTCTTTGCCTATCTAAAAGACATGCAAAAATTTTATGAAAGAATCAGGGACGTTTTTCCGGGGAGAGTAATAGTTTTATCCGGGGAACAGGGGAAAAAACAAAAAACAGAAAACTGGTTTAAAATAATGAACCTGGATAATATCATCGTAGTTGGAACAAGAGCTGCCATTTTTGCACCGTTAAAATCAATAAAACTGCTTGTCGTTGATGAACCCGAGGATTTTGCTCATAAGGAAACACGGGTGCCCCGCTATCATACCAGGGATATTGCTTTTTACGTTTCTGAAAATGAGAACGTGCCTCTTGTTCTTTCAACTATGCAGCCTGACCTTTTTGAAGTAAATCTTATCCGAAAAGAAGAAATAAAACATTTTATTATAAAAAAAAGAGAGCTCCCACAGGTCATTCTTGTTCCTCTTAAAAAGCCATTCAAAAAATGGTTTTTGAATGAATTTTCAAGACATATACTGGAAAAAACGATTCTTGAGAATGGTATAGCCGTAATTATTAACAATAATATTAAATGGAATGACGTGCTTTTTGAAATATTGTCAAAAGATTATACTGATTTCCCTGTCTTGAAAATAGATAAAAATACTGTTTTTACGAATAAAAAATTCAGGATTTTTATAGGGACGCAAAGCGTAATGAATTATCTTGAGGAAATTTTACCCGCCCTGGTTATTATTCTTAACGGGGAGATATTTATTCAGGGAGAAACGTTTCAGAGTGAAGAAAGATTTTTTATATTAATCCAGAAACTCAGGAAAAAATTAGTAGCCAATGCCAGGGTGCTCATCCAGACGTATAATTCCCAACTGCCGGTTTACCAGAGTCTTTTAAAAAATGATTTTAATCATTTTTATGATTACGAGCTTTCAATCAGGAAAAAACTTCAATTTCCACCTTTTTCTCATATTATCAGATTGGATTTTCCCGTTCAAACACAGGGAGATAAAATTGCCGGATTTTGTGATAAGATTGAAAAACATGGACAGGTCTATAAGGAAAATTTTATGACAAAAGAGAAAAATAGCATTCTATGGAAAGTGGAGGACATTAAATCCTCCATGGATATTCTTAAAAAAACGATAAAAGAGGAAAACGTTCATAAAATAAAGGTTAACGTTGACCCTTTAAACTGATATGGAAAATATAAGAAATTTCAGTATTATTGCGCATATTGACCATGGAAAATCAACGCTTGCAGACAGGATTATCCAGCATTCAGGTGTTGTTCCTGAAAGAGAATTCAGGAACCAGATTCTTGATAACATGGAGATTGAACGGGAAAGAGGAATAACAATAAAAAGCCAGACAATAAATATTCCTTACAAGGCAAAAGATGGGAAAGAATATCTTTTAAATCTTATTGATACACCCGGGCATGTGGATTTCCATTATGAGGTTTCAAGGGCACTGGCATCCTGTGAGGGGGTGCTTCTTGTTATAGATGCATCCCAGGGGGTTGAGGCGCAGACAATAGCAAATCTTTTTTCTGCAATGGAGGAAAATCTGAAAATAATTCCCGTGATAAACAAAATAGACCTTCCTACTGCTGATATTGATAAAGTGAAAGAACAGATTGAAAAAGAGCTTGCTCTTGACCCCGGGGAGGCAATCCTCTGCTCTGCCAAAGAAGGGATTGGAATTGAAGACATTTTGGAGGCAATTGTCAGGTATATACCGGCTCCGGAAGGGGATAAACAAAAACCTCTTACAGCACTTATATTTGACGCCACATACGACGTTTTCAGGGGAACGATTGTTTCCTGCAGAATATTTGATGGCAGAATAAAACCAGGGGACGTAATAACTCTTATGTCAGGCAATTCAAGGTTTACCGTAGAGGAAACAGGGATATTCAGGCTAAGCAGGATTTCCGTAAATGAACTTTATGCAGGTTCTGTCGGGTATATAATTGCCGGGATAAAAGACGTAAATGAGGTTAAAATCGGGGATACCATAACCCTTTCAACAAATCCTGCTTCCTCTCCTCTCTCCGGGTTCAGGGAATCAAAACCAGTCGTTTTTTCTTCTATTTATCCTGTTTCATCTGAAGACTATGAATCCCTGAAGGATGCCCTGGCAAAATACAAACTGAATGATGCCGCTTTTGTTTATCAAAAAGATTCCTCAGCAGCATTGGGACTTGGATTCAGGTGCGGTTTTTTAGGGCTTTTACATTTAGAGATTGTTCAGGAAAGACTTGAAACGGAATTCAGCCAGTCCGTAATAATGACAATCCCCACTGTTCAGTATAGATTTACTCTTTCCAATGACCAGACAATTACCATTGATAATCCGCTTTATTATCCTGACCCGTCAAAAATTAAAAAATGTGAAGAACCATACGTGAACATAACCATATATGCACCTGAAAAATATTTTGGAGCCATTATGAAAGTTGGAATGGACAGGAGAGGCATTAATTCCAGGTTTAATTATCCCAGGCAGGGTCAGGTGGAGCTTCGCTTTGAAATGCCTTTGTCTGAGGTGATTTTTGACTTTCATGATAAATTAAAAAGTATAACACAGGGATATGGTTCATTTGATTATGAGTTTTTTGAGTACAGGGAAAGTAAGGTCGTGAAACTTGATATTCTTATCAATGGTGAAAAAATAGATGCCCTCTCAATGATTATTTATGAAGAAAATGCCTACAGGAGAGCAAAAGGAATATGTGAGAAATTAAAAGGAACAATACCGAAACAACAGATAAGAATAGACATACAGGCAGCCATAGGAAGCAAGATAATAAGCAGGTCAACTATTTCTCCTTTTAGAAAGGACGTAATAGCAAAGTGTTATGGCGGCGATATTACCCGGAAGAGAAAACTTCTTGAGAAACAGAAAGAAGGTAAAAAAAAGATGAAGGTTGTTGGTTCAGTGGTAATTCCACAGAATGCATTTATATCAGTGCTGAAGATTGAAAATGAATAAACCCGGTCTTTATATCCATATACCATTTTGTAGAAGCAAGTGCCCATATTGTGATTTTTATTCTATTATTTCTCAAGAAGAAGATATAGAAAAATTTATACTATCACTTATAAAAGAAATGAGTTTTTATAAAAACGTGGAGCTATGCCGGGAATTTGGGACAATATATATTGGCGGCGGCTCACCCGGTATTTTGAGTGCAAAACAGTTTTTCAGGCTTGTTGAAAATCTAAATAAGACGTTTACCTTTTCATCTGTTTCAGAGTTTACGATAGAATTAAATCCTGAAGACGTCTCAAAAGAAAAAGTTATGATTTTAAAAAGTGCAGGAGTAAATCGTATAAGTCTCGGCGTCCAGTCTTTTGATGAAAGGGATTTAAAATTTCTTGGCAGACGTCATAGTATAAACCTCATAAAAAATGTCATTTCAATTATTAAGTCAGCCGGGTTTATATTAAACGTTGACCTGATATACGGGCTGTTCTGCCAGACAGAAAATACGTGGCTGAAAGTATTAAATGATGCACTTTCATTTGAGCCTGAACATATCTCAGCATACCAACTGACGATAAAGGAAAACACTCCTTTTGGAAAAATGATGAACGAAAAGAAAATTAAGGAATCTTCTGAAAAAAAACAGGCAGACCTGTTTCTTAAAACCTCAGATTTTCTTGAAGAAAAAGGTTATGTCCACTACGAGGTTTCAAATTTTGCAAGAAATAAAAAATACTTTTGCCGGCATAATATGAAATACTGGGAACGTATTCCATATCTTGGTTTGGGCCCTTCTGCACACTCATTTTTTAATGAAGAAAGATGGTCTAATTATTCATCTTTTGAAAAGTATTGTAAGGAATGCGGAGCAGACAGGCTTCCAATTGAAAAAAAAGAAAAATTAACGGAACAACAGGCTAAAATTGAAAAAATTTATCTGGGGTTTAGAACACAAAATGGTGTTCCTGAAAAATACCTGAATGGAGAAAATGCTGAAAAAATAATAAAACAATTACAAAAGCAGGAATTGATTAACAGGGTAAACCATAAAATCATTTCCACTAAAAAAGGCTTTCTTGTTTCCGGCGGACTACCAATTTATTTTATTTAACTTAACCATTTTCCTTATGATATAATTGGATATGGAAATAAAACCGGGTTTTGAGGAATTTAAAAAGATTGCACGGCTGTATAACGTAATCCCTGTATGGACAGAATTTCTTTCAGACGTTGAAACACCTGTTTCTGCGTTTTTGAAAATAAACAACGAAACAGATAATTGTTTTTTATTGGAAAGCGTTGAACAGGGGGAAAAAATCGGAAGATATTCTTTTATAGGTTTTCAACCATTTATTTTATTCCGGTCTCAACAGGTTTCCATGGAAATTGAAAAACATGGCAGGAAAGAAAAAAAGGCCATTACGGGTGAACCCTTAAAAGAGATTGAAAGGATTATTAAAGAATATCGTCAGCCTGAAGTCAGGGGATTGCCCTCCTTTATTGGTGGCGCAGTTGGCTATATATCCTATGATTATGTGAGATTTCTTGAAAAACTTCCTGAAAATCCTGAAAAGAAAAACGTTTTCCCTGATGTATACTTTCAGGTATGCGGTAATTTTATTATTTTTGACCACGTTAAGAAAAACATAATTGTTTTATCCAATGCATTTATAGATTCCTCCCCAGTCAATGAAATTTATGAAAAAACACGTAAAGACATATACAGCATTGTTGAAAAACTCAGGCAGCCTTTAAGATTTAAGTCAGGAATAAAAATATCCTCTTGTCCTGATTTTGTTTCAAATTTTAAAAAAGAGGAATATGAAAGGACAGTAAGAAAAGCCAAGGAATATATAAAGGCAGGGGATATAATTCAGGTTGTTCCTTCACAAAGATGGGAAAAAGACCTTGACGTTGACCCATTCCGGATTTACAGGGCGCTTCGTTCTGTTAATCCATCACCGTATATGTTTTTTTTGAGTTTTAAGAACATCAAGATGATGGGTTCTTCTCCTGAAATTCTTGTAAAACTTGAAAAAAATCAGGCAACACTAAGACCTATTGCAGGTACAAGACCAAGAGGCAAAAACGAGAATGAAGACAAAAAATTAGAGGAGGAATTAAAAAAAGACAAAAAAGAAATCGCAGAACACGTCATGCTTGTGGACCTGGGAAGAAACGACCTGGGAAGGGTCTGTAAAAACGGTTCGGTATCTGTTACAGACATGATGTTTATTGAAAGATATTCCCATGTTATGCATATTGTCTCCAATGTTACAGGAAGTCTTTTACCAGGAAAAAATCAATTTGACCTGTTGCGTGCGACTTTCCCGGCAGGAACCGTTACAGGAGCGCCAAAGATAAGGGCAATGGAGATAATAGAGGAATTGGAACATGAAAAAAGGGGCCCTTATGCAGGCGCAGTGGGTTATTTTGGATTTCAGGGGGATATGGATTTTTGCATAACAATAAGGACGTTTTTCACTGATGGGAAAAAATTATTCGTTCAGGCAGGAGGTGGCGTAGTGGCTGATTCCATACCGGAAAACGAGTATAATGAGACGATAAATAAATCCATGGCTTTAAAAAAAGCGTATGAATTATCAAAAACAATTGATATAATATAGAGGGGAATATGGTACTGGTTATAGATAATTATGATTCATTTACTTACAATCTTGTTCAGTATATCGGGGAACTGAGTTTTAAGGTAAAAGTCTTCAGGAATGATGCAATAGGTATGGATGCTTTAAAAAAAATGAGATTTTCTCACATCGTAATTTCACCTGGACCCGGGAGACCTGAAAATGCAGGGATTTCATCTGATGTAATAAAAGAATTTGGCGGTAAAATTCCAATTCTTGGTGTATGCTTGGGACACCAGGCGATTGGCTATGTTTTTGGAGGAAAGATAGTAAGGGCTAAAAAAATTATGCATGGCAAAACGTCGCTTATTTCCCATAATGGTAAAGATATTTTTAAAAATGTACAAAATCCATTTGCTGCTACACGGTATCATTCTCTTGTTATTGAAAAAAAATCTGTCCCTGACGTTCTTGAAATTACGGCTTTAAGCAGGGATGACAAGGAAATTATGGGGGTGAAACATAAAAAAATCAAGATTTATGGAGTTCAGTTTCACCCTGAATCCATTCTTACTTTAGAAGGTAAAAAAGTTCTTTTAAATTTTTTGAAAATAAAATGAAATTCCGATATAAGAATATACAATAAACTAAAGTAAGAGATAAGTTCTGGATTGCTCTTTACTGCTTTATAAATACTTTTTTTCAAATAAAGCATTAAAGACAATCCAAACTTACTTATAACTTATTAAAATTTGAAAATAAAATGATTACGGAATTAATAAAAAAGCTCTTATCCGGTGGTAAGATTACTGTCCACGAGACAAAAACAACGTTTGAGGACATTATGGATGGAAAAATTTCTCCTGTGCTTACATCCGCTTTTCTTACGGCACTTAGATTTTCAGGAGAAACACCTGAAGAAATTTATGCGGCTGCACTGGTTTTAAGAGAAAGAGCAACCCCGGTTTCATTCCATAGAGATATTATTGCTGATATAGTGGGAACAGGTGGAGATTATAAAGGAACATTTAATATATCCACTGCTTCCGCAATTTTATCTTCTGCATGCGGAGTACATATAGCAAAACATGGTAATCGTTCCATATCAAGCCATTGCGGCAGTGCTGACATTCTGGAAAGTCTTGGAATGGAAATAAAGATACCAGCAGGAAAAGCGGCACAGATGCTTGAAAATTTTAATTTTACTTTTCTTTTTGCCCCTCTTTATCATCCTGCAATGAAACAGATTGCAGGTGTAAGAAAAGAACTTGGATTTAAAACAATTTTTAACGTTCTCGGTCCCATGTGTAATCCTGCAAAAGCTAATGTTTTACTTGTTGGTGTAAGTGATAGCAGATTATTTGAAATTATTCCTGAAATACTTTTAAGGTTTGGCGTTAAAAGAGCATGGGTATGTTTTGGTGAGGATGGAATAGATGAAATAACCCTGACAGACAAAACATATATCGCAGACGTTACGGATAGGATTGAAAGATTTGAGATAAAACCTGAAGATTTTGGAATGAAAAGATGCCTTCTTAAAGACATTGCAGGGACAACGGCTTCAGAAAATGCAGAGATTCTTAAGAGGATTCTTTCATCTCAGGAAAAAGGGCCTAAAAAAAACATTATCCTGTTAAATACGGCTTCTTTACTTTATATATCCGGCCAGGTTCTAAATGTTACGGATGGAATTGAAGTGGCAGATAAATCCATTAAATCAGGTAGAGCATTTGCAAATCTTGAAAAAATCATTAAATTTTCCCATGATAACTAAGAAAGATTAGTCCCTTATGATTCTTGATAAAATAGTTGATGTCAAAAAAATATATTTGGAGGAAATAAAAAAGAAAATTCCCGTTGAAATACTTGAAAAAAAGATTTTTCCTGTTTCTCCATGTAGAAGTCTTGTTAAAACATTTGAAAAAAAACCATTTGTTATAATTGCCGAGACTAAAAAAGCCTCCCCATCAGCAGGACTTATTAAAAAAAAATATTCTCCTGAAAAAACAGCACTTTTATACCAAAAAGCGGGAGCAGACGCAATATCAGTTCTTACAGAGGAAAAATTTTTTCTTGGGAGATTGGAGGATTTACAAAGGGTAAAAAAGGCAGTGGATTTACCCGTTCTGATGAAAGATTTTATTGTTGACCCATACCAGCTCTATGAAGCGAAATTTTATGGTGCAGATATTATTCTTCTGATAGTAAAAATTCTTTCAATCTCTTCTTTAAAAGAGCTCATAAACATTGCCGTATTTTTAAAATTAGAGACAATTATTGAGGTACATGATAAAAAAGAAATAGAAATGGTTTTAAACAATGTTTCTGATTTTTCAAAAATTATTCTCGGGATAAACAACAGAAATCTTGATACTCTTGAAACAGATATTCAGACAACGTTTGATTTGATGCCTTTTTTAAGAAAAATTAAAACACCAATTATCAGTGAAAGCGGAATAAAATATAAAGAAGATGTGCAAAAATTACTTGAAGCAGGTGTCAGTGGTATTTTGATAGGTGAACGTCTTCTTAGATCTAAAAATACTGCTGATGAATTAAAAAAACTATTGATTACTTAAATGATTACACTACTGTCCAACATTAGTTGAGCAGGTAGAATAAGTTGGAATTGGCTTCTTGAAATATAGAAATTGACAGATTATAAAATAAAGTAGTATAACAAACAAAGGAATGAGTAAAAAAAACCTTAAATTCTACATCTAAAAAGTGAATATAATCTTTCTATAATGATTATTAAAATATGCGGATTGAAACGAAAAAAGGATATAACAGATTGTTGTAAATTGGGAGTGGGTTTTTTAGGATTTAATTTTTATCAAAAAAGTAAAAGATACGTAAAACCGGAAAATCTTAAAAAAGTTATATGCAGTATTCCTGAGAAAACAAAGAAAATAGGGGTTTTCGTAAATTCATCAACAGAAGAAATCAGAGACGTAGTTGAAAAACGTCAATTAGATGGAATTCAATTACATGGAAATGAAACTCTTGAATTTTGCATAAAAATCAGAAAAATATTCCCTGACAAAATTATTATCAAGGCTTTCAGGATTAATAAAAGGCTTCCGGGAAACATTGATAAATATCCTGTAGATTATTTTCTTTTTGATTCAGCCGATGATAGAAATTTTGGTGGAACAGGAAAAACTTTTGACTGGAGCGTTCTTAAAAAATTAGAGGATAAAAACATAAAATTTTTTGTTTCAGGCGGTATAAATTCAAAAAATGTTAAAAAGCTTTTTTTTGTTGTCAAGCCTTCAGGGATAGACGTTGCATCCGGTGTTGAAAAAAAACCCGGGATAAAAGATATAAAAAAAATAAAATCATTGTTAAAAGCAATAAAAAGTATCATCGGTGAGCAGGAATAATTATCTTTGCCTTATTTGTCAAAAAAGAGTAAAATAGATACTATTAAATAGAAAATAAAAAAAGATGAAACTACCTGATAAGTATGGAAAATTTGGAATTTTTGGCGGGAAATTTGCTCCTGAGACTTTAATGTCGCCACTGGAGGAACTGGAAAAAAGATACAAGGAAACGATAAAATCAGGGATGTTCCGGAAAGACCTGAAATATTACCTTGAAGTATATGCCGGCAGGCCTACCCCACTCTATTTTGCAAAGAGTTTTTCTGAAAAAATTGGCGCAAGAGTTTACCTGAAAAGAGAGGATATGGCTTTTACAGGAGCTCACAAGATTAATAATACAATCGGACAGGTTTTGCTTGCAAAATACATGAAAAAAACAAGGGTTATTGCTGAAACAGGAGCAGGCCAGCATGGAGTGGCAACTGCTACTGCCGCAGCTTTATTTGGACTTAAATGCGATGTTTACATGGGGGAAGTGGATATCAAAAGGCAGTCCTTAAACGTATACAGGATGAAACTTCTTGGGTCAAATGTAATCTCTGTATCTTCCGGAACAAAAACACTTAAGGATGCAATGAACGAGGCAATGAGAGACTGGATATCCTCTTTTGAAAGAACACATTATGTAATTGGTTCAGTTGCAGGTCCTCATCCATACCCGATGCTCGTCCGGAATTTTCAGATTGTTATAGGAAAAGAAACAAAAAAACAGCTCTTAAAAATTGAAAAAAAACTTCCTGACTATCTTGTTGCCTGCGTTGGCGGAGGAAGTAACAGTATGGGGCTTTTTTATCCATTTGAGAATGACAGGAATGTGAAATTTATTGGAGTAGAGGGAGGGGGAAAAGGTCTTGATACTAATTTACATTCAGCAACATTATGCAAAGGCAGCCCTGGTATTCTGCATGGAAGCTTAAGCTACGTCCTTCAAAACAAAGATGGACAGATTCATCCCACACACTCAATTTCAGCCGGACTTGATTATCCAGGTGTCGGTCCTGAACATAGTTTTTACAAAGAGACAGGAAGAGCACAGTATTTTGCAGTTAATGATAATGATGCCTTAAAAGCTTTTCATCTTCTTTCAGAAACAGAGGGTATTATTCCGGCTCTTGAATCAGCCCATGCAGTATCATGGGTTATAAACAACAAAGAGAAATTCAGACAGAATGACATTATTGTAATTAATCTTTCCGGCAGGGGTGATAAAGACGTGCAGGAGGTAGCTGAGATTGAAGGGACATTATGAGAATAAATGACAAATTCAATGAATTAAAAAAACAGGGTAAAAAATCCCTGATTGTTTATCTTACGGCAGGATTTCCTGACATCATGTTTACAGAGAATTTTGCCGTAGAACTTGAAAAAACCGGCGTTGACATGATTGAAATCGGGGTTCCGTTTTCAGACCCAATCGCTGATGGACCAATTCTTCAGCATACTAATCAGCTCTCATTGGAAAAAGGGACAAATCTAAAAAGCATATTTTCTTTATGTGAAAGATTGAAAGCAAGAATTTCCATCCCATATCTTTTAATGAGTTATTACAATCCCGTGTATCAGTTTGGTATTGATAATTTTGCAAAAGAGTGTTTTCAGACAGGTGTGTCAGGCATTATTATAGCGGACCTTCCTTTTGAAGAGTCCGGACCATTGAAAGATTCCCTTAAAACCTATGGAATTGACCTTATTTCATTCCTGACATTTACGACATCAGAAAGAAGAAAAGAAAAAATTTTAAAAAAATCTTCAGGGTTTATATACTATATTTCACTTGCAGGGGTAACAGGCCCAAGGGAACAACTTCCTGAAAGGTTAATGGATGACCTGAAAAGCCTGAAAGAAATTTCCCATACACCTGTAGCAGTGGGTTTTGGGATTTCTTATGCAGCACAGGTAAAAGAAATTAAAAAATATGCGGATGGGGTGATAATGGGAAGTTTTGTTATGAAAGAGATTATTGATAATAAGATTGAAGAACTGAAAAAATCGTTGATTTCTTTCAGGGAGGAGCTTAATGGAGAATCCAAATAATAAATCCCAGGAAAAACAAGGACAGGATAAAATCAATCAGTCTAAAAAAAATAAACTTATAAAAAAATTAATTTCTGTTATTGTCCTTATTATTTTGGTCATCGGTGGCTTATATGGGTATAAATATTATCAGGCATACCAGAAAAAGATGATGGAACAAAAAAAGGCGCAGGAGGAAGCACTACAGAAGAAGCTCGCAGAAGAAAAACGATTGCAGGAGTTAAAGAAAGCAAAAGCAGAATTTAATGAATTGGTATCTCAGATGGAAAAATATTATGAAGAAGGAAGATATACAAAAGTGGAAGAATTGGCTCAGGAAGCAAAAGAGATTGCTTTGAAATGGAATTTTTCTTTGAAACAGGTGAATAAAATTCTTTTTGAGATAAAGGAAAAAATTGCTTATGCAAATCTTCAAAGATTAGAAGCGCTCACTAAAAATATTTATGATTATAAACTGTTAAGAGACGGCCTTGAAAGAATTCCAAGGTATCCTTTGATAAAAAGAGAATGGGACGTATTATGGTATATGTCTTTTCAGAATGAATACGTAGTTGACCTGATACTTGCAGAAAAATCCGCAGAGACAGGTTTAAAAGGGGAAAATCCTGAAACAAACTATAATTTAAGCAAGCTTTATCTTTCAGGTGCAATTAAAATAAGGAAGGAAGAGGGGATAGAAGCAAATAAAATGAAAGAGAATAAAATAGAGGGTTTACAAAGAAGATTGTTTTTTACAGGGATTCAAAAAAACACACAACCAGTCGGGTTATATAAGTAAGTTCTGGATTGCTCTTCTCATATTTATAACTACGTTTTTTCAAATAAATATTCAAAGACAATCCAAACTTATTCTTTTTTCTTGTGCCAGAACTTATTCATGAAAAAGTAAAATGAAAAAAAAGATAAAAATAGGAATTATCGGGTTTGGAGTCGTAGGTTCGCATACTGCAAAGGTTCTTGATGAAAACAGGTTGTATTTTTTAAAAAAAACAGGGATTGAACTTGAAATAAAAAAAATTTGTGATACTGACTGGAATAAAAAAAGAATATGGATGCCATCTAAAGAGCAGATAACATCAGATTTTAATGAGATAATTAATGACCCTGATATAGATATAGTCGTTGAGCTTATAGGCAAGGAAAATCCGGCAGAGCAGATTATCAGGGATTCCATAAAAAATAAAAAATCCGTAGTTACTGCCAATAAGTTTCTTCTTTCAACAAAACTATCCGAACTTCTTCAGTTAAGTAATGAAAACAGGTCTTATCTCGGATTTGAAGCAAGTGTTGCGGGCGCTATCCCGATAATAAAAAGTATAAAAGAAGGGTTCTTGTCAAACAAGATTACAAAGATTACAGCAATTTTAAACGGAACGACAAATTTTATACTTTCATCAATGACAGAAAATAAAATGGAATTTAGCGATGCTCTTAAAACTGCCCAAAAACTCGGATATGCAGAATCAAACCCTTCCCTGGACATAGCAGGAATGGATACTGCGCAAAAACTTGCCATACTTTCAACATTTGCTTTTCACAGCAGGATTACGGCTGAAAATTTTCCTATTAAAGGAATTGAAAAAATCGGGCAGATTGATATTGAGTACGCAGGAAGTCTTGGTTATAAAATAAAATTACTTGCCATTGCAAAAAAAGAAAACCGGACGATGGAATTAAAGGTACAGCCTGCATTGATTTCCAAAACCCATCCA
>JAMDAS010000012.1 GCA_023484085.1 Candidatus Omnitrophota bacterium
AGAAAATAGGAATTATTATCCATTCCCAATTGTTTTTTTTAGTATCTTTAGGAATAATCTGGGAATGGATAATAATTCCTATTTTCTTTTTTCTGTTTTTACCCAAAGGGAAATATTTTTCTTTTATTTTTCCGCATAATCATGTCATAGATTTAATCCTGGGGATTATATTTTTATTACCCGGGGTTTTATTTACAATTTCATCATTCGTATCTCTCCACAGGAGAGGAACAATGCTGCCCCAGTTTCCCCCTGAACATCTTATTATAAATGGCGTATATCAATATTGCAGAAATCCAATGTATTTAGGGTATAGCTTCCTTTTTGTCGGGTCTGCTTTTTTATTAAAGGATATTTCATTTTTATTTATTTCTCTGGGGGTCATAGTCTTTATTTTTGTATATGCTAAAATTTATGAAGAGAAAGAACTGGCTTTAAGGTTTGGAGAAACATATTTAAACTATAAAAAAAACGTCCCGTTTATATTTCCATTCAAACCTATCCATATAAGGAACTTAAAAAGAAAAACCATGTTATACCATTTTTTTGTTTTTTCCCTGACGCTTTTTCTTTTTCAAAGTATTTTTACGTTAAAAACGATATTTTTAATGATTTCTCATTCTGATATTCCTACTATGATTCAGATTGTATTACATTAAAATCTCTAAAATTTACTAAATTAAAGATTTGAAGTAAAATAAAAAATTATTATGAGGGAAATAACTTACAGGCAGGCACTTAATGAGGCTTTGAAAGAGGAAATTGAAAGGGACCAAACCGTTTTTTTGGCTGGAGAGGATATCGCGATATACGGTGGAGCGTACGGCGTTACGGCAGACTTATGGCATAAATATGGAGATGACAGGATAAAAGACACTCCAATATCGGAATCAGCAATTATAGGTATTGGCATTGGTGCCGCAATGACAGGAATGCGACCCGTGGTTGAAATAATGTACATTGATTTTATATCCCTGGGACTTGAACAGATTTCAAACCAGGCAGCAAAGATCCGGTATATGTTTGGAGGAAAATCCAGAATGCCACTTACCATAAGAACAGAAGGCGGAGCAGGAAGGTCACTGGGAGCACATCACTCACAGAGTCTTGAAGCATGGCTTTTACATGTACCCGGATTAAAAGTAGTCATGCCTGCCACCCCTTATGATGCAAAAGGTCTTCTCAAAACCTCTATCAGGGATGATAATCCGGTTGTATTTATTGAACATAAAATGCTTTATAATACAAAAGGGCCTGTCCCTGAAGAAGAGTATACAATACCTCTTGGTGCTGCTGATGTAAAAAAAGAGGGGAAAGACGTAACAATCATAACATATTCAAGGATGCTTATTTTTTCTTTAGAGGCAGCAAAAATTCTGGAAAAAGAAGGAATAAACGCAGAAGTTATTGACCTGAGAACATTAAGTCCGCTTGATATGGATACAATTACAAAATCCATAAAAAAAACCAATAAGGTTATTATTGTTGAAGAGGATACCAAAACATCAGGTACCGGTGCAGAGCTCGGTATGAAAATTATGGAGGAGTGCTTTGATCATCTTGACGCGCCGGTAAAACGAATTGCAGGTGCTGACGTTCCTATGCCCAAAAGTTCTGTGCTTGAAAAACTTGCAATCCCCCAGGTGGATGATATCGTAAGGGGAGCGAAAGGAATAATACTATGACAAAAGAAGTAATAATGCCCAAATTAGGTGAAACCATGGAAGAAGGATATATAGTAAAATGGACAAAAAATGAAGGGGATTATATTAAAAAAGGGGAAGTGCTTTTTGAGGTAATGAGTGATAAGACAAATTTTGAGATTGAATCTCTTCATAACGGATACCTGAGAAAAATTTTATACCCTCCCTCTGAAAATGCCATACCCGTAACAACCGTTATTGCTTATATAACAGATAAGCCGGATGAAGATGTCAAGGAAAAATCCCAAACTATTGAAAAGGAAACAAAAGAAATTACGGGGGAAATCATTTCCACTGAAAGTACAGTCATAAAAGAGCCAATAAAGGATGAAAGAATTAAAGCAAGTCCTGTAGCAAGAAGATTGGCTGAAGAAATGGGAATCCCACTCTCAATAATCCATGGAACGGGTGAAGAAGGAAGGATAGAAAAAAAAGACGTCCTTGCTTATTCAGAAACGTTAAAATCACAGGAAAAAAACCAGCAGTACGAAGTTATTCCATGGACGCCATTCAGAAAAATCATTGCAGAAAAACTGACGTTCAGTAAACAGAACATACCCCACTATTATCTTTCATCAAGATTTTTAATGGATAATGTTACAAAGGAAAAAGAGAAAAAATCAAAAGAAAAAAAGATTACGTATACTGATTTTTTAATTTTCTGGACCGCAAAAACAATAAAAGATTTTCCCTTGTTAAATGCATCAATTGTAAATAATCAAATACGGCTATATAAAACAATAGACATTGGGCTTGCAATAGGTATTGAAGATGGTCTTATAGTCCCTGTTATCAGGGATGCAGAAAACAAAACGATTGAAGAAATATCCTCTCTCAGGGAAGGCATAATAAACAAGGCAAGGGATAAAACACTTTCCCATGAAGACATGGGAGAAGCAAGATTCATAGTTTCCAATCTCGGAATGTTTGGTGTGAAAAATTTTTCAGCAATTATCAGTCCTCCAGGAGTTGCCATAATGGCTGTTGGAGCGATTGAAAAAGAACCTGTTGTCAAAGATGGCAACATCGCAGTTGCTGAAACAATGTGGGTGACGCTGTCTCTGGACCATAGAATCATTGATGGCACATATGGTGGAAAATTTCTTCAGACATTGAAAAAAAGATTTGAAAGTTTGAAATTCTGACATAAAGACAATCCAAACTTATCATAATGTCAGAATTTCAAGTATAATATTGAAATTTGACATGTTTAAAAAAATAAGCGAAGATATAGAGACAGTTTTTAAAAGAGACCCGGCAGCAAGGAATACCGTTGAAATTATTTTATGTTATTCAGGGCTGCATGCAATCTGGATGCACAGATTAAACCATGTTTTGTGGAATTCAGGCTGGAAAACATTTGCGAGGTTTCTTTCTAATTTAACAAGATTTTTTACCGGGATTGAAATACATCCTGCGGCAAAAATAGGACGAAGATTTTTCATTGACCATGGAATGGGAGTTGTAATAGGTGAAACGTCAGTAATAAAAGATGATGTTTTATTATACCAGGGGGTTGTACTTGGAGGAGTTACCCATGAAAAGAAAAAGAGGCATCCTACAGTGGGTAACAACGTAGTAATCGGCGCAGGTGCAATTGTTCTGGGTCCAATAGAAATTGGAGATAACGCAAGAATAGGCGCAGGTTCTGTAGTTGTAAAATCAGTACCTGCTGATACCACTGTGGTTGGAGTCCCTGGTATGGCAGTAAAAAAGCAGGAAAGTATTATTGACCTTGACCATGACAAACTTCCCGACCCTGTGGCAAAAGCATTGAAAATTATTATCAAAGAACAGGGAAAGATTATTGAAAGATTAGATAAATTAGAAATGGATATAAAAAAGGAGGCGTGATGAAAAAATGGAAAATATTATCAATTATATACCTGACATGTGCAATTACTTTTATTCAGGCACAAACATACCATATAGTGCAAAGAGGAGAAAATCTATATCTTCTTGCACATAGATACGGGCATTCCATTCAACAGCTCAAATCATGGAATAATCTTAGAAGCAATGAAATTTATCCGGGTCAAAAACTCATAGTAGGAAACTACACAAACAAATACTACAGGGTACAATGGGGAAATACCCTTGATTCCATAGCATCAAGATACGGCGTATCCGTCGGCTGGCTGGAAAGAGTAAATAATATCTCCAACCCGTATGATTTAAAAATAGGACAGACCTTAATTGTCGGACAAACTGTCCCACAAACATATACCCCAACAGAAACAAACTACACAAACAAATACTACAGGGTACAATGGGGAAATACCCTTGATTCCATAGCATCAAGATACGGCGTATCCGTCGGCTGGCTGGAAAGAGTAAATAATATCTCCAACCCGTATGATTTAAGGATGGGACAAACCTTAATCGTCGGGCAAACTGCCATGAAGACATATATCCCCAGACAGGCATATACCCCCACAGAAACAAAAGATATAAATGCTGTTGAAACAAAACCCATAAGCTCTGTAATAAACAGCTCCTCGGTAACATATTACCAGGTCAAAATTGGAGATACTTTAACCTCCATAGCAAAAAGATTTAATCTTGACCCTGACTGGCTTGCAAAAGAAAATTTAATTACAGATAACCAGGTAACCCCGGGAGAAATTATTGTTATTCCTGAGGTTGCAAATAAAACAGAACCTTCACATTCTGAAACATCACAATCCGGTACATGGTTAAATGGTAATGATTTTTTTTCATCTATTGGTCATAAAATTATCCAGTATGCAGATACCTTTATCGGAACACCTTATGTTTATGGAGGAACATCCCGGAATGGAATAGATTGTTCAGGATTAACCCAAAGAGTATATAAAGAGGTGGGAATTAATCTTCCAAGGACTGCAGCTGAACAATACAGGGATGGAAAACCAATAAGTCTTGCAGAAGCACAACCGGGGGACCTTATATTTTTCCACTTTTATGGAGACTATGTTGACCATGTTGGTATTTATATCGGGGATAACAGGTTTATCCAGGCTGGCACATATGAAGGAAGAGTTGTTATTGCAAAACTCAATGATTACTTCAGGAGACATATTGCAGGAGTAAGAACGTATTTTGCAGAAAATAAAGAAAACGGAAATGGCGGATGAAAGTATAAATAACGGATTTTATGAAAAAAAATATAAAATCGTAATTGGACTTGAAATTCATGTTGAATTGCTGACAGAATCCAAGATGTTTTGTTCCTGCTCTACAAAATTTGGTGAAAAGGAAAACTCCCAGATATGCCCTGTTTGTTTTGGAATGCCGGGAACACTGCCTGTTCTTAATTATGAAGCAATTGAATTGGGAATAAAAACGGCTCTTACTTTAAATTGCAGGATCCCTTCAGAATGTATATTTGTAAGAAAATCCTATTTCTATCCGGACCTTCCAAAAAATTTCCAGATTTCACAATATAGCCAACCACTGGCATCTGATGGATATTTAAACGTCAATAATAAAAAAATTGGTATCAGAAGAGTCCATCTTGAGGAAGATACCGGCAAGCTTATCCATAGTGAAAAGAATGAAAACGTATCCCTTATAGACTTTAATCGTTCAGGTATACCTTTAATGGAAATAGTCACTGAACCGGAAATTTCATCTCCGGAAGAAGCTGAGGATTTTCTTCTGAAATTAAAAAAATTTCTTAAATATATTGAAGTAAGTGATTGTAATATGGAGGAGGGTTCTTTAAGATGTGATGCCAATATTTCCATAAAACCCCATGATTCAAAAGAGTTGGGTATAAAAACAGAAATTAAAAATATGAACTCTTTTAAATCTGTACGAAAAGCCTTGTCATTTGAAGCAAACAGGCATATGCATCTATTAAATGAAAACAATAAAGTGCGCCAGGAAACAAGGCTATGGGATGAAACGTCCCAGACAACAGATAGTATGAGAATAAAAGAAGAGGCTCATGATTACAGGTATTTCCCGGAACCAGACATTCCGCCTGTCCGGATTTCCAGGGATACGGTTGAAAAAATTTCCCTAAAGATAGGTGAACTTCCATCTGAAAGAGAAAAAAGATTTTTTGAACAATATAATCTTTCGGGGTATAATGTATCCGTTATTACTTCAGAAAAAAAACTTGCAGACTATTTTGAGGAAACAGCCTCTTTTTATAAAGAGCCGAAAATAGTTTCAAATTGGTTGCAGACAGTACTTCTTGGAATACTTAAAGAAAAAAATATATCCATAAATACCTGTCCAATTTCCCCAAAAAATTTTGCAGAATTGATAGAACTTGTTGATTTAAAAAAAATTACGGCAACGTCAGGTAAAGAGGTTCTGCTTGAAATGTTTGAAACAGGAAAAACCGCTTCAGAAATAGTTAAAGACAGGCAACTTGTCCAGATACAGGATAAAGACAGGATTGAAGAGCTTGTTATAGAGGTTATAAATGAAAATTCATCTGCAGTAAAAGACTATAAAAACGGGAAAGAGCAGGCTGTCAGTTTTCTTGTAGGTATGGTAATGAAAAAAAGCAGGGGGAAAGCAGACCCTGTAAAAACAAAAGAAATTTTACTAAAAAAACTTTTATAAAAGGAATTCCCAAAAAGGAGAGAGACAAATTTTATGAAAAGAAAAACTATAATATGGATTGGAGTACTTGTATTATTAAGTTTCATCTTTGGATTTAACATAAAAGCCTCGGAAGCAAGAAAAAATGAAGCACAATTTTACAGGCAATTGGATAAATTTGCCAGTCTTGCCAATCTTGTAAAGCAAAATTATGTCAAGCCTGTGAATGATAAAAAAATTTTTATAGGGGCAATAGAGGGAATGTTATCCACTTTAGACCCTTATAGCGTATATCTGCCCCCTGCTGAAGCAAAACAACTGAACATTTTAACATCCGGGAAATTTGGAGGCGTAGGAATAGAGATTACGGTTAAAAATAATGTCGTTACAGTTGTCAGTCCTATTGAAGACAGCCCTGCATGGAAAGCAGGTATAAAAGCAGGAGATGAAATATTGGAAATAAATGGCAGGTCAACAAAAGGAATGACAGTCTGGGACGTTGTTAAAAAATTGCGTGGTAAAAAAGGAACAAAGGTTACAATCGGCATTCTTCACCCAAAAACATCCAAGATTATCCAGATACCATTGATAAGAAGCACAATCCAGATAAAATCCGTCAAATCCAAAATTTTACAGGGAAACGTTGGTTATATCAGAATTTCCGTATTCCAGGAAGATACAGCCCCTTCGGTTAAATCTGCATTAGAAAATTTCAAGACAAATAACGTAAAAGGGCTTATACTGGATTTAAGAAATAATCCTGGTGGATTACTTACTTCTGCCGTGGATGTAAGCCAGCTTTTTCTTTCACCAAAAAAACTGATAGTCTACACAAAAGGAAGAAAACCCCAGTATGATAATTATTTCTTTTCAGGAAAACAGCAATTATGGAAAGGTCCTGTTGTCATACTTGTAAATGATGGAAGTGCAAGCGCCTCAGAAATTACAACTGCAGCCCTTAAGGATAATCTTGGGAATCAATGTATGCTTGTAGGAACCAAAACTTTTGGTAAAGGAACTGTCCAGGACGTAATCCCTATCGGCAAACATGGTTCTGAACTCAAGCTTACAATTGCCTATTATTACACACCTGATGGCAAAAAAATCAATCACATAGGAATTGAACCGGACATTATTGTCAAGGAACCCAAGAATAGCAAAATGGGAAATCTACAAAATGATGTCCAATTACAAAAAGCTTATGATGAGGTTCAAACCATGATGTTAACGCAAAAGGTTCCCTTGCGTGCCTGATGGATTTTTTATAAAATATGCGTAATTCCAACAAAAATACAAATAATAGATTTTTTGTTTTAGGGGTGTTATTTCTTATATTTCTTATTCTTGTTACATTATTTTTTATATTAAAAGAAATAAAGCCGATGCTTCCGCCTGTCAAAACAAAAATAATCCAGCCATTCAAAAAGGCGATAATCCAACCATTTGTTAAACCGCCCCCTATAAAACCACCTGTTGTAAAAGAAGAAAAAGGGCATGGTGAAATAGCATTTGATATAGATGACGCAGGCTGGAACACAGAAATAATAGGCGCAGTAAAAAAACTTCAGCCATATCCTGTAACCGTTGCAGTAATTCCCGACACTCCTTATGGGGTATATGACGCAAAAGCTTTAAGTAAAATGCCGAATTGTCAGGTTATTATGCATCTTCCTTTAGAACCTGATAATCCCAGAGATATGACAGGTTTAAAGTTCCTCACAATCAATATGTCAGCAAAACAAATAAAACATAGATTTGACGGTTTCTATAAAGAGCTCGGCAGGTATATTGTAGGAGTCAATAATCATGAAGGCTCACTCTTTACCTCCAATAAAGAAAAAATGAAAGAGCTTCTTATGGATTTAAAGTCAAAAAATAAAAATCTGTTTTTTCTTGATAGTATGACTTCCCCTTATTCAGTTGTCGGGACAGAAGCTGAAAAATTAGGGGTAAAAACGGCAAAAAGAGATGTTTTTCTTGATGATAATACTTCATATAATTCTGTAGTTCAAAGCATAGAAGAAACAAAACAGGTTGCATTAGAGGATGGGCATGCAATAGCCATAGGACACGTCCTGCCTGAAACACTTGCTGCTTTGGAACAACAGGTTCCCCTGATTGCACAGGAAGGATACAAGCTCGTCTTTGTATCTCAATTAGTCCACTAAACCATGATAATTCTCGGAATTGAAACCTCCTGCGATGAAACATCCATTGGAATCATCAAAGGACGTCGTATTTTATCAAATATTATCTATAGCCAGGATATAATCCACCAGTCTTTTGGAGGTATTGTACCTGAATTAGCAAGCAGAGAACATTTAAAAAAAATATTACCCATTTTTCAGGAGGCATTATCCAGAGCATCTATATCAATAGATGCCATTGATGCCATAGGGGTAACAAATTCACCGGGGTTAAAAGGCTCTCTTATTATCGGCATTTCTTTTGCTGCCGGGTTAGCGTATTCTCTTGAAAAACCATTATATTTTGTTGACCATCTTTATGGTCATATTGCATCAAATTTTATTAAAAACGTTAAATTCCCATGTCTTGGATTAGTCGTTTCAGGGGGACATACAAGTCTTTTTTATATTAAAAACCATGTGGATTTTGAACTTGTAGGAAGAACATTGGATGATGCATGCGGAGAAGCCTTTGATAAGGTGGCAAGAATTTTAAAACTGCCTTATCCGGGAGGGCCATATCTTGAAAAACTTGCCTGTGAAGGAAATGAAAAAAAGATTGATTTTCCCCGCCCCTATCTACATGGAAGCCTTAATTTCAGCTTTAGCGGCATTAAAACCGCTGTATTTTATCATGTAAAAAAAGAGGGACTGGAGAATAAAGCTGATGTAGCGGCCTCCTTCCAGAAAACCATAACCGACACAATAATAAAAAAAATGTCTATGGCTCTTGAAAAGTATCCTGTCCAGAATTTTCTTTTTGGAGGGGGGGTAATACAAAATCAATATATCAGGGACAGGCTCAGGGAACATTTTGAAAAAAGAAACATAAAAATACTTATTCCTGAAAAAAATTTATGTATGGATAATGGAGCAATGGCCGGTATTTTTACATATTTTCTTATAAAATACAAGATCCCACCGTCCCCATATACGATAAAAGTCATACCTACAAAATTAGTAAATATTCACTAAGACAGTGTTTCCGCCAAAAAGATTGGCGGACAGGTATAATGGACTTGTCTAAAGTAGAAAATAAGTTCTGGATTGCTCTTCTCATCTTTGTAAAAACGTTCTTTCAAACAAAGCCTCAAAGACAATCCAAACTTATTTCAAACGTCGTTCTACTTGAGTATTTACTTCTGTGCTTTTGTCACTTTATTATGCTTTAAGGCTTGTTCTTTTTTTTGCACTTTTATCAGCAAGGTCCAAAATGTGTATAAACTGACGGGCCCATTGCGGTGTTATTATCAGTTCTTTCCCCTTTACAAGATGGTCAGCAATATTTTTATAAAAACGCACTGTTTCTGATGGAGGATTTTTCCCTTTTATAATATATTCTATTCCATTTTTATGGGATACTATCTCCCATGTGTCATAATTCATAATATATGTCCCGGTTGTCCCTGTAATTTCAAGCATACCTTTTTTGGGATTTGAATCAATACCACTGATACATAACGTAAGCCATGAATCATTTTTAAACCTGACAGAGGCAAATGCTTCATCCTCAATTGTATCCTTTCCCCATTTTATCTGGGAAGACCAGAATCCATTTTTAGCAAAACCTGTTACTTCAATTGGTTCTGAATCCATAAGCTGCATTGAATATTCAAGTAAATGCGCACCCCAATCATATAATATACCCCCGGATATGGATTTTGATGAACGCCACCAGTCACCAGGTTTATAATAACCTCCCATATGTGCCTCTACGCGAAAAACATCGCCGATTTCACCTTTTTTTATTCTTTTTACCGCTTCCATTATGCATCCATCCCAGTGGCGATTATGAAAAACTGAAAGCATCAAACCTCTCTTTTCTGCTTCTTTTATCATAGCATCACATTCCTGGGTAGTTATAGCCATTGGCTTTTCAGAAATAACATTACGGTTTGCTTTAAGACATTGTATGGCAAGTTTTGCATGCGTATTATGCGGGGTTATGATTATAATAAGATTTGCAGAGGATTTTTCAAGCATTTTTTCTACGGAAGAATAGGTTTCTATCCCGGAAAAATCTTTTCCTGCTGCTTCCATCCTTTTCGGGTCAACGTCCACTATGGCAGTAGGAACGATACCTGCCTTCATACTTTCTTCCAAATGATACTTCCCCATATTAAAAGCACCACCATATCCCACTACAGCAATCTTTATATCTGAGGCTTTTTCAAATTTACTCATATCTTTTCTCCCTGTAAGTTATAAATTTTTTAAATTATAGCAGACTTATTATAATACATCAAAATCAAATTTTTCTTCAAAAGATAATTGAATACGGAGGGCATAAAGAGGAAAAGAAATTAAAAGTTTTTTTATTTTTATAATGTCTTTTTCTGTAGTAATTGCGAGGTCAATATTTTTTTCTTTTATTGTTTTTTCCAATTGCCGTATATCAAAATCCGTGTAATTAAAATGGTCAGGATAAAAGCTAAAAAAGAGCTGTCCAGACTCAAGACTTTGAACGTTTTTTAAAAAATACCATGGTTTGCCGAGCCCGCAAAACAAGAGAATTTTTTTATTTTTTATTATTGAAAGTGGATATATAGAATCATGGACATCTATGAAATCAAGCAGATTATATCCTGAAAAATAAATATTTTTTCTGTATTTACCATATTTTTGTTTAATCTTTTCTTTCTGTTCATCTTTTAAAAACTCACTATGATTTATGACTATTGTATCTGCATATCTTAAAAAATGAGCCGGAAATCTTTTTAATCCTGCAGGCAGAAGAAAATCAAAACGTGAAAAAGGGTCAACAATGACTATGTCTGTTTTTTTTATGTCAAAATAATGAAACCCGTCATCAATCAGTATTAAATCCGGATTATATTTTCCAGCTACATATTCAAGTATCTTCCTTTTATTTTTTCCTGAAAATATTTTTATTTCCGGAAAAGTTTCTGACAGTAAAACAGGCTCATCCTTGATTTTTTCTCCATAGCTTACAATGACAACAGACCTGAACCTTGTTTTAAGAACGTTTGCAAGAAACATTACCAGGGGTGTTTTTCCGGTTCCCCCTGTCTCAATGTTTCCGATTGAAATAATTTTTGGTTTGAAAATTTTATACGGTGTGAGTATTTTTTTAAGGTAAATAAAAAGAAGATAGACAAGGGAAAATGGTAAAAAAGTTCCTCTCCAGCAAGCCCATAAAAATGTTTTCCCGTAAAACACAAAAATTTTTCTATAAAAAAAATTAAAAAAGGGTCTGCTGGACCGGGTCTTCAGGTATATCATATCTGATTTCAATTTTTCCAAATTCTCCATCGTAGCCGGGGCTTACAAAAACTTTTCCCTCTTTTACCATTTTTATTCCCATGGCAAGTTCTTCCGAAAGATTTTTAAAAAGCTCTTTTTCCTGAATTTCAAGAAATATATTTAACTCCGGACCAAGTTTCTGAATGCTCTGGGAATAAATATTCCGGACAAATACAGAATTAACGTCTTTTTTATATACGGAAGCGATAATCTGGTCAAGGGGAACGAGATGCTTAAAAGGTATTTTATCCGCCTTTACCTGGTTTGCATCCCTG
>JAMDAS010000014.1 GCA_023484085.1 Candidatus Omnitrophota bacterium
ATAATTTACTGAGCTGAAGTAGGAAATAAGTTCTGGATTGCTCTTCTCTTCTTTGTAAAAACATTCTTTCAAACAAAGCCTCAAAGACAATCCAAACTTATTTCAAACACCGTTCACTGAGTATTTTCTGGCGTTTTATTTCTTACGGCCTATATTTTTTTACCTGGGAATATTGAAGGTCCCAAAGGTGTGCATACAGTCCTTTTTTCATCAGAAGCTCATCATGGGTTCCTTCTTCCTCTATCCTGCCTTTTTTAAGTACAATAATTCTATCCAGTTCCTTCACCGTGGATAATCTATGGGCTATAAACATAACCGTCCTGCCTTTTATTACGTTATCAAGTGCCTGGTGAAGAAACTTCTCGGAATCCGCATCCAACGAAGCACTAATCTCATCAAGAATTAAAATAGATGGCTCTTTCAGGATTGCCCTGGCAAGGCAGATTAACTGTTTTTGTCCGCCGGAAAGGGTTAGCCCTCTTTCCCCTATAACTGTTTCATATTTTTCAGGTAGATTTTCCACGAATTCTGAAACCCTGGTTATTTTTACGACGCTATCAAATTTTTCTTCACTTACGTCTTTTAATCCAAAAACAATATTGTTTTTTATCGTATCTGAAAACAGGAATGGTTCCTGGGTAACAAGCCCTATGTGGGACCTTAAACTTTGAAGCGTAAAGGTGCTTATTGGCTGACCATCCAGCAGAATTTCTCCTTCCCGGAGTGAATAAAAACGAAGAAGAAGACCAGAAATTGTGCTTTTGCCTGCTCCCACATGCCCAACTATGCCTATCTTTTCCCCTGCTTTTATTTTAAGGTTTAAATCATTGAGGACATTAACCTTTTCATACTCAAACCATACATGTAAAAATTCTATCTCTTTTTTTATGCCTTTAAATTCCTCCTTCCCATCATCCTTTACGTCAGGGGTTTCTTCAAGAAGGTTATAAATCCTGGGAAATGCAGAACTTGACTGGTATATTGAAGCCGAAGAGGCAAGAATTGTTTTTATAGGATTAATCAGAGAACCAAGGCATGTAAGATATAAAAGAAGAAAACCGGGGGAAAAACTTCCTGTGAGCACCTTTTGTATACCTGCAAAAATAATAAAAGCCACCACGATTGTGGTAATAACCTCAGTAAAAGGGCTTACGGCCCCCACCCGTTTTATGACTGACATGGTAAGGCGGAATATCCCGTTGTTTTCATCAGCAAATTTTTTTATTATTCTTTTTTCCTGGTTATATGCTTTTATAACAGGCTGGGCATACATACTCTCGGAAATTACATTTCCGAGATTTGCATAATTGGTCTGTATCTGCCCTGTCAGCTTTCTCAGTTTTTTACCAATATTTATCACAGGGAAAACAATTGCAGGAAAAACAATTACTGCACCAAGACTGAGTTTCCAGTCAATAAGAAATATCACCAGCAGATAAAACAGGGATTCTATGGATTTCATAAAAATAAGAGGAAATTCCCTGGAAAATATGCTATTGATAAGATTTATGTCATATATCATTCTTGTGGTAATCTCACCTGTTCTTTTTTTACTGAAAAACCTCATTGAAAAAGACTGGATTTTTTCATAGATGTTCAGTCTTAAATCCCTGATGATTTCATTACTGAAATAATTGAGAAAGTAATTCTGGAGATAGTACATAAGCCCTTTTAAAAAAATAATACACACAAGAAAAAAAAGAACGTATCTCAGGAGAACAAGAGGTTGTAAAAAATTAAGCTGAGCCGTTAAAACCTGAAGGAAATGGAAGGAGGCAAGTCCTTTCGGAAGAACAATACTGGTTTTGGCAAAAAGCCTGTCCATTAAAGGAACAATAGTGGTAAAAGATATACCCGCCGTTAAACTTGTCAGAATACTGGCAATAATACCATAAACAAGATACTGGTAAGAGATTTTTGCATAGTTTTTTATTTTAAAATATTCTTTAAACATTTTTCAGGATAAATTCGGCTGCTTTTTTGCTTACAGAAGGGTTCCCGCAGAGCTTTTTTGTTTCCCTGAATCCTTCTTTTTGTTTTTCTATTTCCTCTTTGTTGTCAAGTAATAGAATACATCTTTTCCGGATTTCCTCATAATGCATATTTTGTAAAAACTCCGGGACAATTTGCCTACCACCGATAATATTTACAGGGCTTATATATGGCAATTTTATCATAAATCGTAAAATTAAATAATTGACAACGTTCATCTTATAGAAAACAAGCATTGGTCTGTTGACAAGAGCAACCTCAAGGTTCATTGTCCCTGAAGCACAAAGACAAAGAGAGGATGCAGAAACAAGTGCCTGGGAATTGCCTTCCCATACATGAAAAGAGGTTTTATGCTTCTCCTGGATGTCATCTATTATCTTTTTTATTTCTTTTGAAACTGAAGAAATTGCAAACTGGACGTCTGTTGAGACAGAACCCATACCAGATGCAATTTTTAAAAAAACAGGCAACAGATTTACAACCTCGGATTTTCTGCTTCCGGGGAAAAAACCAATGACTTTTTTTTCTTTTTTCAGTCCTGTTTTTGTCCAAAAATCCTCTTTAATATTTTGTTGTTCAATCAAGTCAACAACCGGATGTCCAAAATAAAAACAGGGGATACCTTCTTTTGAATACAAAGCATTTTCAAACGGGAATATTGTAATAACCGAAGAAAAATGTTTTTTTATTATTTTTATTCTTTTATACTCATGCGCCCAGAGCTTGGGGGGAATATAATAGATTTTTTTCAGACCTGCAAGCCTTTGTGCAAGTTTAAGATTAAACCCGGGATTATCAATAAAAACAACTAAATCAGGTTTTTCTGATTTTATTTTTTTTTCTGCTCTTTTTAGAAATCTTAAGAAAGGTATAATCCTTAAAAAAACTTCTGTAAATCCAATAAAACCTGAAGGCGGGTATTCTTCAATTATCTTTACTCCATGTTCCTCAAGGTTTTTCCCTGCAATACCAACCAGTTCTAATGAGGAACTGATTTTTTTTAATTCTTTAATAAGCAGTTTTGCATAGGAAAAACCCGAAATTTCACCACATACAATAGCAATCTTTTTCATAATAGTAGGGTATTATATCATTTAGAGGTGATATTTTTCCTTGAAGGGATTTCCGTAATGTGGTAAAAATTTCGGTACGGTATAATAATCTTCAAGAACTTTTTTAAGTATAAGGTTTTTATAACTCCTGAAGATGAATTTTTTCCCGAGAACAAAATAAACAGTTGCTCCATCAATTTTTCTTGTCACAATCTTTACCTTCTTAAAAAATTGTCCATAAAATTTTTTATCCGGTTTTTCCGGACAGAATATTAAAAAATCCTTTCCATTGAATTCTGTAAAATCAGAGATTACGTCATCCTCACGCCCGCTTCTTGAAAGGCTTCCAAAAATCACAAAATATCTCCTGTCATAATAAGACATAATTGAAGCTTCAGTATAGCCATGGGCTGCAAGTATATACTTAGAAGGGAATTTTTGTATTTCTTTACATATTTCTCCCGGCGATTTAAACATTACCACATCGCTGTACCCGCTGCTTTCATTAAGATTTTTTAATATTTTTTTTAATGAAGTGATTGGAAGGAGGCATATTGTTGCAATAAGCAAAATCTGAAATCCGGCAAAGAAAACATTATATTTAAAACTATTTTTCAGCTGGTATGTTTCAAGGGTTATAATACACAGGAATAAAAATGGAAGGAAAGAAATGGTCCAGTGTATGCCTACGCCGGTTTTGAAGGAAATGTAGAACAAAAAAGCAATCGGAATGACATACAGGAAAATAAAAAACAAAACCCTTTTTTCCTTAAAATCAAAGAACTTTTTTCCCTTTTTTATAATATAATACAATACCCAGGGGGTTATAAGATAAATCTGGTAGATAAAAAACATCAAAACATGTTTGGGTTTAAAAATAAAGTGCCTGTTCCTGTATATAAGATTAAATAACAGATTTATCCAGTCATGTGTATAATTCCAGTATGCATTAATAAAAATCAGAGGGAAAGAGGAAAGTACAAAAATCCAGAAATTTTTCCAGTTTTTTCTGTTGAACATGCAAAATACAAGCAATGCCAAAAAATATAAGACAGCAAAATATTTACATAAAAAAGCAAGTCCAAAGAAAATTCCTGACAGAATAAAGTATATGGTTTTTTCTCTTTTCATTCCATAAAAGAAAAAAATGCCTGATAAAAAGGTAAAAAGCACCAGGGGAATGTCATTAACAAACACAACAGCAAGGATATTTAAAGGTGAAAGAAGAAAAACAGAAGAAATAAGAAATGCTTTTTCCCTGTCATACTCTTTTAAAAAGAAAAATATAATGATGCCTATAATAATGGTGCTGAAAACAGGGAAAAGTCTGTAGATAAAAACTGCAGGGGTATATCTGCCAAAGCCGGAAAATAAGTAAGCCAGCCACCATATCATAGGCGGGTGTTCATAATATCCCAGGGCAAGGTGGTATTTGCCCGTAATTATAAAATACGCCTCATCACCTGTCAGAGGAACAACAAGGGAAAGAAAAATTTTTATCAGTAAAATACCCGCAATCAAAAGAATAAATTTTTTATTTGACGCCATATTGATAAAGAATTATACCAAGAGCAACAGTTGCAGCCGTCTCCACCCTTAAAACTCTTTTACCGAGGCTTACAATAAAAAAACCTGAATTCTTTGCGATTTCCGCTTCTTCCTGTGTAAATCCACCCTCGGGTCCAATAAAAATTTTTATTTTAAATCCTAGTACAGATTTTATATTTTTAAAAACGTCTTTAAGGGGATTTTCTGCCTGTTCCCAGAAAAAAATTGAATAGTCAGTTTTAACGTTTACAGCATCCTTAAAAGAAAGAGGCTCTATTATATCAGGAATTTCAGGTCTTCCGGAAACCTTACTGCCTTCAGATAAAATTTTCCTCCATCTTTTCATTTTATTTTCAATTTCTTTTTTTTTAATTTCAATAATACTTCTGGTGGTTTGGACAGGAACAATCTGCTTTACTCCTATTTCTGCCGCTTTTTCAATTACCCTGTCAAAAATCCTGTTTTTTGTTAAAGAAAGACACAGGATTATTTCAAGACATGATTCCGTTTCAAAAGATTTTCTTTTCTCTTTTACCCGGGTTTCAATTATACTATTATGAATATTTTTTATTTCAAGGATATACTCCCATCCGCTCCCGTCAAAACCGGCAAATACGTCCCCGGGTACCAGCCTAAGAACGTTTTTAACGTAATGAAGTGTTTCACCTTTTATATATAAAAAATTTTCCTGTATTTTACATCCGGATAAATATACCCGTCTCATATTATAAATTTATTGAAATGATTTTTCTTTTTGAAGAGTGTCCGGAAACTATTTCTATTTCTGAGGATGGAATTTTAAAATATTTAGCCAGGGCCTTGATAATTGCTTTGTTGGCTTTCCCGTCTTCAGGTTTTTCTTTTACGCGAATAATAAAACTATTTTCATATGTTTTTGTTATACCTTCAATCCTTGAAAGAGGTTTTGCATTCACAAAAATCTTCATTTTTTTTAATGTTCTCTTTTCAAAACAAACTGGTAGGTATCATAGGCAATTCTTAATTCTTCATCTGTAGGTATTACAAAAACTTTTACAGGAGAATTATTCCTGCTTATTTCTCTTTCTTTTGGTATAGTGGCATTATTTTTTTCTTCATCTAAAATTATTCCAAAATTTTCCATGTTTTCCAGGGATTTTTTACGAACCAGGGGAACATTCTCACCTATGCCTGCAGTAAAAATAACAGCATCCGTTTTACCTAAAACCGCAAGATAAGCCCCGATGTATTTTTTCATGCGATAACAAAATACTTCCAGGGAAAGCATTGCTCTTTCATTCCCTTTTTTTATTTCCCTGGAGATATCACGAAAATCATTGGAAATTCCTGACAAACCAAGAAGTCCGCTTTCCTTGTTAAGAAGATTATTTAATTGTTTAAAATCAAGGTTCATCTTTTCTGCAAGATAAAACATTATACCAGGGTCAATGTCACCACTGCGGGTTCCCATTATCAATCCCTCCAGAGGGGTAAATCCCATACTTGTATCAATGGAATGTCCATCTTTTACGGCAGTAATACTACATCCATTCCCAAGGTGACAGGTAATAACATTTACCCGGTACTTATCTTTACCCATAAGTTCAGCCGACCGCCGGCTCACATAACGATGAGAGGTTCCATGAAATCCATATCTTCTTATGGAAGAGTCCTTATAAAGGCAGTAGGGCAATCCATAAAGATATGCCACTGGTGGGATAGTGGTATGAAAGGCGGTATCAAAAGCGGCAACCTGGGTACTGCCTGAAAAAAGTTTACGGGAAGCCATTATACCCGCTAAATTATGAGGATTGTGAAGTGGAGCAAGATTTTTATATTCTTCAATTTTTTTCAGGACCTCTTCTGTTATTATGACGCTCCTGTTAAATCCCTCGCCGCCATGGACTACACGATGGCCCACCCCTGTAATTTCTTTTACGTTTTCAACTACGCCAAGGTTTTTATCCCTGAGATATTTTGAAATAATTTCCAATCCTTCTATGTGATTTTTAATAATAATGTTTACTTCAAATATTTTGCCCGGGACCTGATGTTTAATATGACTATTTTCTTCTCCAATTTTTTCCATCAGCCCTGACGCGAGAATGTTCTCTTCCGGCATCCGGAAGACTTTATATTTGATGGATGAACTTCCGCAATTGATTACAAGTATTTTTTCACTTTGCATCTACGTATTTTTTAATAAATTCTATTGCTTTTTCAACTGTTTTTATATTTAAAGCAGCGTCTTCTTCCATTGAAATGTCAAACTCACTTTCAAAGCCCGCCACTAATTCCAGGCTCTGGATACTTTCTGCACCCAGGTCCTCAACAAACCTGCTTCCCTGCTTAATTGTATCCTCAGGTACGTTCAAAACCTGTGATACCACTTTCTTTACTCTTTTTTCAATCTCCTGTATTTCCATTGTTTCTCCCTTATCTTTGAGTTTTTTTGATATATTTATTTCTTAATGACTGTGTCTGCTCATATATATACCTGATAATATTTTCCTCTTCCTGTAAAAGCTCTGTATTTCTCCGTGCCATTGCACGCCGGGCTGTTTCAAGCATTGTTTCAATACCAAAACCCTTCATATATTTTCCATTTATAAACCAGATAAAAGAAGGGAAAAATTTAGGTAGTATCCCACCAGCCGTGATGTTACACATTATTCCTGTCACTGTTCCTGTATTTAATAACACCCCAATACTGGTTTTGGTGTGGTCCCCAATAAAAGAACCCACCTTTAAATCACCCGTATCAACCAGGCTGTCATTCACATAAACACTCACGGTGGAATAATCATTTTTAAGGTCACTATTGGTGGTTAAAGCCCCAAGATTGACCCATTCACAGACATAGGCATGACCAATAAATCCATCATGATATTTGTTGCTATACCCATGGAAAATACTTTCCTCCACTTCACCACCAATTCTACAGCATGGGCCAAAACTATTGCCTTCTCTGATATTGGCACCAGGCATAATATCTGTTGCTTCACCAATATAACATGGCCCTTTTATCCGGGTATAAGGGAAAATTTTTACTTTCCTGTCAATAAAGATTGAACCGTCATTTGTATCCAAAACCACAAAAGGATGAATTTCTGTCTCCCCTGCTACGTACAATCTGTCTTCAGGCCCATAGACAACTGTGCTTGAAGATACCTTTCCTTCTATACCTTTTTTACTCTTATTGTTAAAGTCAATCTCAAGCATTTCAGAATTATAATGCACCAAATTCCATGGATAATTGATAATTTTGGCTTGTATAGAAATGGCAGGAAGTGATTTTTGAATTTCAGCAAGAAAAGAATAAAGGTCACCGTCCCAGAATTTATTTATGGTCTCTTTACGGATAACTGCATAAACAATATCCCCTTCTGACGTAAAGATTGCTTCTTCTTCCAGAGTCAGATTATCCGCCGGTTTTGCCAGCCAGCGGCCATTTACCAGGACTATATCTTCTGTCCAAAAATCTTTTTTATTAACAGGCTGCCGGTATTTTTTTTGAATCAGTGGAGCAAGATAATCTCGTATCCATAAACCAGTTTCCATACCGTGTATTTTAGGCAGAATTTTTTCAAGAAGATTAGTTGCTCCGCATTTCAGCTCAAAAACAGGTCTTAAATAAGTCAGTGGTGTTAAATCCATCCATTTCTCATCTTCATAAATCAGCGCTTTCATTTTCTTATCCTTTCCAGGAGTCAAACCTGTAAAGAGGTTATGGCAGAAACCCCTACGATGTCTTTTACTTTTGCCCCACGGGAAAGATCGCTTACAGGACATCTGAATCCCTGCAAAACAGGACCATAGGCTTCTGCTTTTGCCAAATACTGGGTTAATTTATACGCAATATTACCTGAATTCAAATCAGGAAATATAAGAATATTTGCTATTCCCGCTACAGAACCGGACTCTTTAAGTTTTTTTTCAGCCACCTGCTTTACAAGTGCTGTATCCGCCTGAAATTCTCCATCCAAATCTATTGTCGGGTCCTTACTCTTTGCCAATTGTACTGCCTGGGTTACCTTATCCACTAAAGGATGATTAGCACTGCCTTTGGTGGAAAAAGAAAGAAAAGCAACCTTGGGTTCCTCTCCAATAAGCTTTTTAAAACTCCGTGCCGTTGTAATACCAATTTCTGATAATTGTTTTACATCAGGGTCAATGTTTACGGCACAATCCGCATAAAATAAAATTTTGTTTTCCGGCAGAACCATAATGAAAAAACTTGATGCAGTGGAAACGTCATCCTGGTACCCAATCGTAAGAGCAGCGGATTGAATTACGTTTGCAGTGGTATTAGAAGCCCCTGCCACCAAACAGTCAGCCTTATTGGCGGATATTAGCATGCCTCCAAAGATTAGTTCACGGCAAAGGAGACGTTCAGCTATTGCCATTGATACGTTTTTACGTCTTGCCGCATAAAGTTCAGTCAGTTCATGAAAATAAGGAGAAGATTTGGGTTCTATAATTGAAATATTATCCGGGGATAGATTCAATTTTAGCAGATGCTCATGGATTTTCTGTTTGTTGCCAAGTAAAATAGGATGCCCGATTTTTTCTTTTTCTATGAAGGCTGCTGCTTCTACAATTCTTTCATCGTTTCCTTCAGGAAAAACTATTCGTCTATCCAGGGATTTTGCTTTTTCAAGAAATCTTTCTATAAGATTCATAATGAAATAGCCATTTTTGCCAGCTGCTTTTCAACAAAGTTGTAATATGAAATTCTTTTCAGTTCAGAAGCCGCCTCTTTATCCAAAAATACGGTTACCTTTGGATGAAGCTGAATAGAAGAGGCCGTAATCATACTTGTGACAGGCCCTTCCAGGGTCTGTGCTATAATTTTTGCTTTTTTTATTCCATTGGCTAATAATATTATTTCCTTTGTTTCAAGTACTGTACCTACACCCATAGTAATGGCTGCTTTAGGAACCTCGTCAACTGAGTTGAAAAATCGTGCATTATCTCCAATGGTCTGTTCATCAAGAATAACAAGATGTGTCCGGGAAGCAAGAGAAGTCCCTGGTTCATTAAAACCAATATGTCCATCTCCACCAATACCAATAACCTGTAAATCAATACCTCCGGTATTTTTAATCTTTTTTTCATAATCATTACAGAATTTATCAATATCTTTTGCAAGACCATCCGGCACATACGTATTTTTTTTATCAATATCAATATGATTGAACAGATTGACGTTCATAAAATAACGATAACTCTGTAAATGGTCAGGACTTAGCCCGTAATATTCATCCAAATTAAATGTCCGGATTTTTTTAAAAGTGATTTCTTTGTTTTCACATATTTTTACAAGTTCTTTATAAAGGCCCAGGGGACTACTGCCCGTTGCCAAGCCCAAAATCAGGTTGGATTTATTTAAAATCCTGTTTTTAACGAGTTCTGCTGCAGATTTACTTATTTCTTCATAATTATCCTTTATTATTACACGCATTTTTACCTCCTGTTTTTTTCCGTGTTTTTATGTTTTATAGATTTTAAAAAAAATTTCAAATTATACTATAATAACCCATAATAACCCCAAAGTGCAAATTTTCAGTTTTGGGTTATATTCACTTTCCTGGAATTACATACTTTTGATAAATGTGGTATGAAGGGTAATAAGGAATAATGGAGAAACAGGCGGGTATAAACTCGGTACAGAATTCAAAAAATATCTCCTGGACTGGGAAAAAAGAATTATTTCATAACACCTGAGTTACAAATCCGGTTATTTTTTAGTGGAGACAGACTTTATCTGTGCCTCAACCTTAAGGATATCATTTGCCGGAATAATTACAGGAATGGTTCCCAATGCCTCTGTTGAATTAAACAACATGGAACCCATAGTAGCCCCTTCACTTGATGACAGCCCCTTGCTTAAAAGAATTATACCTATTATTTTTCCATTTGATGCAAAAACAGGATTTCCAAGAACATCTCCAAAGGACTCATTGGCAAACTCTTCACTCTCAGGTATATAGGATAATCTTGGTTCCTTAATAATACCACTTATCCGTCCCGCAGAAATCAGGGGTGCCCAATTTGCCATTTTCCCTAATCTGCTTATAAAAAATATATTATCAAAAATTTCAGGATTGGCACTGTCAGAAAGGTGGACATAAGTAATGGAAGAAGGCATTTTTTTTACAGGTTTAAGAAAAAGAAGGTCCTGGCCCGGGTCCCTGAGAAGAATATCAGCAGAAATTTCCTGCCCATCCGGGAATCTTATTTTTATACTAATTATTTTACTCTTAAGAGAAACATTAGAATTTGCACCCATAAACTGACTTAAAATCTGCGAAGGGTCAGAAGTGGTTAAAGAACAGACAATGATTCCATTTTTTGAAACAATAGTACCATTGGTCTGCATTTTGGATTCTATACTTCCTCCTTCTCTTCCTTTCATAACAGCCCTTTCCTGGAGAACAAATTTTACAGTAACCACACTGTCACGATAAGTCTGAAAAATTTTCCTGCCAATCCCATTTTCCTGTGCCTTTGCCAAGCATCCCCATACGGCAAAAACTAAAAAAACCAGAACTGATTTTTTTATCATATACCCCTCCAATTGTTAAGATTTTTTTCATGTTTTACTTGTTTCCCATGGTGGTATTATCTGGATAAAATGTGTATAAATATCTCTTTTTACTTTAAAAATGATCTCTTCACTTTTTTCTTTTTCTATTTTCTTCATCAATTTTTCAAAATCATTACAGTTTGAAATATTTGTCCTGTTTACCGCAATAATAATATCATCTACTGCAAGATGAGCAAGAGCTGCCCATCCACCTTCTCTAACCTCTGTGACAACAACCCCTTTTTTAATTTTTTTCTCAAGAGATTCAAGAGGGGTAAGATTTCTGACATTGAATTCCAGCTCTTTATCCTTATATTTTGGAGCCTCGTCTGGTTTTTCCGGAGAAGCAGAAAGTTTAATCTTTTTTATAAATGTTTCCTTACCTCTCATTATTGAAAAATCTACATTACCCCCGATATCAAAACCCTTTATCATTTCATAAAAAACATTCTTATCGCTTTCTCTTCTTAAAGAAAGCACCTGGCCATTAATAGAGGTAATAAAATCCCCCACTTTTAACCCTGCTTTTTGTGCAGGACTTTCAGGATAAATCCTTGTAATTCTTACTCCATGAACGTTCTGAATCCCAAGAGATTTAAGAATTTGTTTTGTCAAAACCTGAACCTTAACCCCCAACCATGCCTGTTTTGCCTCCTGTCCTATACCTACAGATGGCTGATGTCCAATATTAACTACTGTAATATATGAAGCCCCTTTTCTTTTAAAATTAACAAGAACAGGAATAGTTAGTTTCCTGGATTTTGTTATTTTAAGCATTTCTTTTGTCATGGAAATCAGCTGTTTAATGTTTTTTATGTTTACTCCATTAATCTTTACAATGACATCCTGACTCTTTAGAGCAGGCTGTGCCTCATTACAGGGGCCTCCGGTAACAACAGAACCTACAAGTACCCCATTTGTTGCTTTTAAATTCTGCTCCTTGGATTGAATAAAAGAAATATCTGAGGCATCCATTCCCCAATTTGTCAGTTGATATGTTTTTTGTTTTGCAGATGGTCTTTCTATCGGAATAATTTCTAATGTTTTTTCTTTTCCATCTCTTAATATAACAGCCTTTATTTTTTTATCAACCGGCAGTTTTGAAACAAATAAATTAAAACCAGGAACCTGGTTTAAATATTTTACAGTTACACTTTTATCGTTCAGATTTAAAAGGATATCACCGGATTTAAACCCGGCTTTCCGGGCAGGAGAACCTTTTATTACTGTGCTTATAAGAACCCCTTTATTTTCTGAAGATAGTTTTAAAAGGGGCTGGATTTCAAATCCAAGCCATGCGCGAACTATTTTCCCGTATTCAATAAGCTGGTCTGCCACATACATGGCAAGGTCAGACGGGATAGCGCCTGAAAGACCAAAACTAACTTCATTTATGCCTATAACATGTCCTTTTACGTTTACAAGGGGACCACCTGAATTTCCAGGATAAATAGGCGCATCATGTGTTATCCATTTTACAATTGAACCAACATTTTCTCCATTAAGGGTAAACTCATTAAATGGCCAGAAAAATGAAGGTATTACAGCACCGGTATTACTTACAATGCCCATTGTTACTGACTGTGAAAAAGCATAAGGACTTCCAAGAGCAAATACAGTGTCTCCCACCTTTAATTTTGAAGAATTGCCCCATTCTGCATAAGAAAATTTTTCATTGCCATGGTTTTGCAGTTTTACAACAGCAATGTCTGCCAATGGATCTGCCCCAATCAATTTAGCCGGAACCTGTTTATTGTTATAAAGTGTACACATAATCCATATTGCCTTGCCAACCACATGGTAATTTGTAACAACATAACCTGTAGGGCTTATAATAACCCCGCTTCCAACAGCTTCTATTTTTTGTTCCCTTCCGTTTTGATGTTCCACAAGAACCACATGTATTTTCACAAGTGCAGGTTTCACTTTTGAAATAATTGAAGAAATCAGCTTCTGGTTTTTTGTCAAAGAACTATTTTGCGCTTTTGCAGAAAATATAAATGCGCCAACCAATAAAAATATACCCGCACAAATTTTAATATGTTTCACTTTTCCTCCAATTTTTCGTAAATATTCACTAAGACAGTGTTTCCGCCTAAAAGATTGGCGGACAGGTATAATTTACCGGGCTGAAGCAGGAAATAAGTTCTGGATTGCTCTTTTCTTCTTTGTAAAAACATTCTTTCAAACAAAGCCTCAAAGACAATCCAAACTTATTTCAAACACCGTTCACTGAGTATTTATTATTTGTTTTTGTTCAAACAAGTTTTCTATTCTTTTCAGTATTATACTGGACAATCTGATTTTTGTAAAACCTGTGCAATTCTCAATGGTTTTATCAGGAAAAAGTATGAAAACCCTGCTTTTTTTATCACCCTGGCCAAAATAAGAAACGTCATTTATAATTACCATATCCATGTTTTTTTCTTTCATCTTTTTCCACCCGTTTTCAAGAAGATGAGAACTTTCAAGGGCAAATCCTGCAACGAGCTGGTTTTCTTTTTTTATTTTTGTAATGTTTTTCAAAATATCAGGATTGGGAACAAGCTTCAGGTTCCAGGAAGACTTTTTTTTCAGTTTTTCAGAATGTTTTTTTTCCGGTCCCCAGTCACTTACGGCTGCACTCATTATCAGGGCATCATTTAATGGAAAATTTTTCAGGACAGCATTAAACATATCCATGGCAGACAAAACTGATATAATTTTAACCCCTTCCGGACATTTCAGGTATGCAGGTCCTGAAATCAGCGTAACACTATGTCCTGAATCTTTTGCTTTTTTTGCAAGAATATAGCCTAATTTACCGGTTGCCGGGTTGCTTATAAATCTTACAGGGTCAATGAACTCCCTTGTGGGTCCTGCAGTTATCAGTATTTTCATAATTTTCACCAAAAATAAGAAAAAATCTACACCCGCGTGAATTATCTCTTCTCCACAGACGAAGAATTCCCTGCGGTTAATCTAAAATTTATTGAAGAATTTCAAAGGAGCGACTTTTTGTATCTTTTCAAAATCTTTATCAGTATGAAGCAAAAAAAGGTTGTTTTCTATCGCGGTTATGGCAATCAAACAATCAATAGTACTTCCAACGGTAATCCCTTTTTCCCTGCATTTATAAAATATCAAAGCAGCCTTTGCAAATGACTCTTTTCCTGCCAACAAGTTATAGAATTTCTGGGTATCCAGATAACTTTTTACAATCCTGAATTCTTTTTCCGTCTTTACCCCTTGTAATATTTCCTGATAGATAAAGAAATTAATTCCGAAAAGAATATTGCTGTCAAGAACATACTGAAATTTGTCCGTCCCTTCATTTTTAATACCCCTGAAATACGAAATCAAAACAGAAGTGTCCACGAGTATCATTTATAAACCCTTTCTCAAAGTTTTGTAATTATAATCTTCTCTAAAATGAATTTTCCCTTTAAGTTTACGTAAATCCTTACGCTTATAGTTTTCCACAAAATCCTGTATCGCTTTGTTTATTAATGCTTTTTTGATTTTTATACCTGAGTATCTAATGGCTTCTTTCATAAGTCTATCATCTAAAACAACGTTTGTTCTCATTTACTATACACCTCCTTTTACACATAGATTAACACATAATTGGTATTCCATCAATACCTTTGGGGTATGATTAGTATTCATAGGTTTCATTTTGAGATTTTAAATAATTTCCATGGGAAAGAATCTATAAGAAGGTCTCCTAATCTTGATTCTCCTCCAACAAAAATGTATTGTGGATTTTCAAGTAGTAATTTTGGAACCACTAACGTTATTTCATTCCCATATGGGTTTTTTATATAGGTTATTCTGTCAGCTGGTACATAAATATTTTCATTTCTTACGGATATAACTTTATGAATATTAACCTGTATACCAAGCTTGGGCATTATAGAAAACGGAATCCTGTCGTTATAACCAAAAAACTCTATTTTAAGGTTAAATATATCCTTAACAGGTTGTTCAAGTATTATCTTAAATATTATGGATTTGGGGTCCTGTGAAATTTTCAGGTGATAAATTTTAGTTCTTAAAAAGACTTCTTCTTTCCCGTTTAACACAGGAATTTTCATTTCTTCAAAAGATTCATTCCTCCTTGCAAAGGAAAGAATAAAACCCTTGTTGCCAATAAGCTCAGAGCGAAAACACATCAGTGCAGAGGCTTTTTTATCAATCTGCCCCGATGTAAAAAAAGACGAAAACCAATTTCCTGTTTTAAGAAGGTCTTTGGGAGGGATTAAAGTAAGGTTTGGAGCAAATCTTCTTGGTTTGGGCCATACCAGCGGCCACTTATAATAGTGAACAAGATAAAAATAAACATCCGGGTGAATTTGATTTTTCATTTCAAGAAGAGCCGATAGAAGAAAATTGGAAATAGCCCTGTGGTCAGAATTTGTATCAACAGGATTTGTAATAAAAATCTTTGTTGGTTTAACCTTGTTCATGACTTTTACAAAATCAGAGATTATACTTTCTCCAACATAAGGACTACCATAGGATAAAGCCTGCGGATAAGGAACATGATTAATCTTTGTTAAAAAATCATAATAGGGTTTATTCTTATTCCAAAAGTGCAACCAGATAAGCATGGTTCCTGCATCAGGATACCCAAGAAAAATAAGATTCTTTTTGGGTACTCCAAGAATTTTTTCTGCATTAATGGATTCTTTTCTCCTTAGCTCACCAATCTGTATATAATTATAGGGATGCAGTATTAATTTTCTTTCAAAAATCTTAAATTCAAGCCAATTATGGTCCCCATTTGTAAGAAACACAATATATACATGTCTTGTTTTGGCAAGCGCCTGCTGAATTATCCCGGCACAACCAAGAACTTCATCATCAGGATGTGGCGCGCATATTAAAACCCTGTCTTTACTTGTAAATACAGGTAAAGGGGCAATAATACCTGAATAAGAATTTCCAACAACCAAAGACAAACCAAAAAATATAAAAAAAAGATACCTTTTCATCAATTAAGCATAACACAGGACAACATCCCATCAAAATATCATCATAAAAAGTTGACATACAAATGGAAAAAAAGTAAAGTAAATTCAGAATAATATAATACAAAAGGAGTACAAATGCCAAAAGAGATTGAAATCAAGCATGATAGAATAAGAGATGTTTTAAAAAAAGAAAAAATTGATGCGGTTTTATTAAAACAGGTGTCAAACTTTTCATGGTTTACAGGCGGGGCAAAAAATTTTGTTGGGCTGAATTCAGAAATTGGCGCGAGTTCCATGGTTATAACACAGGATAAAATCTTTCTTCTTGCAAATAACATTGAGGCACCAAGGCTTTTAGATGAAGAAGTGTCAGGTATTGAGCCTGAAAAAATTATTCTTCCGTGGTATGAAGATGATGTACTTATAGAAGAAGCAAAAAAGATTGCGGGTCCAAAAATCGCAGCAGACAGCCCGATTGATGGATGTAAACACATAAACCTGAATCCTCTCCATTTTCCCTTAACACAGGAGGAGATTGAAAGATATAAAGAATTAGGGGCTGGAGCAGGAAAAATCGTTTCTGACGCCTGTAAAAAAATCAGTCCCGGTATGGCAGAAATAGAAATAGCAGGCATGGTTTCCGATGCATTCTGGAGGGCAGACATAATTCCTGTAGTTATCCTGATTGCTGCTGATGCCCGGATAGAAAAATACAGGCATCCCTTACCAACATCAAAAATTGTTAAAAACCATGTGATGCTCGTAGTGTGCGCAAGAAAATACGGGCTTATCGCCTCATTGACAAGACTGGTCAGTTTTGGAAAAATCCCTGATTTACTTGAACGAAAACACCAGGCAGTATGCAAGGTTGATTCTGTATTCATATCAGAAAGCATCCCTGGTAATAAACTAAATGATGTATTTAAAAAATCTGTGGAATCCTATAGTGAAAACGGCTTTGAAAATGAATGGAAAATGCATCACCAGGGGGGGCCAACCGGTTATCAGGCAAGATATTACAGGGCAAATTTTAAAACTGAAGATATTGTTGAAGCCAACCAGGCTTATGCATGGAACCCTTCAATTTCAGGAACAAAATCAGAAGATACAATTATAACAACCAGTTCTAACCCCGTAATAATAACCGAGGACCCAAAATGGCCCAAAAAAGAAATAGCAGTAAATGGAAAAATCATTTTAAGACCGGATATACTTATAAGGTAATTTTACTTTTTGTATTGTTCTCAGGGGTATGCCTTAAATCCTATGGGGCAATATCTTTACCTTCCACTCCCAAGGTTTATACTCTTTCCATAAACAGTACTATCAACCCATATGTGTCATATAAAATAGAAAATTCTATTGAATATGTCAAAAACCACAATGGCCAGGCCCTTATCCTTTTAATAGATACGCCGGGGGGTCTTCTTGTTTCCATGCAAAAAATTGTAGAGTCTATATTAAACTCCCCTGTTCCTGTTATTGCTTATGTATATCCTCCCGGGGCCATGTGCGCATCAGCAGGAACGTTTATTGCTCTTTCCTGTAATTATATCGCAATGGCACCCGGAACAAATATTGGAGCTGCACATCCTGTTTCTCTTGGGACTCCAATGGGTAAAACTGAAAAAACCAAGATTCTTAATGCCATGGTAAGTTATATAAAAGCCATAGCCAAAGAAAGAGGAAAAAATGTGGTCTGGGCTGAAAATGCTGTCCGGAAAAGTATTGCAAGCAGTGATGAAACAGCATTGAAAGAACATGTTATAGATTTTATTGCCCCGAACATGAACAGCCTTTTACATGACCTGAATGGTAAAAAAATACTATTAGCATCCGGTAAAACAGTTGTGCTTGATACAAAAAACGCAGAAGTAGAACAAATCCCTTATACTTTTGGAGAAAAGCTTCTTGAGGTTGTTGGTAATCCTAACGTGGCTTCTATTCTACTTATTATTGGAATTATCGGCATTGTACTTGAATTCCTGCACCCCGGATTAGCATTACCCGGTATTGTAGGAACTATATCCCTTGTTTTGTCTTTTTATGCTTTCCAGGCTTTTAACCAGAGTTTTACAGGCGTATTTTTCATCATTATTGGAGCAATAATGTTTATTATAGAGGTTTTTGCCCCAAGCCATGGGCTTTTTGCAATAGCAGGCACTATATGTTTAATGCTTGGCTCATGGATGCTTTTTCATTCCCCGTCAAGCGAATTTCATATTTCTTTATTTGCCTTGATAAGGCTTTGGGTCTTTTTGTTTCTTTGTCTTGCAGGCATTTTTGTTTTTATCAGACGCACAAAAAAAAGGAAGGTTACAACAGGAAAAGAGGGAATGCCCGGGGAAACAGGCCATGTCCTTACTGAGCTTAATCCTGAAGGAACTGTCCGTGTTCATGGTGAGGAATGGAATGCATATGCAGATACTCCTATATCAAAAGGGACAGAAATAAAAATAGTTAAGGTGGAAGATATGAAATTAAAGGTAGTCCCTATTGAAAAAGAGAATAAATAGTATCTTTTATTCCCTGAATTTTTTCAAGAGATTTACCCTCAAAGAAAATCCTGATAACCGGTTCTGTTCCTGAAATTCGCAGTTGAAACCAAACCTCTGGAAAGGAAATTTTTAAACCATCTTCTTCAGAAATATATCCATCTTGAAATTTATTTTTGAGCTTTGTAAAAATTTTTTCTGCTTTTCCTGGTGAAACCTGTCTTTTTTCTTTTACGAAATGGTAAACAGGAAATTCATTTATACAGGCAGAAAGGGTTCTATTACCAGAACTTAAACATTCCAGGGCAAGTCCTATGCCTATAAAACTGTCTCTTCCATAATGAAATTCCGGATAGATAATGCCTCCATTTCCCTCCCCTCCACAAGCCGCATCAACCTTTCTCATCCGTGTAGCCACGTACATTTCACCGACTTTTGTTCTATAAAGAGGCACTTCCATCTGCCTGCAAATATCATCCACAAGCATTGTTGTTGAAAGATTAACAACAACAGGCCCTTTTTTCCTTGTAGACAAAATATGCTTTATAAGAAAAGACACCCCGTATTCTTCACTTACCACATTACCTTTTTCATCCACCATTACAAGCCTGTCACAATCCGGGTCCTGGGCAAACCCTATATCCGCCTTTTCTTCGGATACTTTTTCTGCCAGCTCCCCTAAATTTTCTTTTGTTGGTTCTGGATTTCTTGAAAATATGCCGGGATGAGACTGGTTTATTGCAATTACATTGCATCCAAGTTTTTCAAGAAAATCTTTTGTCCATATTGCGCCAACTCCCTGGCATGGGTCTATAACCACTTTGAATTTCCTCTTTTTTATGGCAGACGTATCTATAAGTTTTAAAATAGCATCAAAATATTTATTTATTTCTTTTCCTGAACTGGTAAACACTCCCGGTAGTTGGCATACCTGCTTTTTTTTGTTGTTTCTTTGTTCATAGATTTTAATAAATTCTTTAAATTCTTCTTCATTAAGAAATGTACCTGTGGATGAAAAGAGTTTTATTCCGTTATACTGCCGGGGATTATGACTGGCGGTTATAACTGCCCCATTTAATCCCCCGGATTGTTCTATGATAAAACCTATTGCCGGAGTTGGAACAATACCCGTATCAATAACATTTTTACCTGTAGAGGTCAATCCTGCAGAAAAGGAAAGTTTTAAAGAATCCCTGCTAAGTCTGGTATCTGTGCCAATTACAATGTTTTTTTCCGGACACCACAGCCCGAATGCGGTCCCGAATTCAAAAGCATCTTTTTCGCAAAGGGTTCTGCCATATTCACCTCTTATACCTGATGTGCTTATTATTAAATTCTTATTCATTTTTGTCCAAAATTTTCATGCAAAAGACAACTTTCAAGAGAACGTTTTTTCAGTTCTTCCAGAGGAATACCATCCTCTACTTTAAAATTCCCAACCCGTGTTCTTAAAAGCTTTGATTGCGTTGCGCCACACCCAAGTTTTTCCCCTATATCCCTGCATAGTGCCCTCATATACGTTCCCCTGCCGCAAATAACGCGGATTGTTACATATGGAATTTCTATGTTTAATATTTCTATTTCTTTTATGTTTATTTTCCTTGCTTCAAGTATAACAGGATTTCCTTTTCTGTATAAATTATAAAGTTTTTCCCCTTTTAATTTTAAGGCTGAAACTACCGGGGGAACCTGTTCTATATCACCTTTAAAACCCAGGATTGCTTTTTGTACGTCTTCAGTCGTAATCTTATCAACAGGACCTGTCCTGATAACGTTTCCATCAATGTCATCTGTATCAGTACTCTTTCCCAGCTCCATTGTTGTAATATATTCCTTTTCCATCCCAAGAAAAAGATGTGCTCTTTTTGTCGCCCTGCCAATACAGATTACCAGGACCCCTGATGCCAGGGGGTCCAAGGTCCCTGTATGACCAATCTTTTCTTTGGGATGAAAAGTTTTTTTTATAAATCGTATAACATCATATGACGTTATACCCGATGGTTTGTTTATATTAATAAATCCTTCCATTTTTCTCTTATGAATTGAAGAATCAGGTGTTCTGCTTCATTTAATGAGGCATTATAAACAGAAAACCCTGAAGCATTCGGATGTCCCCCGCCACCAAAATTTTTGGCTATTTTATGAACGTTATACATAGACTTGCTTCTCATACTTATCTTGATTTCATTTTTCCTTTCCTTCATCAAAAATACCATTTCAGCTTCCTTTACAGGTCTTAATATATCTATCAGCCCTTCTGTATCCTCTTCATCTGTTTTTGTCTTTTTATACATATCTGCTGAAACTTTTGCCCATATAATTTTCAGGTCATTGTCAAGACTTATCGTATTTAAAATCAAGACAAGAAGTTTTATTATTTTTAAAGGCTGTTGGTAATATATTTTATTTGCAAGAGCCTGCGGGTCAATCCCATATTTTAAAAGCTCTTCAGCAACATAAAACGTCTTTTTCTTAATATTATAGAGAAATGAACCGGTATCAAACGACAGAGAGGTGTAAAGACATTCAGCAATTTCCTTGTTTATTTTTCCTGCCTGTGCTATTAAAAAATAACACATCATCCCTACTGATGACTGCCCGGGGTCAACCCAGTTTATGGTTCCAAACCGTCCATTTTCAAGATGGTGGTCTATGTTAACGACAACAGGTGTTTTTAAAATAATTCCTGATATTGCCCCCATTCTTTCTGCATTACTGCAATCAAAAACAAGGGAAACTTCTGCCGGACCAGAATTATTCCTTTTAAACGTTTTAATGTCCAACGTTTCATTAATCCCGGGAAGAAATCTGTATTTAGAAGGAATTCCGTTCTCATTAACTACAAAAACCTCTTTCCCCATTTGTTTTAAAAAATTCAGGAAAGCCATTTCACAACTGAGTCCATCACCATCAGGGAGCTGGTGTGTTGTGAGAATAAATCTGTTATGTTTTTTAATTACATCTATAATCTGTGCAATATGTTTCTTCATGTTTTTTTATTAAAAAAATATCTTCCTCATCTTTTTTATAAATTTCTTTATGTATTTGTTCCTTTAAAATGTCAATTTCATCACCCCTGACAGCAGAAATAAACAAACCTTCCGGGTGTCTTTTTTTAAGAATAATCAATTCTTCGGAACCAAGAAGGTCTATTTTGTTAAATACTTCCATTCTCGGTTTATTTTCAAGAGCAAGCAAACGTATTACCTCATTAACAGTTTCCATCTGTTTTTCAATAAATAAACTTGTAGAATCAATAATTATCAGTAAAAGGTCAGCAAATTTCAATTCTTCAAGCGTTGCCTTAAATGCTGATATAAGATGATGGGGAAGATGTGCAAGAAGACCTACTGTGTCAGATACAAGAACATAGTGGTTATCACTTAAATATACAAGTCTTGTAAGCGGGTCAAGGGTTGAAAACAGTCTATCGTCAGTCCAGGCATCCTGTTTATGAATAAGTTTATTAACAAGGGTGCTTTTCCCGACGTTTGTATATCCCACAAGGGCAGCCACAGGAAACCCCTTTCTTTCCCTGGATTCTCTTATAACCTTTCTATGCTTTTCAATCACCCTGAGCTTATCATTTACCCATTTAATCCTTTCCCTGATACGTCTTCTCTGGATTTCAATTTTTTGTTCACCGGGGCCTCTTGTTCCTATTGTACCGCCAAGTCTTGAAAGGCCTGCCCCTGAACCTGCAAGCCGAGGGAGAATATACGTAAGATTAGCGAGCTCAACCTGTAGTTTACCTTCCATGGTATGCGCATGCCTGGCAAATATGGAAAGAATAATACCCGTCCTGTCAAAAACCTTTACCCCCCACGCATCCTCAAGATTTCTTTGCTGGACCGGGCTGAGGTCTTTTTCAAAGAAAACAAAATCAAACCTTTCAGCAGTAAGATAATTTTTTATTTCCTCCACCCTGCCTCTTCCAATATACGTTGCAGGATTGATTTTAACGGGCGGGTTTAAAATCAGGGATTTGCTTGTTATACCAAGAGTTCCGGAGAGAGATTCAATCTCTTTTTTGTTTTCTTCCGTCAATAAGGAATCCTGCTGTTTAAAGATTATTACGACACCTGTTTTACCATTGAAATTATCTGACAAAAAAGAAAGGGTATTCATTATCAGCCTGGTAGTATCTGGGAAATTTTGAGAACGCTTATACTATCTCTATAGCCTATGCCTCTTTTATATCCGGTTTTGGGTTTTTTCTTGAAGGAATAAATCTTCTCCCCCTTTTTTTCATTGATAATTTCTGCAATTACCTTGCAATTTTTAAGCTCATCCTTTTTTATAATCAGTCTGCCATCTTTTTCAAGGGCAATAACATCGTTAATTTCAATTTTTTCACCTTTTTTTTGCTGAATCTTATATACTTCAAGAACGTCCCCTTCCTTTACGCTAAACTGTTTCCCGGAAATTGAAACAATACTATACATATTTTTATCTCCCCGTATACTATATTTTTATATTATATCAGATATCAGATAAGAAAATCAATTATTTCTCATTGAACCGGTTAGTGGTTGTATAAATTCATTTAATTCTTCTGAATTCATCAGGTCTAAAGTTATATTAACTATTGTTTCATCAAATTGTTTCCCTGCATTTTTTATTAATTCTTTTTTTATCTGTTCCGGTGATAGGGCTTTTCTATAAGGCCTGTCTGAAATCATCGCCTCAAAAGCATCCGCTACGGTAAAAATCCGCGCTAAAACAGGAATTTGGGCACCTTTAAGTTTTGCCGGATAGCCATTGCCATTTATTTTTTCATGATGATATTTAACAAAAGATATATCCTTGATATATTCTTCTATCGGTGAGATTATGCGCGCACCATCAAGAGGATGTTTTTTAATGATTTCCCATTCATCCCTGTTTAATGGACCAGGCTTGTTTAAAATAGAGTTATCAATATTAAATTTACCAATATCATGAAGAATTCCAAAATCTAAAATTATTTGAATCTTATCCTTGGGAAGTTTCATTTTTATGGCTATCTTCAAAGCTATTTTTTTAACTCTTTCTGAATGACTTTTCATATATTTATCTTTTTCTTCAAGTATGTTTATCAGGATTGTGGCAATATTGATATAAATCTGGTGTAGCTGATATTGCGCTGTCTGGTAAGAAAGAAATGTTGATAAAAAAGTACCAAGGATTGAAAAAAAATTCATCTCTTCTTTTATAAATTTTCTTTGTTCAGGATAATAGATGCTTAAAACACCAAATTTTTTCTCCCGGGTTAATAAAGGAATACAAACAAGAGAATTTATGTTTTCTTTTAATGCAAGTTCAGGAAATGCATATAAATGATTGGTTTTCAGATTTTCAGAGAAATAAATCTTACCTGTTTTAAAAACATAGCCTGCTATGCTTTCACCCACCCCTATGGCAGACTTCATTTTTCTATATTTCCGGCTTGTACCATAGCTTGTTAAAAGGAGAAGTTTTTTTATGGAAGTATCAAATAACCTTATGTTCCCGGCTTTTGCATCCATTAGATGGATAATCTCTTTTAAAGCAAAATTAAACAAAGGGATATATCCCTTTCTACTTTTTTGAATGGCATATTCTGAAATATTATCAAGAACAAGAAGAAGTTCTGAAGAATGTAAATCCAAACCCTTATTAATTTTCTGCATTTATAATTTCTCCTTATAATATAAAAATTTTATAAATGTTATTTTACACAAATTTACCTGAATTACAAAAATATTTTTCAGAAAATTAAAAAAGGAGACGTCTCTATTACATCCATTCTTCTGAAATAATTTCACCCGAGATGCTCACAATGGTCTGTTTTATTGGTATTTTTCTTTTTGTGGAAGATACTGCCTGTTGTGCTAAATTTAAAAGCCCCATACAGCATGGGACTTCCATAATTGCCACGGTTAATGTATTTATGTTAGCCTGGTCTACAAGAGCCGTGATTTTTTCTATATACTCTTCCTGTCCCTCATCAAGTTTTGGGCAGGCAACAGCAATGGATTTTCCTTTTAAGAAATCCTTATGAAAGTCACCTGCAGCATACGCAACACAATCCGCGCAAAGAAGAACGTCCGCATTTTTGAAATAGGGAGCGGAAGGAGAAATCAGGTGAAGCTGGACAGGCCACTGTTTAAGATGGGAATTTCTTTTTCCTGTTTCCCCTGTCTGTTCTTCCTGGTTTTTTCTCATATCCATCATCTGCGCACCCGGACAGCCTGATGGATGCATCCCCTTATGCATCATTTTTTTATCTATTGGATTTCTCATGTTTTTCTCCTTTAAGAATGAAACTGCCTGGTTAAATAGTTCTTTTTCATTATGCCCGAGAAGATGTTCAAGATGGGCTTTTATAACATTTTCCCCCTGTTGGACAATATTACCCATAACTCTTCTTTCATCATACGGTTCTGCTTCTCTTTCTTCAATCTCTATTGCTCCCTGTGGACAATGTCCTATACAGGCACCAAGTCCATCACAAAAAAGGTCGCTTACAAGTCTTGCTTTATCGTCAATAATCTGTAAGGCTCCTTCAGGACAGTTTGGTATGCATAATCCGCATCCATTGCATTTTTCATGGTCAATCCTTATAACTTTTCTTTTCACTTTTCCTCCTGTACGTTGTAAATTTTTTTTGCCATCGCTTTACCCGTCTGTGTAAGAAAAATCTTATTAATCAATGCCTTTAATCTGTCTTTGTCTTTGATGTCTGCTTCCTCTTTCAGGTTAACAAGCCAGTCTGCATCATATAAAACCCTGAAATTGTCCGAATCAATTTTTCCCGGTGAATGGTGATTGGCAATTATATTGCATATTTCATCAACGTCATCTTTTTTTAATCCTGCTTTCATGAGAATTTTTTTAGCAATATCCGGTCCTTCTTTCTCCTGGTATCTGCCTGCTGAAGAGCCATATTTTTCCTCTGCCGCCTTTATTCCCACATCATGCAGAATACTTGCAGGAATGACTATCTGCCAGTCAGCCTTTTCATTTTTTAATAATTCCTCTGCAAAACCAAGTACGTTTTTAGCATGGATTATTCTTTTTGTATCGCTCCCAAAATACTCTTCTAATTCCTTTACAAGTTTTTCTTTTATCGTCAGTTCTTTATTTGCCATGTATGTATTATATGCCTGCTCTCCCACGCATTCTTTTCCGTACTTGCACCATTCAAGACAGGCTAAGTCCATTTCCCTGCGGATAATGTTTTTACACCCTGGACAGATGAGCTTGACTTCGTCCGTCCACATTTCCACCTCTGCCCCGCAGGAAGGACATTTTATCTCTTCCGGTTTTGGCTGTCTTAAGCCTGTACTGCCAGGACACTTGAAAGCCATTTTATTCCTCCATCTCTTCTGATTTTAACCATCTTTCAATTTTATTTTCTGTTAAAACGTTTTTCACCTTCTCAAGCCAGAGATTCTGAAATTCTTTTTTTTCCTCCCTGGTGGCTGCTTCCCATATAACTGCCTCCAAAAGCTCCCCAAGTCTTTTTCCACGTTCTGCAGAAAATGGAATTTCCCATGGTGAAAATTTAATCAGGACCGTCTTATTGTTGTCCACTCTTTTAAATTTAAAGCACATTGATTTAGAGTCAATTTTTTCAGTGCTGAATTTAAGCAGTCCCTTTCTTTTAAATTTAGGGCCTAAGCCCTTAAAACCTGTTTCCGGCGCACTACCGGTCAAAAAACCAAATACCTGTCCCATAACACCATAAACCCCTTCATCCGGTTCACCATAGACAGTAATAGAAATTTCACCTCTTACAGGTATTTTACCGGGATAAAGTTTTTCAACAGCCTTTTGACAGCAGATATACGCACCCGCCACAGTGGGACATACATGTCCTGCCATTTTTATAACGTCAGTAAAGGCATAATTTAAAACCTCATCCTCATTTTTAAAAGCACCCAGGATTTCTGCCAGAGGCTCACTGAACTTTATCGGTTTTACATCTTCAAGAAAATCCTGAAAATTATTATTTTCCCCACACATTGACTCCTCCTCTTTCACACCGCAATCACTTCTTTTACTTCCGGCACAGCTTCCTTAAGTGTTGCCTGTACTCCAAAAAGCATGGTCATCTGGGACATCGGACAGCCTGCGCAATGGCCTGTAAGTCTTACTTTGACTATCCCGCCCTCTTCTATGTCAACCAATTCAATGTCTCCTCCATCTGCCTGTAAAGATGGTCTGATAATGTCCAGTGCCTTTTCAACTTTTTCTTTCATAATGGTATTCCCTCCTTTTTCAATATTTTATTATTTTCTTCCGATAAAGAAGCTACGGAAATAGACTTAAGTTGCGAGATTATATATTTTTCAAGTGTATCTATTTTGTTCTTTAAAGAACAATTATTAACATTATGACAAATATTCTTTTTAAATATACATTCATTCAATTTTAAAGGTCCCTGAAATGTTGTTATCAAATCAGTCAAAAATATCTTTTCCGCGGGAACAGACAGGGTAAAACCTCCACCCTGTCCTTTATAGGACTGGAGTATTCCTTTTTTGTTTAATGCCTGCATTATCTTCCTTAAAAAAGGACGGGGTATTTTCAATTCTTTCACAAGTTTATCAACAGATATTATTTCTTTTCCATTTATTGCCATAAAACATAAAGCCCTTACTGCGTAATCTGTATTCCGGGTAATAAGTTTTCCTTTCATTTTTTTATTTCCCTTCCTGCGATTTTCATTATTATTTTAATGATACCTTATTTGTATCATTTTGTCAAGTGAAATAATTTCCAAACAACATTTGGATTGTGAATTATAAGGTCAGATTAAGTTTTAACAGCGGGAAAATCCGCAATTATAACACTTTGAACAACCTTCCTCGTAAGTAAGGATTTCTCCACAGTCAGGACAAATCCCTGTAATATTTTTTGGATTTTTTAATTTATCATCCAGGTATAAATATAAAGTTGGGGGGTCCCCCGGAAAATTCTTTTTTTGTTTTTTAGTTTGAAAATTTTTTATTGTTTCTTCAACCACCCTGGCAATTGAATCTGCACATGAGAAACTTTTTATACCTTTTTGATAAGAAGGGGAGGGACAACGAATGTTCTTTAACTGCTCAACAATTGATTCTGCATTTACCCCTGAACGGAGACATAAAGAAGTGAGCCTGCCAATCGCCTCTAACTGGCTTGCCGCGCATCCCCCTGCTTTACCCATCTGGATAAATACTTCAAACGGTGAGCCATTTTTATCGCAGTTTACCGTTACGTAAAGATTACCGCAACCTGTAGTGACCTTTGTGGTGGTGCCCATAGTAATATCCGGCCTGGGCTTGGGCGTTATCTTCCCTTTTACAGATAAAGGCCCTGGTTCTTTACTTATGTTAAGAACCTGTTTTTCCCTGCTTTTATTGCGATAAATGGTCACACCCTTGCATTTTAGCTCATCAGCCAATAAAAATATCTTTCTGACATCATCTTTGGTGGCGGATTCAGGCAGATTAACTGTTTTGGAAACTGCATTATGCACATATTTCTGAAATGCTGCCTGCATCCTGACATGCCACTCCGGCTCAATATCGTGTGCAGTAACAAATACCCTTTTTATATCCTGCGGAATTCCATCAATTTTTTGGACAGAACCACACTCCGTTATTTTCTCCATAAGTTCCCTTGTATAAAAATTCCTCTCTTTTGCCACTTCTTCAAAAACAGGGTCAATCTCTATCAATTTATCATTATCCATAACATTCCTGAAATATGAAAGAGCAAATATAGGCTCTATCCCTGATGAGCAAGGCCCGGCAATAATACTTATAGTTCCTGTAGGCGCAATAGTGGTCAGCGTTGAATTTCTTAATTTTAAGCCCTCTTTTTCATAAATACTGCCTGGATAAGCAGGAAACGTCCCTCTTAATTCCGCAAGATGCAGGGATTTATTTTTTGCTTCTTCTAAAATAAATCCCATGATTTTTTCCGCCAATTGTAATGCATCCTGTGAATTATAAGATATGTTTAGTTTAGTCAAAAGTGTTGCCCACCCCATAATACCAAGACCTATCTTCCTTGTCATCTTAGTCATTTTTTCAATCTGGGGAACAGGAAATTTATTTACATCTATAAGATTATCCAAAAAATGGACACTGTTATGAACAGTTTTCTGGAGCTTTTTCCAGTCAATCTGGTAAGAGCCCTGGAGTTTATGCACCATATTTGATAAATTAATAGAGCCCAAATCACAGCTTTCATAAGGTAAAAGAGGCTGTTCCCCGCATGGATTTGTTGATTCTATCTCTCCAAGACGAGGAGTGGGATTTGTCTTATTTATCCTGTCAATAAAAATAATGCCCGGGTCACCATTTTTATGTGCCTGGGAAGATATTAAATCAAATACCTTTTCAGCATCCATGGAATCCTTTACCTGCCCGGAGTGAGGGTCAATCAGATTATATTTTTCCCCTTTTTTCAGTTTATCAATAAATTCATCAGTAACAGATACAGATATGTTAAAGTTTGTAAGAACATCCGGATTATCTTTGCATGTAATAAATTCCAGAATGTCCGGGTGGTCAACCCTTAATATACCCATATTTGCCCCTCTTCTGGTACCACCCTGCTTTATTGCCTCTGTAGCAGCATCATATACTTTCATAAAAGAAACAGGGCCTGACGCAATCCCTTTGGTGGTTTGGACAACTGAATTTTGAGGTCTCAGTTTGGAAAACGAAAAGCCGGTACCACCCCCGGATTTATGAATAATGGCTGTAATTTTAAGTGTTTCAAAAATCCCATCTATGGAGTCATCAACAGGCAAAGTAAAACATGCACTTAACTGTCCTAATTCTTTCCCTGCATTCATCAGACATGGAGAGTTTGGCATAAATTCCAGGTTAGCCATCATTTCATAAAAAATTTCTTCTGTTTTTTTTATTTCAGATTCCGGATTATTGTATAGCCTGTCTGCAGAAGCAATTGTTCTTGCAACCCTGGAAAACAGCTCTTCCGGGGTTTCAATAATTTCTCCATTTTCATTTTTGGATAAATACCTTCTTTCAAGAACTTTTAAGGCATTTGGAAAAAGTTTAGTACTCATTGTTTCTCCTGTTTTTAATATGTTTTTATAGTATTTAGGACTAATTTAGTATCATTTTATCCATATTTTTATTTTTTGTCAAGATACCGCATTGTGCCATAATAAATCTATCCGAAAGTGAACCAGTGCGTCAAATACCCAGTCCACCTGACCAGAGTTGCTCAAGGAAGATTTTCCATGGAAGAACCCTTATACCAGAGTATATCTTTCGCGGCTCATCTTCCAACGATACGATGAAGCTTCGGCGAACACTGTGTTCTTCTTTTAATGCAAAGAGACCGCGCAGATCTCCTTCATGCACGCGGCGGGACCCCTTTACTTCTATTGCAACATCAAGTTCCCCAAGGATAAAATCCACTTCCATCCCGGTACTGGTGCGCCAGTAACAGATATCAAGTTCCGGATTGCGATACGCCCGGTATGTTCTTATTTCATGTAAAATATACTGCTCAAAGGATTTACCGAATTCAGGAGTGCCTATTGATGGGCGTCGCCGGGAAAGATAATTGGTAACACCAATGTCAAAAAGATAGAATTTTTCCGTTTCTATAAGTCTTCGGTTGTAAGTTTTTCGCCACGGTGGAAGTCTGAAACCAAGGAACGTGTCTTCGAGGATATGAAAATAACTGCGCACTGTTTTTGTACTCACACCTGATTCGCGTGCGACATTGGTGTAATTCAATAATTCACCGGAAGTCAACGCCGCAACCCGAAGAAATTCTGCAAATGCAGGAATGTTCTGGATAAGTGCTTCCGCCGCAATCTCTTCCTTAAGATAGTCCCCCACATAAGCACGTAAATCCTGTATCGGATCATCGGCGAGAAAATGCGGCGGAAGCAAACCGCTGACCATGACATCTTCCAAGTTGAAACCTTTTGTTTCGTACAGGGACAAAGGGCACATCGTAAAACGCCATGCCCGGCCGCCGAGCAGATTGGCATGACTTCTCCGTAATTTGCGGGCACTAGACCCTGTCATGAGAAAAGACTGTTTCTTATTCTCAATCAGCCAGTGAACTTCATTAAGCAGATCCGGCACCATCTGGATTTCATCTATCAGTATTATGTTTTTATGCTCTGCATACCGTTCACGGAGAAGAGCAGGTCTTGATGCGTATTCCGCGAATACGTCGCTTTTCAACAAATCTATAACGGGCTTATCAGGAAAAGCATAATGCAGCCAGTAAGTCTTGCCTGTTTTCCGTGGGCCCCACAAGAAAGCCGATTTACCGGGTGGCAAATGAATATCCAGTGCTCTTTTATTTATTTGCTTCATATAGATATTTTATCCGAATAAAATATCTTGTCAAGCACAATATGTGATTTATCCGAAATCCCGGCTGGAAAATTTGGATAAAATTCAAACCCCGTTATTTCAAAGAAGAATTTCAAGGGTGGCTAACGGGATTTGGCGCCCCTCGTTCCCGCTACACTCGGGGTCGGCCATTCGCTGAAGATTGCTCGTTCACTCACAATCTTCTTACTTCGCTCTATTCAAATCCCGTTCTTGGAAAAAACACAAAGGGTGGCTAACGGGATTTGAACCCGCTCCAAGAGAGCCACAGTCTCTCGTGCTGCCATTACACCATAGCCACCATCAACATTGTATTGTAATGTATTATTATACCATAAAATCCATAGATGGATTTTATGGCTTCAACGAAGTTCTTGAAAACCTTCTGAACACCTTCCTAATTGTCAGTTCCCCGGGACCTATAAAAATAAGGCTGAAAAATACAATGCCATCCTCAATGGGCTGCGTTGCAAGAAGAAACTTATGGCTCTTTTGCAACACTGTAATAGTTGCCACTATCAGGTTAATTACAAGAAACGAGCAGACAACGGGAAAATACATACCAAGAATAAGGAAAAGCCCTCCAAAGGTTTCAGCACAGGCAGACATAATACCCCAGAATAGAAATCCTCCGTGAATGCCGAAATTACTTACTGCACTTCCCACAAACATCAAAATTTTCACGCCTCCAAAAAATTTGCTGAGGCCATGATACATAAACATGCCTCCAAGCCCGACCCGTAAAACAAGTAATCCTTTATTACTCTTATCAGACATTTTCCACCCCCTCTGTTATACATTTTAATTGTGACATGTCTTTTTTTACGGGTAAGTTCCAGACAATGATGTAAAAATTTTATTGATATAGTTTGCTATGTAAGATATTATATCATTCACATCCACAAACGGATAGGAGAAAAATATGCTTGAACAATATCAGAAAAAAATGGATGAAATAGAAGCATGGTGGAAAAGAGAAAATGAAAAACCCTGTTTGAATCATGTAAAAAGAAAACCCGATATACCTATCAATAATATAAATGGGAATGTTTTTTGGCCGCAGGAGAATAAAAATCCGGATATTGACGGTTTGGTAAATTACTGGTTTTCTGAAAGTGAAGCGAATGAATATTATGGGGTATCTTTACCTTCTCTCCCCCATCTATATGGAAACAGAGGAACACCAATGACGGCTTCTTTTTATCTTGGTGGCAAGGTTGTTTTGGGACAGGATACCGTGTGGGTTGACCCGGTAATTGAAAAATGGGAAGATTTTAAGATTAAATTTAATGAAAACAATTATTGGTGGAAACAAAGCATAGCCCTTTTAAAAAAATCACTGGAAAAAACAAATGGGAAATACTTTGTATGGATGCCTGACCTTGGAGATGCATTAACCTGTTTTTCTCTGCTCAGGGGCACAGAAAAACTTCTATGGGATATTTTGGAAAATAAAGAAGCAATAATACAGGCAAGAGATAAATTTATAGATTTGTGGAAAAAATACCATAGTGAATGCTGGAATTTATATAAGGATTACTGCCCGGGGGATATGAGCTGGTTAACATGGGCGCCTGGTAAGACATACGCCTGCCAGTGTGATTTTTCAACAATGCTTTCCCCCTCTTTGTTCACTGAACTGGTTGTTCCTGAAATTGAAAAACTTGGAGAATACCTGGATTTTATAATATGGCACCTTGACGGGCCTGAGGAAATAAGACATCTTGAAATTCTTCTTGCTCTGCCTGAAATTAAGGCAATCCAGTGGGTCCCCGGGGCGGGTAAACCAACAGCGGTTAACTGGATACCTATGTTAAAAAGAATCCAGGAAAAAAACAAGGCATTGATTGTTTATGCATCTGATGAAAAAGAAAGGGATATTTTGACGAATGAACTACAACCCAATGGATTAAGAATATGTTACTGAAAATTGCACAAATTAATCAATGGCATTTGAGAAGTGATGATATCAATAATTTTATGATTTGCATTTATTCCGAAAATATGTTAAGTATACTTACATGATAGAAAGACCTTTCTGGGTGCAGCTCATTGAAAAAGGATGGAAAGAAACACCAATCGTATGGCTTGCTGGCGTTAGACGTTCTGGTAAAACCACTTTAGCCAAAAGCTTTGGCTCAGACAAAATTCTTTATATCAACTGTGATTTGCCCGCCACAGCTGACAGAGTTTCTAATCCGGAATTTTTCTATCGCAACTGCGATAAACCAATTGTGGTTTTTGATGAAGTGCATCAACTCAAGGACCCCAGTTTATTACTTAAAATTGGAGCCGATGTTTTTCCGGAAATTAAAATACTGGCCACAGGTTCTTCATCGCTTATTGCCAGCCATAAGTTCCGCGATACTTTGACTGGCCGCAAACGATTGGTACGTCTTACACCTGTTCTTTGGAATGAATTATCTGCTTTTCACAATACTGTCTTGATTAAACGATTATATCAAGGCGGTCTACCTGAAGCTTTACTTTCTGAATCCAAAAACACTGGTTTTTATAGGGAATGGATGGATTCACTCTTTGCCAGAGACATTCAAAAGCTTTTTGCGTTTCGCAATCCAGACAAGTTTAATGCGCTCTTTGAGTATGTTATGAAACAAAGTGGCGGATTGTTTGAAATTACCCGCGCGGCTGGAAATTTGGGCATCAGTAGAGCCACTGTGGAAAATCATGTATTGGCACTTGAGGTAACCAATACGATTTCGATATTGAGACCGTTTCATGGGGGCGGTAAAAAAGAATTAATAAAAACACCTAAAATATACGGATTTGACACAGGTTTTATAAGTTTCTGCCGAGGGTGGGATCCTTTAAGAACAGATGACTATGGAATCTTATGGGAGCACATGGTTTTAGAGTATCTCCATGCTCATGTGCCTAATCTACGTATTCAATTTTGGCGAGATGCTTCCGGACGAGAAGTTGATTTTGTAATACCGCATAATCGGGATCGTATAGACGCGATTGAATGTAAATGGACGTCTGATTATTTTAACCCGGCCTCGCTTAAAGTTTTTAGAACGCACTATTCACACGGACACAATTATCTTGTATGTCCAATAAATGAACCGGGGTATTTTAGAAAAATTGCCGGATTGGATATATGGATATGCAGCCCTAATGACTTATTTAGGGAATAAAAGTGCTGAAAATTGCACAAATTAATCAATTTATGCAATTTATGTTATAATATAGGAATAATTTACGTGGGGGGAAATATGACGCTCAGGGAAAAAGTGGAAGAGGCTTTAAAAGAGGTGAACTGTTTTCTCCAGATGGAAGGCGGAAACTGTGAAATAGTTGATGTCACAGATGATGGGATTGTAAAACTAAAACTCCAGGGGTCATGCGAAGGATGTCCTTTTTCCGAGATAACGCTCAAGATGCAGGTGGAAAAAATCATTAAGGAAAGAGTCCCGGAGGTAAAAGAAGTCATAAATGTTGAAACCGTTGAAGAAAAAGTTTGAAATACTGGAAAAAATCATCAGGGAATTGAAAAAATCTGCTGTAGCATTTTCAGGCGGGGTTGACAGTTCATTCCTTCTAAAATATTCAATAGATGTCCTTGGCAGGGAAAATGTTGTGGCTGTTATTGAAAAAGGTGAGCTTTATCCTGAAGAGGAGACTCAATCCGCCATAAAATTGGCTGAAGAATTCCAGGTTAAATATTTCATAATTGAAGCAGACCAGATGAAGGATACGTATTTCACACAAAATCCCGTTGACAGATGCTTCCATTGTAAAAAAGACCTTTTTGGAAACATAAAGAAGATTGTTCCTCCTGATTTTTGCATTGTTGACGGCTCTAATGCAGATGACGTAAAAGACTTCAGACCCGGGGAAAAATCAAAAAAATTATTCAACGTCCGTTCCCCATTACAGGAGGCAGAGCTTACAAAAGATGACATAAGAAAAATCTCAAAGGAAATGGGACTCCCTACATGGAATAAGCCGTCATTTGCCTGTTTTTCATCAAGAATACCCTACGGAAAAAAAATCACCAGGGAAAAACTATCAAGAATTGAAAAAGCAGAAAGATATTTGAAAAACAAGGGATTCTGGCAGGTCAGGGTAAGAGATTATGGAAAAACCTGCAGGATAGAGGTTCTTCCTGATGAATTTGCAAAAATTTTAAAAGAAAGGGATGAGATTGTAAAAGAACTCAAAAAAACAGGATACCTGTACATAACCCTTGACCTTGCCGGCTATAGGACAGGAAGTATGAATGAGATCCTTGAAAATTTATGAAAAAACGGGTTATTGTTGCAATGAGCGGCGGTGTGGATTCTTCAGTTGCCGCTTATCTTTTAAGGGAGCAGGGATACGACGTAATTGGCATAACACTGAAATTATGGGATTCTGATTGTGAAAAACAGGATGGATGCTGTGGATTTTCAGGAATCATAGATGCAAAAAAGGTTTCAAATAAGATAGGAATCAGACACTATGTCCTAAATGCAAAAAAAATTTTCAGGGAAAAAATAATAACATATTTTATTGACGGGTATCTAAAAGGACAAACCCCAAATCCATGCGCATATTGTAATAATTTCATTAAATTTGATTATCTACTTGAAAAAGCAAAAGAGATTTCATCAAAATTTGTCGCAACAGGCCACTATGCCAACATATTTTTTGACCCGCATAAGCAAAGATACGTTTTAAAAAAAGGTATTGATGAACAAAAGGACCAGTCATATTTTCTTTCACTGTTAAACCAGAAGCAGCTTTCCTCTATAATCTTCCCTCTTGCCAATCTGACAAAAAGACAGGTAAGGGATATTGCCAAAAAAGTTTCTCTTCCTGTTGCAGAAAAACCACAGAGCCAGGAAATCTGTTTTATCCCGGATAATGATTACGTAAATTTTATAAAAAATTTTAAAGGGCTCCAATCCATACCTGGTCCTATAAAGGATTTAAAAGGAAAAAATATAGGAACACATAGTGGTTTAATCTCATATACTATAGGACAGAGAAAAGGTCTTGGAATTTCGTCCGAACATCCACTTTATGTAAAAAAGATAGTACCACGGAAAAATACAATATATGTTGCAGATAAAGAGCGTATTTATCAAAAAACATTTTACGTGAACAGTCTTAATCCTGTTTTCTGGAAAGATTTTCCTGAAAGGTTCAGGTGCAACGTAAAAATAAGACATAAAAATCCTGAAAGCCCCTGTTACGGAAAGCTCGTTGAAGATAATAAGATAAAGGTTACCATGAAACAGCCGCAATGGGCGCCAACACCAGGCCAATTAGCTGTTTTTTATAGAAAAGATACTGTACTGGGCGCCGGAATAATAGAGAAGACCTGATAAAAGAATTTATTGGTTTTTTATCTGGTTTAAAATAAGTTTTTTTGTTTCATTTGGTATTTTTCCAAATCTATCCCTGAGTTCTGTAATTAATTTCTGTGCTTGTGTCATGTTTTCAATTTCAGAAATTTCCCTGTATATGGAAAATCTGAGCCCGTCATCGGGAAGCCATTGCGGGTCAATAGCCCCTTTCATAAGGGATTTTTCAGAGGGCGGACGTATTTCCCGCCCTGTAAATCTTGCAGATACCTCTTTCCAGAACTGGCAGTAAAGATTAAATCCCACCTGATTTATAAATCCATGCTGTTTTTTCCCCAGTATGTCCCCTGCCCCCCTCTGATGTAAATCCATCATTGCCACCTTAAACCCGCTGCCGGGGTTTGTCAGCATACTTAAAGTTCCAAGCCTTTCCTTGACGTCTTTTACCGCATAAACATGAGGAGGGACAAGAAAATATGCATAAGCCCTGACCTTATACCTGCCAACCCTGCCCCGGAGCTGGTAAAGGTCTGAGAGTCCAAAAAGATGTGCATTATCAACAATAAGAGTGTTTGCATTCGGGACGTCAAGACCATTTTCTACGATTGATGTGGCAATAAGAATTTTTATTTTATCTTTTGCAAAATCCTCCATAACACGGGATAGATTTCTTTCATCCATTCTTCCATGTGCAATTTCAGCAGGAATGCCCGGAAACATGGATTCAATGTTTTTTTTCACATTTTCAATGTCGTATATTCTATTATGGAGATAAAATATCTGTCCCCCTCTTTCAATTTCTTTTAATATTACTCTTCTTACCAGGTTTTTGTCATATCTTCCGATATACGTAAAAACGGACATCCTGCCTGCCGGAGGGGTTTCAATAATGCTTAAATCCCTTATTCCTGAAAGTGAAAAATACAATGTTCTTGGAATGGGAGTGGCTGAAAGTGTAAGGACTTCTATGTCCTTAAATCTTTTTTTTATCTTTTCTTTATGAAGCACACCAAATTTTTGTTCTTCGTCAATTATAAGAATCCCGGGATTTTTAAACTCTACGTCATCCTGTATGAGTCTGTGTGTTCCAATGACAATGTCAATTTTCCCTTCCTTTATTCTGCTTATAACCTCTTTTTGTTTTTTGGCAGAATAAAGCCTTGATAACATGTCAATTTCAACGGGCAGAGCCTGCATCCTTTCCCTGAACGTTCGTAAATGCTGCTGGGCAAGAACTGTTGTGGGACACAATAAAGCAGCCTGTCTGTCCCCCCTGACGACTTTAAGTGCGGCTCTTATTGCCACCTCGGTTTTTCCATATCCTGAATCCCCGCATAGCAGTCTGTCCATTATTTTATCGCTTTCAAGGTCTTTTTTTATTTCCTCCACGGCCTTTAACTGGTCAGCCGTTTCCTGGTAAGGAAATTCCTCTTCAAGCCTGACCTGAATTTCATCATCAACAGGATATTTAAATCCCCTGTTTTTTTTCCTTTCAGTATAAACGTTATAAAGTTCATCCGCCAAATTAAAAATTTCCCCTCTTACTTTTTCTCTTGCCTTAATCCATGACGTACTTTTTAGTTTACTCAAATTCGGATGGGCTCCTGAACCAATGTATTTTTGAATAAAATCTATCTGGCTTAATGGAAGATAGAGCTTATCCCCGCCCGCATACTCAAGCGCAATCATTTCCTCTTTATGCCCATGTATCCTTTCTATCCCGATAAATCTCCCTATGCCTTCCTGGTAGTGAACTATGTAATCACCATTTTTAAGTTCCTGGTGCCTTGCGATGGGAACGCTTTCAAAAAAATAAGAGGACTGTTTCTGTTTTTTAAATCCGAGAACATGAGAGGCATTCAGGACAGTAACATTTGCAGATGGAAAAGTAAATGAGGTGCTGATATATCCGGGACAAAAATTCACTTTTCCTGTGTCTATCTCATGCTGTTGAAGTAAGTTTCTTACGTTTTCAACGTGGAGATTGTTTTCTTCAAAAACATATACGTTTTCATCTTCTCTTCTGTTCCATAAAAGCCTGTCATTGGAAATCCTGAATCCCGACGGTGTTTCTACAGGGAAAAAGAAAACCTTTCCCGAGAGACTTTTTTCATGTCTGTAATAAAGGGATGATGCAGAAAGAGAAAAAACGTAAGAAACGTCAATGAAAATTTTTCTGAATTCCGGGTGTGCATTGTCAGCCATTTTTTCATATATCGTATAAAAATTATCCGGGTTAAACAAAAAAATGAATTCGGGGTCTAAAACATCCGTTAAGATGGACGTTTTTTCACCCTGAATAAAATCCTCGCTTAAAGGTAAAAGGTTATATTTTTTTATTTTTTCAGTGGAGGACTGGGAAAAAACATCAAAATATCGTATGGATGAGACAATGTCACCAAGAAATTCAATTCTTACGGGTCTGTCCTCATAAGGATAAAAATCCACTATACTTCCTCTTCTTGCAAATTCACCCGGGTTTTCCACCAGAGCCGCTTCTTCATAACCTGAAGAAAAAAGAAGTCTTATAAAATCATCTCTTTTTAGCTTATAATTTGTATTTATACGAAGAAATGATTGTGGAAATCTTTCTTTTGATGGCAGGGGTATAGACAACGCAGGTATGTTGGTAACAATAAGATTGTTTTTAGAGGATAATACAGAAAACATACTTTTTATTCTTAAGACCTCTTTTTCCTCAATTTTATTCTGCGGTGGAAGATGGGTTTCTCTTTCAGGAACGTACAGCAGATTTTTTGAAAAAGTCCTGATATTGGAAAACAACGTATCTGAATCTTCAGGAGACGAACATATAATAAGCATATTACCGGAAAGATTTTTAAAAAATGAGGAAATTATTATTGCGTGGAATGTTTCACTATCAGCCACAATGGAACATTTTTTACCTTCCAGCAAAGATTTAAAAAGAACCTTATATTCTTGTGTTTCCTCTATAGCCTTTAAGAGCTCTTTATTTTCCAAGTTCAAGTGCCAAAATAATAGCTTCCGCCACCTCTTTCATGGATTTTCTTTTATCCATTGCCTGCTTCTGGATAAACCTGTAAGATTCATCTTCAGACAGGTTTTTTGTTTTCATCAGAATACCTTTTGCCTTTTCCACGATTTTTCTTGTTTCCAGAGCCTCTTCAATGGCAATTTTTTCTTCCATAAGTTTTGTATTTTCAATGGCAATTGCAGATTGTGCCGCAACGGTTAAAAGGTGGTCTATCTCTTCTTCTGTAAAATTATGCGGATAGTCTGTATAGCTGTTAATCACTCCTATGGATTTTCCTTTAAGAATCATCGGGACAGCCAAAAGTGAAACAAGCCCTTCTTTTTTAGCTATTTCAGGATACTGATAAAGGGGTTCTTTTGTAACGTCAAGAATTATAACGGGTTTTTTATTCAGTAATGCCTTTCCACTTATACTTTCGCCAATTTTCAGGTTTGCCTTGTTAAGATATTCTGAAGAAAGGCTTTGGCTTGCTTTTATTTCCAGTTCATTCTTTTTTTCATCAAGGAGCATTATAGAACATATTTTTGAACCTGTAGCTTCTGCAGTAAGAGAAACAATAAGATTTAAAATCTCCTGCAGATATTTCCCTGAAATAATGGTTTTGCTTATCTGCCCGATATTTTCAAGCTTATGTGCTTTTTTTTCAAGGTCTTCATAGGACTGATATTTCTGGAAGAGTTTACCGGAAATGATACCCGCCTCTTTTATAAATTTTATTTCTTTATCCTGCCATTTATGGGACCTTCTTTTTTTCAAAGAAAGTACACCGAGTACTTCATTGTCTGTTTTAATGGGCGCTCCAATATAAGATTCATATTTATCCTCATTCAGTTTATCTATAGGCTTAAATCTCTCATCTTTATAGCAGTTTTTTTCAATACTCAGGACTTCTTCGTTTTTTGCTATCCATCCTGTGAGTCCTTCACTTGAGGGAAAACTTAATTTATCTATAAGTTGGGGGTATGGATTTTTTGAAGAAAAGAGTTTAAGAATGTTTTTTTCCTTATCCAGCAGGTAAATATAGCCGCCATCTGCTTTCATAATTGAAGATATGATGGATATAATGGAATTTGCAAAGTTTTGTAGATTTTCACTTTCTATGTATGCAGAAAGTATTGTCTCCCAGAAACCATCTGTTTTTTTCTTTTCAGTCATATTTTTTGTATTTTATAAAAATGTAAATATTCACTAAACAGTGTTAGTAATGGGCTAAGCTGAAGTAAAAAATAAGTTCCGGATTGCTCTTCTCTTCTTTGTAAAAACATTCTTTCAAACAAAGACTCAAAGACAATCCAAACTTATTTCAAACATCGTTGACTGAGTATTTACATAAAAATAATATATTTTGTAGGTATTTTAGCATATTTTTATTTGATACAACAAAATGGTGTCCCATTATTCTTGACTACAAGATAAAAATGAATTAAATTATTTAGCAATATGGCTAAAGTTTTAAATTGGATTTCTGTGGAAAAAAAGATTGGGAATTCGGGACTTACTCTTTTTACGCCAATTGATTTAAAACATATTCTTGATGTTTCAAAAATTTCCGTACAATTTTTTCTGACACGCTACACAAAGAAAGGGGCTATTATAAAGTTGCGACGGGGTTTATATACATTATCCGGTAGTATCCCGTCAGAATTTGAGATTGCCAATGCTCTTATTCACCCTTCTTACATTTCACTTACTTTTGCTCTTGCATATTATCATATTATTCCTGAAATGACCTATGTTGTTACTTCAATCACCACCCGTGCAACTTATAATTTTGAAATTCTGAATAGGGAATTTAGGTATCATAAAATAAAGAAGCCTGCTTTTACAGGATACATACCTGAGAAAATTGGCGGGAAAACAATACTCATTGCAGAAAAGGAGAAAGCTCTGGTGGATTATCTTTATTTTGTAAGCAGAAAAGTTTACACCGGCAATAGCAGATTGAATATTTCCTCACTCAGCAAAAAAAAGATATACCAATATGCGCAGTTATTTAATTCTACTAATCTGGAAGATATGATAAAAGAACTCTATGCTTAACAGGGAAATAATAAAAAAATTAGCGTTACATTATCAGACCACTGAGGTAAACATAGTCAGGGAATACGTTCAGCACCTTTTTCTTTCTGCTTTTTACCAGGAACCTGATTCAGAAAAAGTTCTATTTAAGGGTGGAACCGCCCTACGGATTATTTTTCAAAGTCCCCGTTTTTCTGGAGATCTTGATTTTTCAGGATTTAGCGCTGATATTACTTTGATAGAGACTTTGGTGATTAATGCCATTGATAAAATCCATGACTTTGGGGTGGATATAGAAATTTCTGAAAGCAAAAAAACTTCCGGGGGATATATTGGTATTTTTGATTTGATGAGTGCAGGTTATTGGACCCGTATAACCATGGAAGTTTCTCTAAGAAAAAGAAATGGAATCAAAGGTGAACCGATACTAATTACCAATGATTTCATTCCTTCTTATACAATAATAATGCTCCCTCAAAAAACATTGGTTTATGAAAAATTGATGGCAGTAGTAAACCGCGCAAAACCACGGGATTATTTTGATCTGTACTTTTTACTCCGTAAAGGACTGGTTTCAGTTGAACAAAAAAAAATTCTTAAGGAAATTAAATTTCGTCTTGAGAATGAAACTTTATCACTTGAAAAAGAACTGCGTGATTTTCTTCCAACAAATCAACGTAAACTTATTCGTAATTTTCAAAAATTTCTGCTTATGGAAATTTCCCATTATAATTGAAATCATCTGCTTTTTTTACACATAAATCTAATCTTAATTACTCAAGTCAATATTTTATAAAAAACATTTTTGACAATTTATTTTATATGTGTTAAAAAATAAGGTGAAGAGGAGATGAAAAACAGATAAAAAGCAGTGAAATTATAGAGGAAAAAACAAATGGCAGAGATGCCGAAAGGGAGGAACAAAAAATGCGAAATGTAATGCAATGGAATGAAGTCCGCCAGTCCGCCAATCTTTTTGGAGGACGCCAATCCTTATGGCGGATAGAAAAAACAGAAAAGGTTTTACACTTATAGAGCTCCTGGTTGTCATTGCCATCATAGCGATTCTTGCAGCAATGTTACTACCAGCTCTGGCAAAGGCACGGGAAAAAGCAAGACAGGCAGTGGATATGGCAAATTTAAACCAGCTTGGGTTGGCAATGGCAATGTATCTGAATGACTACAATGGGTTTTATCCTGCATTTAATAGTTCTGGTGATTACTGGGGTAAGTGGGAGGTTTCTCAGGGGTACTCGGACCCGGGCAATTATGGGAATTGGTCGACATGGGTGCTATGGTTGTATCCATATGTAAAAAACTGGCATGTTTTCTATGACCCTGACTGGCTAAAATATGAAGACTTAACCGGTTCTAATACATTTATACACCCGCTATATCAGACTACTCAATATGGATATGATTATGAAGGAGGATATGGCTTCAATATGGGATTTGATAATAGTTTTCCAAATAACACCTATATAGGATTGAATAAAGTATATATAACATCCCCTACGGTTTCAATTAATGAGAATCAGTTAACACATCCTGGAGAAACCCTGGAAATTGGAGAAACCGGACTGCCCTGGCAGTCTGTATGGGGTGGCTCTGTTACATGGCAAGGTTATGGGTATGATTCACATTGGGTATACAGACATAATGGAGGGGCAGACCTGCTTTTCTGTGATGGTCACGTAAAGTGGTATAGCCAATCTGTTTTAGATAATAGTCAGTCTACTCTTCTAAGTTTTACTCCTACTTCGAATGATAATTCTAAATGGTATGGTTGGAATGGGTCCCAATATGACTGGCCATTTGCAACTAATCCTTCAGTAAGTTATTAAAAGATTTTTATTCAACTAAAACTTGGGGGATAAAATGAGAAAATTTTTAATAGTGGGGATAATGTTTGGTTTATTATATTCTGCGGGATATGTATTTAGCAGTAATATAAGCAGCCAGAAGAAGCCGGCAATACTTTTCATAGGTGGAGGAGCAACAGGAAATACCCCATTTTATACTATTGCAAGGGAATTGGCCAAGGAAGGATTCACAATAAATTCAGGAGA
>JAMDAS010000010.1 GCA_023484085.1 Candidatus Omnitrophota bacterium
TATTCAGGTTCCGGCTTTTCTTTACCAAATGAAACATAAAGAATATCTTCATTTTCATCAAACCAAATCTTTATCCTATTTTTACCCACAATAATTTTATTTTTTGCATGTTTTGAAAGGATTATTTTCATGCATACTCACTTTGTATCTTTTTACCCCGGGGGCCACTTCATAGGCCTTCCGCCGAGCATATGTATGTGCAAATGGTCCACTGACTGGCCTGCATCCCGGTTAGTATTTATAACAATCCTATATCCTGTTTTGTCAATCAAAAGCTGTTTTGCCACATTTGATGCCACAATTAGCATTTTTCCAAACATCTCTATATCATCCTGCCCTGCAAAAAGAAGACTTTCAATATGTTTTTTCGGTATAACAAGAACATGTATTGGCGCCTGTGGATTAACATCATTAATGACGACCATGTCTTTATCCTCATAAATCTTTCCTGTTTCAATTTCCCCCTGTGCAATCATACAAAAAGGACAACTCATTTTTTCTCTCCTGTAATAATAACGTAAGATTGTATAATGTCGCCTTCCATTAAATCATTAAAATTTTCCATGGAAATACCGCATTCTGTATTTATACCTACCTCCTTCACGTTATCCTTGAACCTCTTTAAACTTGAAAGGGCCCCTTCAAAAACAGGCTTGCCATCCCGTAGAACTTTTATCTTTGAATTTCTTACAACTTTCCCTTCCACAACAAGACATCCTGCAACCACCTGGTTTTTACCAACCTTGAACAATTTCTTTACAAGAGCCTGTCCTGAAAGAGATAAAATCTCCTCAGGTTTTAGGGTTCCTTCCATTGCAGCCTTGACGTCCTCAACAAGGTCATAGATAATCTTATAGGTTTTTATTTCTATTCCATATTGTTTTGCGAGCTTTTCAATATTATTATCGGCTGATACGTTAAATCCAAGAATAATTGCACCACTTGATACAGCAAGAAGAACGTCTGATTCGTTTATTGAACCAAGCCCGGAGTGAACAGTGACAAGTTTTGCCTTCACTTCATTCTGCATCTGTGATGAAATTTTCTCAAGAGAACCGATTATTGCCTCCTTTGAGCCATTTGAATCCATTTTAAGTATAACCTTTACTTCATTAATCCTGCCCTGCATAATCTGTTTTTGTAATTCCTCAAGCGTTAATTTTTTCACTACAAAAGATTTTGATACATTACCTGTTTTTAAGGCATCTGCCTTCTCTTTTGCCTCAGACTCTGAAGAAACACCAAAAAATTTTTCTCCCGGCGGACAGGTTTCATGGGCTCCAAATACTTCTACGGGAGTTGATGGACCTGCCTTATCCATTCTATTATTAAATTCATCAAACATTGCCCTGACCTTACCACAGGTACCACCACATACAAAATAATCCCCTATGTTAAGAGTACCATTCTGGACAATAAGATTAATAACAGCCCCCTTCTGTTTGTGGATATAAGATTCCAGAACTGTCCCTTCAGCAGGCCTGTCTGGATTTGCCTTAAGCTCCATCATCTCACCCATAAGAAGGATTATCTCCAGGAGTTCTTTTATGTTCTGGCCCGTAAGTCCTGATACATTCACGTAAACGGTCTGCCCACCCCATTCTTCAGGAATAAGCCCATATTCAGTGAGCTGTTTTTTTACCATTTCAGGATTTACGTTCGGCTTGTCAATCTTATTTATTGCAACGATAACGGAAACGTTTGCCACCTTACAATGGTCAATTGCTTCAACAGTCTGCATCTTTACGCCATCATCAGCAGCAACGACAAGAACGACTATGTCCGTAAAGCCTGCTCCTCTTGCCCTCATCGCTGAAAAGGCTTCATGCCCGGGGGTGTCAATAAAAACTATTGAGCCTGTATTGATATGAACCTTGTAAGCACCTATTTTCTGGGTTATCTGACCATATTCCTTCTGGGCAACGTTTGTTTTCCTTATTGTATCAAGAATAGTTGTCTTGCCATGGTCAACGTGCCCCATAACCGTAACTATTGGAGACCTCTTTTGAAGTTCAGCGGAAGAATCCACGTATTTTCCTGAATAGTATGTTTCTTTTGTTCTCTGTATTGTATAAGAAAATCCGAGGGATTCACAAAGCATCTGGATGTTCTCAAGCCCTATTTTTTCATTCATAGTCGCAGTAATATTGAGCTCTGTAAGTGTTTTTATTAAATCAGAAGCTGAAATTGCCATTTTTGAGGCAAGTCCGCCTATTGTTTCAGCTCCGGTAATAACGATTTTTTCTTTTCCCCTTTGAATTTTCTTAATGTTGCCTTCAATAAGTTTGAGCTCTTCAGGATTTAAACCACTTACAAAAGTTTTCCCGGTAATCCCCAATTGGATGCAAATCTCCATAAGATACTTTGGGGTAACATTTAATTTTTGAGCTTCCTGGTATACTCTCACTGAATTTTCTCCGTATTATTATGCGCCCTGGCTTTTTCAATAAGTTCATTTACCATCTCTTCAGAAAGGCCTGTGAGCTTTTTTATGTTTTCCGGGTCTGCTTCTGAGATGATTTTAATTGTTTCAATGCCGTTTTTTACCAAAATATCCGCAACTTCATCACTGATACCAAGATTTAAAATTGCAGATTTTTCAGGCTCTTCCATGCGATTTACAATTATGTTCCATCCTGTTAATTTACATGCAAGCCGGACATTCTGTCCTTTTTTCCCGATGGCAAGGTAGATTTGTTTCTTTGAAACCCAACAGCTTGCTTCATTCTTCTTTTCATCAAAAACTATTTTTTCACATTTAGCAGGAGCAAGAGCGCTGGCAGTAAAATCAACAGGGTCAGGATACCATTTAATAACCTCAATTTTTTCCCCGCCAAGTTCCCGGACAATACTTTTAATTCTGCTTGCTTTTTCACCTATGCACGTTCCAACAGAATCTATATTTGGGTCCTGGGAATAAACGGCAATCTTTGAAAGGTCTCCGGGAAATCTTGCCAGAGATTTAATCTCTACGGTGCCATCCTTTATTTCCGGTATCTCTTCCATTAACATCTTTTTCAAAAAACCTCCCACCACTCTTGACAAAACAATTGGATAAGAGCCGTGTGAAGGTTTTTTTACTTCAATAATATATACCTTTACAGGACTGCCAACATGAAAATGGTCATTGGAAAGCATATGCTTCTGGGGTAAAATCCCCATAGCCTTGCCAATTGAAACTATTGCATTCCCATTTTCAAAAAACTCTATCCTTCCAGAGACAATTTCATTTTCAAGGTCCTTGAATTCATGATATATGGCATTATTCTCCGCTTCCCTGATTTTCTGTATAAGTATCTGCTTGACGCTCTGGGCAGCGATTCTCTCCCATGGAAAAGAAGGGGGAATAACTTTTTCCTCTTTCTCATCAATAAAATAGAATTCAGCGGTTTCAGGGTCTATTTTAACCTGTACTTCAGGGGCAAGGTGCGCCTTTTTCCTGTAAACAGTCTGCAAACCTTTTTCAAGGGAGGAAATAAGAAATTTCCTGTCAACCCCTTTTTCTTTTTCCCAGTAATCAAGTAAAACAAGTAATTCTTTTTTCATAATTTTTTTATTTTAACATTTTTTCTTTAATTCTCAAAATTGCAATGGAAGAAGAAATATAGATTGGCTAAAAGGAGGGTTTGTTTTTTATGCGGACAGAGGTTTCATAATTTTGGGGAAGCATTTTTGACAATGCCGGGTCATTGGACCCTGCTCTAAGAATAATCTGGACATAGGTGGCTGTATCGTAAGGTGCACTATCTGAAAGAACTAACCCATTTAAAAGGTTATTATAACAATTATAATACTGGAAACCGCTTCCTGGCTGTAGAATTATTTTCTTGTTAAAATCAAGAGATGTCCAATTACTTCCATTAGTAGATTGCCATAATGTTGTATCTGTTCCTGTGCCTGTATAAAGAGTAGGAAAAGGCGGAGGCGGTTGTCCAGAATTTAATCCTGGCGCAATTGCATAATAGTAAGATTGTGCTGGGGAAGAAGGAGTACTATATACTAAATAATATGGGCTGAGACTTGGGCTGGGACTAGGTATATAAGAAAATGAATTAGCATTAGACAAGCCTTGTATATTAAGTGAATTATTCCCATAAATTATCTCATTAAGCATTCCATCCACAACATTTGAAACACTACTTTCATACCTGATTATCTGATTCATTTTTTCAGCTTTGACAAACATTAATGTTGCAAGAGATATCACAATAACAAGAATAGCCGCTGCAATCAAAACCTCTATCAAAGTATATCCTTTTCTATCCATTAAAATGTACCATTCCTTGACATATATGTCCTGTCTTGTGAAATTATATTATCCCCTTGATTCTGGATTACATATACAATAACCTCTAACTCCATAGCAGAATTTTCATAAGTAGAAATACTAGTAATAGGTGGAGGTTGAATTGGGTTCCCAGATGAATCATAGGCAATAATATATCTTACGACGGTCCAATCATCAAAAAAATTGGGAGGAGTCATATTTCTTCCGCTGGCTAATATTGCAGAAGCAGAATATACTGGCGGAGAATATACAAATTCATAATCTTTGATGGAAGGATTGGTGGAAGGAGCGGGTTGAAAATGTTGTAATTCATAGGCCAACCTATCATAATACACTGGTGGTAAATCCATATTCCTTGCATCCTGTATTGCATACTGTGTAAGGGCTGTTGAAACCATAATCCCATTGGCTTTCTTCATAATAACAAGATTATGGCCAATAAGGATAAGCCCTCCCCCCAAAACAACAGCAAGAAGCGTAATCGCCAATATTACCTCAAGAAAAGTCAACCCCTTATTATTTTTCATTTTTTTACCATGTTATTTTCCAGTTTTCAGGCACAAACACCCGTGTTCCGCCACTGAATCCCTGATACACAAAATTGTTCTCCATTTTATAAGAATTAGGATCCCAAGTAAGAGTCCCCCCATTTAAATTAACCGTCCCACTTGTTACAAGAGAACCGGTAACAACAGTCCCACTATTTAATGTTATATTAGTTCCAGTGTTACCATAAGCATAAATAAGACGGCCTGTGGGACTTCCATTTTGCAACCCTAAAATAGATGAACCTATTGTAATTCCTGCTGTACCTGTACCCCCACCAGTAGTATATGCAATAATTGCTGATTGCCCTGAATTATTATAAGTTAGCGTTAAAGGAGAAGGAGTCAAAACATTCACACCGACATTACCTCCTGAACTTGAATATGCCATAATTGCCGAAATTTGATTTTGCCCAAGAGTTATAGCCGGCGTAGAATTTAAAATAACTGTATCTGAAGTAGTTGACCCACTGATATTATTTATTAAAATTGCTGAAGGTATGGTACTTGTTGAAGGATTTATACTTCCTGAACCTTGGATCCCTATGCTATTATTTGATATTAAAGCCCCTTTTAAAGTACCATTTATTACAATATTCGGGGTATTTGGAGAAGCGACTAGAATATCACCAATTATTATAATATCAGAATTTATAGTAAGGCTTCCATTAGGAGGTGGCGTTTCATTTATAGCAGGTTCTAAAACAATACTATCTCCCATGTTAACAGGAGATGAAATAGTTATATTTCCATCTGCAATAAAATAAGAAAGCCCCGATGTAAAATTTCCATTTATAATCGCATTTCCTTGTGTTGGAGAGCCAGAAGATTCTACATAAATTTTAGTATTAGTATGACTATATGTCGTAAAAGTCCAGGAATACGTTGTATCTGAATAAGTAACTCCTGAAGGTAACCCTGATACCCATGCACCACTTGTGCTATACCATGTGCTACTACCAGATGCGTAAAAACAATCCCACCCGGATAGAGGAGATGGTGTAGGAGGGGAACCTGAAGAACGAGGAGGAGGAGCTAAATATCCTGGTAAAGATGGAATTGATGATGCGGAAAGAGCTGGAGCGGAAATACCTGTTTCTGTGAGGGTTGCATTATTTGATTTTAAAATAGAGGTATCAGAAGTAGTGCTACACACTGTATTTCCTATTACTGTCCCTGCTCCGATTACGCTATTGGCATAGATTACATGTTTATTAAAAGCTTCTGGAATGCCTTTTGTGTCTGTGCTAGTACTGGCATTAAGAGCTAAAGTAAGGTTACCGGTTGGCGGAGGACCCGGGAAATAATTACTGATTGTTCTTATGTTTGTAGAAATTGTTACTGTTGTGCCTTTATATGTGCCAACAGAAACGAGACTATCAAAAGATGTATTGTCATTATATACATACAGAGATACATTAGCTACATCAGCGGAAGTCGCGTCCGGAATATCAAGGAGTGCGGCAGGTATTGTGTAAGTTTCTGTAGTATCTGTATCTGCATTGTCAGAAATAGCCAAACAGGAACCAGATTTACCACTTGCAGGATTTAAACTGATTTCTGTTCCTGAACAAAATCCATAAAAATTGGTTGAATCATGGTATCTATAATTTAGTTTGTATAAAGCGTCCTGGATACCTGTTTCTGCAAGTTCCTGGGCAATAAGTTTACTATGGGAGTATGTTGCTCTTTTGTATGAAACTGTTGCCACAATAACAACCGCAAAAGTAATGGCAACAAATACCGCAATAAAAACAAGAACCGTAATTAATGCCTGTCCTCTTTCTTTTCTCAATTTTATCACCCCTAAGTTATTATACTCCCAATTCCTATCTTTTGAAACAAATCAAAGAGTTTATTATTACATAATATCTCCAACCCACATAATAAATATACATGATTATTTCATACATGTCAATAGATTTGACAAGGGTTATTATATGTTTTAAAATGTTACTCAAAAGTAACACATTGGAGGAAATAATGATTTTTGCAAATATAAGAGAATTAAAATTAGAAACCGGAAAAATTTTGGAACTTAGTAGAAAAAATGGACCAGTAATGGTAACTAAACGTGGACAACCGGTGGCTATTATCAGGGGAATTAAAAAAGGAAGCCAATCCGTATTTACCTATAGTGAAGTTTTGAATAACATACGACAGGCGGCTGAAAAATCCGGTTATAGATTGAAAGATGTAAACCGTCTTATCAATGAAGTAAGAAAAAATATCTGATGAAAAACCTTGGATATAAAATCGTCCTTGATACAAATATAATAATTTCCTCTCTTTGGGGTGAGCCTCCACGCAAAATTATTGATATCTGGCAGAATGGAGAAATTCAGGTAATTATCAGTCAGGAAATTTTAGCTGAGTATCTTGAAGTATTAGGTCGATTTAATCTTTCCCCGGAAACTCAGGAGGATTTTTTACTACTTTTTGTTGAATCCCCCAAAACTATTTTTGTAAAACCTGCGGATACACCACTTGTAATCAAGGAAGACACTGCAGATAATAAATTTTTAGCTTGCTCTCTGAAAGGGAAAACCGATTATATTGTAAGTGGAGACCATCATTTGCTACAACTTTCTTATTATAAAATGGTTCCTATTATTACACCGAAAAAATTTCTGAACAGATTGAACAAGTCATCGGAAATTTGACAGGGAATAAACAATCTGATATTATTTTTGGAATTGATAATTCCATTTTTGGACTTAATATGGAAAAGATAATTCCAAGAATTTTTAATTTACCGGCACAAAGTTTTTTTCTTTTTGGACCGAGAGGAACAGGAAAAACCACATTATTAAGGCAAAAATATCCTGATGCGTTGTGGATAGATTTGCTGGAGCCTGATATTTTTCGCTCTTACAGTGCATATCCAGAAAGATTAAAGGAAATAGTTCTGGCAAATCCTGATAAAAAAGCAGTTGTTATAGATGAAATTCAAAAAGTCCCCGAATTGCTTAGTGTTATTCATTCTCTTATAGAAAAAAAAATCAAAGTCCAGTTTATTTTAACGGGTTCAAGTTCCCGTAAAATTAAAAGAGCAGGGGTGGATTTGCTTGCCGGGAGAGTTATAAAAAAAACACTTCATCCTTTTATGGCTATAGAGCTTGGCAAAAAATTTAATTTAAACAGCGCATTAAAATATGGATTATTGCCGGTAGTTGTATCGGCACAAGACCCTGACAGTGTTCTAAAATCGTATATTGCTTTATATATAAAAGAGGAAGTCCAGATGGAGGGACTGGTTAGAAATATAGGCGCTTTTTCAAGGTTTCTTGAAATAATAAGTTTTTCTCATGGTTCTGTACTTAATATAAGCAACGTTGCCCGGGATTGTGAAATTGAAAGAAAGGTTGTGGAAGGATATACATCTATTTTAGAGGATTTATTATTATCTTTTCGTCTGCCTATTTTTACAAAACGAGCCAAAAGAAAGGTTGTTTCACATCCAAAATTTTATTTTTTTGATGCCGGAGTTTACCGTTCATTAAGGCCTGCCGGCCCTCTGGATAAACCCGAAGAAATAGATGGGAGAGCTCTGGAAGGTCTGGTTGCCCAACATATTATAGCGTGGAATTCATACACAGGCGATAGGAATAAGATTTACTACTGGAGAACTCAATCGGGTTCAGAAATTGATTTTATTGTTTATGGGGAAAATGTGTTCTGGGCAATTGAGGTAAAAAATACTGTACGGATACGCCCTGAAGATTTGAAGGCATTGAAAAGTTTTAAATCTGATTATCCTGAAAGTTCTGTGTTTTTATTGTATCGTGGAAAAGAAAAAATAAAGAAAGGGGAGATTTTATGTTTGCCATCCGACGAATTTATGATGGAACTTAACCACAGCAATCTTTTCCACAATGTGTGAATAAAAATCCGTTGTTTCCAGCCCATACAGGATTCTTTACTTTTCACCGCTAATATATTACTATATTTCTATGTAAAGATTCAAAGACGAGCCAAACTTATTTATAACTTGTGTAAATTTTAACATAAAATGCCAAAAAGAAGAAAAACAAGAAAAATAAAAGTAGGAAACGTTTATATAGGAGCAGATGCCCCTGTTTCCATTCAAACGATGACAAAAGTTCCAACGTCTTCTCACCAGGAACTTATAACACAGGTTTCCTCATTAATAAAAACAGGTGCTGAAATTGTCCGTATCGCCATTCTTAACAAAGATGACATAGAGACGATTCCAATATTAAAAAAGAAATTTTCCGTCCCTTTTGTTTCCGACATTCATTTTGACTATAGATTGGCGCTTTATTCCATGGATGCAGGTATAGACAAAGTCCGGGTAAACCCCGGTAACATAAAAAGAAGCCACCTGAAGGAAATCCTAAATGTTGCAAAAGAAAGAAAAATCCCCCTGAGATTAGGCTTTAATTCAGGTTCAATCCCATTTAAAGAAAATCTGCTCCGTGACCTTGTAATTTTTGCCAGGGATATAATACATTTTTGTGAAGACAATGATTTTTTTGATTTTGTCATTTCCCTGAAAACGCCCTTTGTTTATACGACTGTTGAGGCTTACAGGAATATTGCAGGGATATGTGATTATCCATTTCATCTCGGTATTACAGAAGCCGGCAGTGGACATATTGCCGTTTCCAAGAGTGTCATTGGCATAGGTCTTCTTCTAAATGAGGGAATAGGGGATACCATCAGGGTTTCACTTACAGAAAGTCCTGAAGAAGAGGTGGAATGGTCAAAAGCAATCCTGCAGTCCCTTGAAATAAGAAAATTTGAGCCCGAAATCATTTCCTGCCCGACATGTGGCAGGTGCGAAGGCCCTCTATATAAAATATCCAAAGATTTCAGGCAGAAGATTCTCTCATTATCAAAAAGACACCCTCAAATCAATAATCTGAAAATAGCACTAATGGGCTGTAGCGTTAATGGGCCCGGAGAGGCAAAACAGGCTGACATTGGAATTGCAGGCGGTGGAAAGAAGTTTATTCTTTTTGAAAAGGGGGTTATCATAGGAACGTACCCTCAGGAAAGTATAGAAAACGTATTTTTTAAAAGGTTGGAAGAATATGGAAAACATTAGAAATCCAGTGGTGAGCGGCTATTTTTACCCCGGGGAAAAACATGCCCTTACAAAGATGTTAAAAAGCTATGTGGGAATATCAGGGGAAAAGGAGCACGTGAAAGCAGTGATATGTCCCCATGCAGGGTACGTTTACTCAGGAAAAGTGGCAGGCAGTGTTTATGGAAAAATAGAAATGCCTGATAGTGTTATAATCCTCGGACCAAACCACCATGGTTTTGGAGAACCCTTTGCAATCATGAAAGAAGGCGTATGGAGAACTCCACTTGGAGACGTTGAAATAAATAAAACGCTTGCTGAAAAAATTCTTGAAAAAAGCGGTTATTTACAGGATGACGCTCTTGCACATAGCCAGGAACATTCTCTTGAGGTTCAGGTTCCTTTTATTCAATATGTGAAAAATAATGTCCGGATTGTCCCTATTGTTTTATCCGGGTCAATAGATTCTATTGCATGGCCGGAAATAGGTAATGCAATTTCTGAAGGCATAAAAGATTACCAGGAAAAAACTCTTATAGTGGCGAGTTCAGATTTTACCCACTATGAAAACCAGAAAACAGCTGAAGAGAACGATAGATATGCAATAGAGGCAATATTAGCCCTTGATGAAGAGCTTTTTATTGAAAGAGTCTCTGAAAGAAATATTTCAATCTGCGGGTACGGCCCCATCATAACCGCGATGTTCGCATCAAAAAACCTTGGAGCTAAAAAAGCCGAAATCATTGACTATAAAACAAGTGGAAACGTTACGGGCGACTATGACCAGGTCGTAGGGTATGCAGGAATAATAATACAATAGTAAAGTAAATATTCACTGAGACAGTGTTTCCACCAAAAAGATTGGCGGACAGGTATAATGGACTGAGCTGAAGTAAGAAATAAGTTTGGATTGTCTTTGAGACTTTGTTTGAAAGAACGTTTTTACAAAGATGAGAAGAGCAATCCAGAACTTATTTCAAACACCGTTCTACTTGAGTATTTACGGGATTTTTTTATGCAACGGGCTTTTTAAGTACTGCACTAATTTCATTCCATTTAGAGGACATAAGCCTGTAAATACCAAAATATTTTTTTCTCATTTCTTCTGTCGTAAAATCTTCCTTTACAGGCTCTTTTAATCTTCTGAAACATATACCTGTTGAATCAGTAAAAACATACCATGATTCCTCTGAAGTCTTTAAGCATAAAGCAGGCCTATAAAACCCATCCCTTGTTTCTATTGCCGCTAATAAAAAAATATGTTCCATAATTATATTTTACATCAAATTCCCGTATTTGTTAATAATTTTTTAACCTGGATTATAATAAATTTTCTATAAAAGACTTAAAGACATATTTTTATGATAAATTCAATACTTATTGTCTATGGAAATAAATCAGAAGGCTCTTATAATCTCTATAATTACCATGAATATAAAAAAAGCGATTGGAATAAGAATAAGAGAATTGAGAAAAGAAAGAGGTTTATCCCAGGAGAATCTTGCAGAAAGAGCCCATCTTCATCCTACCTATATAAGCTCAGTAGAAAGAGGAGAAAGAAATATATCCCTGGAGAGTATAAAAAAAATTGCTGACGGACTTGATATAAAAATAAAAGACCTTTTTATTACTCAGGGCGGTTTCCACAAAACATACGTTCTTGCAGAAAAAGTTGCAGATTATTTAAAAACCAAAAACCCGGAAGAAGTAGAAAAAGCAGAGAAAATAGTAAAAGCTATCCTTGAAAAATAAGACCACGAATTGTAAATATTTACAATAAACCGGCTATATATTTTTGCAGAAATCTGCCTGTATATGATTTTCTGCTTTTTATAATTTCTTCAGGTGTACCTGCAAATACCACATAGCCTCCCTTATCCCCTCCCTCAGGACCTAAATCTATTATATAATCAGCACATTTAATGACTTCAAGGTTGTGTTCTATAACAACAACCGTGGAACCCTTGTCTACAAGGCGATGGATAATGTCCAATAATTTCTGGATGTCATAAATATGCAGTCCTGTTGTGGGCTCATCAAGAATGTATAACGTTCTTTCATTCCCTTTTTTTGATAATTCCGTTGCAAGCTTGACCCTTTGTGCCTCGCCGCCGGACAATGTTGTTGCAGGCTGGCCAAGTTCCAGGTATCCAAGGCCCACGTCATAGAGTGTCTGGATTTTATTTTTTACCTGTGAGACGTTTTCAAAAAACGTAAGTGCCTCATCTATCTTCATTGAAAGAACCTCAGCAATGTTCTTACCTTTGAATTTTATGTCAAGGGTTTCTTTATTGTACCTGTTTCCTTTACACACTTCGCAGGGAATGTAAACGTCCGGGAGAAAATGCATCTCTATCTTTGTTATGCCTTCCCCCATGCAGGCTTCACATCTGCCATCTTTGACGTTAAAGCTGAATCTCCCGGGCTTATATCCTCTGACCCGTGATTCCTGCGTCATTGAGAAAATTTCCCTGATATGTGTAAATGCTCCTGTATACGTTGCCGGGTTTGACCTGGGGGTTCTTCCTATGGGAGACTGGTCAATAATAACAACCTTATCAATGTTTTCTGTCCCGAGGATGGCTTTATACTTCCCCGGTAATTCCTTGCTTTCATATAAAATCTTTCTCAGCCCCTTACTTAAAATATCGTCAACAAGACTGCTTTTTCCTGAACCGCTTACACCTGTAACGCAGACGAACAAACCGATTGGGAACTTAACGTTAACGTTCTTCAGATTGTTATGTTCTGCGCCAATAACCTCAATAAACCCGTCACCGGATTTTTTTCTTTTGTTTTTCAGGGTAATCCTGTAAACCCCGGAGAAATATTTGCCTGTTATGGATTCAGGCGATTTTTTTATGTCCTCAAGGCTTCCAATGCCGACAATACTGCCACCGTTTTTTCCTGCTAATGGGCCCAGGTCAACAATAAAATCCGCATTTTCTATCATATCCTCATCATGTTCAATAACAACGACCGTGTTCCCTATATCCCTTAGATGTTTAAGCGTTGTTATAAGTCTTGCATTATCCCGGGAATGAAGGCCAATGCTTGGTTCATCAAGTATATAAAGAACGCCGACAAGCCCTGAACCAATCTGGGTGGCAAGTCTTATCCTTTCAGCCTCTCCTCCTGAAAGGGTATGGGTCATCCTGTCAAGTGTAAGATAATCCAGACCTACTTCCTGGAGAAATGAAAGCCTGCTTATAATTTCTTTCAATATCTGCCGGGCTATGAGCTTTTCTTTTTCTGTAAGCTCTATCTGTAGAAAAAACTCTTTGACATGTCCTACACTCATGGAACAGACGTCCATAATTGATTTTTTTCCGACTGTTACGGCAAGAGCCTCCGGTTTAAGTCTTCCGCCATTACAGGATGGACAGGGCAGCTCCCTCATGTACTTCATTATCTCCTCTCTTCTATGCTCACTTTCTGTCTGATGAAAAAGCCTTTCAAGATTTGGAATAATCCCTTCAAATTCATGTTCATCAGAACCATAAAGAAGGATGTTTAACTGGTCCTTTGTAAGGTCTACAGGTCTGTCCTCAAGATTTTTCCCGATAGAATAAAGAATATTCCTTAAGAGCCTCCTATAATAAAAAAACAAACCCCTGCCTCCTGCCTCCTGCCATGGTTTTACCGCCCCGGCTTTAAAGGTCTTGTTTTTATCCGGGATGATAAGGTCAGGGGCGGGCTTCATTAAAAAACCCAGTCCCTTGCATTCAGAACAGGCTCCATAAGGACTGTTAAACGAAAAGTTTCTTGGCGCAAGCTCTTCAAAGCTTGTTCCGCATACAGGACACCCGTATTTTTCACTGAATAGAATATCTTTTCCATGACGGGCTATTATGATTGTTCCCTTTCCAATCTTAAGGGCAAGCTCAATACTTTCTGCAAGCCGGCTACGCTCTTCAGAGGTTTTCAGCCTGTCTATGAGGATTTCTATCGTGTGCGCTTTATACCTGCCAATCTGAATTTTTTCATCTATGTCATAAATTTTTCCGTCAATTCTTGTTTTTAAAAAACCAGCCTTTTTTACGTCATCAAATATATTTTTATACTGTCCCTTTCTTCCCCGGACAAGCGGTGCAAAAATGTCTATTTCCTTTGCAGGTATTTCCATAATTTTGTCAACTATTTCTGAGGATGAAAAACGGCTTATTTTTCTTCCACATTTATAACAATGTGGAGCACCAATCCTGGAAAAAAGCAGCCTGAAATAATCGTAAATCTCTGTAGTCGTTGCTACGGTTGAACGGGGATTTGAAGTGGATTTTCTCTGTTCTATGGCAATCGCAGGCGGCAGACCCAAAATATGGTCAACATCGGGTTTTTTCATCTGTTCAAGAAACTGCCTTGCATAAGCTGACAGACTCTCAATATATCTTCTTTGTCCTTCAGCATAAAGCGTATCAAATGCAAGTGAAGATTTTCCTGAACCGGAGATACCTGTAACTACAATCAATTTATTCCGGGGAATCTCAAGACTTATATTTTTAAGATTATGCTCCCGTGCCCCCTGAACTACAATTTTTTCTTCCATATTTAATGGTTATCCTGTTTTCTTCCACCGTGGTCCTGATGGGGTATCTTCCAAAATAATACCCTTTTCCCTGAGTATATTCCTTATTTTATCTGCAGAGGAAAAATCTCCTGTTTTTCTTGCCTGTTCCCTTTCTTCTATTAATCCCAGGATTTCAGGCTCTATTGTTTCCCCTGATGGTTTTAAAATCTGTAAAACATAGTCAACCTTTTCCAGTAGATTGCCTGCTTCATTTAAATTTTCATGGCTTATGTTATTTTCTGCAATGGAATTATTGACAAAATGCATCAGCTCAAATATTCCTGCAAGTGCTTTTGATACGTTTAAGTCGTCTTCAAGGGCTTCCCTGAAAGTGTTTTCTGCTTTTATGCACTCTTTTGAAATAGAGTCATTCTTTTTAACATCCGGTCTGGCATCTTTTATTCTTTTATAAAAATCATTCCACCTGTCAACCGTATTCTTTGCCTGCACAAGGGATTTTTCCGTAAAGTTAAGCGGGTCCCTGTAGTGTGTCGTCATAAGAAGATACCTTATAGCAACAGGGTCAGCTCCTTTTTCAAGCAGACTATGAAGCGTGTAAAAATTACCCTTTGACTTTGACATTTTTTCACCATTAACAAGAAGATGTTCACAGTGCAGCCAGTATCGGACAAAGGGTTTTCCTGTAGCCATCTCGCACTGGGCAATCTCATTTTCATGGTGGGGAAAGATGTTATCTACTCCACCTGTATGCATGTCAAATGTTTCACCAAGATATTTCATACCCATGGCTGAACATTCAATATGCCACCCCGGCCTTCCCCTTCCAATTTCTGTATCCCAGGAAAAATCATCTTTTTCACCCTTCCATAAAACAAAATCCCTTGCTGATTCTTTTTCATACTCATCAGCATCAACACTTGCACCTGTTTTTATTTCCGAGAAATCAAGATGGGATAATTTACCATACCCGGGGAATGCGGATATCCTGAAATATATTGAATTTTCTTTTTTATACGCATATCCTTTTTCCATGAGGATTTTGATAATACTTACCATTTCAGGAACGTGTTCAGTTGCTCTTGAAAATATAATATTATCTATTTTAATCCTCAATTTGCGGATATCTTCAAAGAATGCATTTATGTATTTTTCAGTAAACCGGTTTAAGGAAACACCATCCTTCTTTGCACCGGCAATTGTTTTATCATCAATGTCAGTAATGTTCATCACTCTTTTTACTGTCCAGCCTGAATATTCAAGAAATCTGTGAAGTATATCCTCAAAAATATAGGCACGGAGATTACCAATGTGGGCAAAATCATAAACAGTGGGACCGCAGGTGTACATCTTTACGATTTTGTCTTCAATCGTCTCAAAGACTTCTTTTTTTCTTGTTAGTGTATTAAAAAATCTGAGCACAATTCAGTTCCCCCCAACTTAATTTCTTATAAGACTATTTGTTATTATCAAGTGTATAATGATATCTGACTGTTTCCCTCACTAATGTAAATAAACCTATAAACAAAACAATAAATATCACAAGGAAAAATCCGAGCCCGAGATTATGCAGGTTATGCACATTTATAGATGTTTTGATATTAAAACTCATCAGCCCTGGGTCAATAAGCCCTGTTATACCTGCTATAATAAATAGCAGCCCTCCATAGAACAAGGTTCTTCCAGCCGTAAGATTTGCAATCTTCTGTGTTGTTTCCTGGGGCATCTTCAGGCTTCTGCTTAACCATCCGAAAGAAGCCCCTGCAAACATCTGGACAGTTGTTGTCCCTAATCCAAACAAAAAACCGGGAATCCAGCCTGTCCAGGCATCCGGCATAGACGGGGATAAAACTGCATATAAAATAAAGGCAAAGGCGCCAAAACCCCATCCGGCAATAAAACCGTGTAAAAGGGCCATTTTAACTGATGTCTTATGCGGCTGGCATTCCAAACCTTCACATACCTCTTTATGATGAAGCCTGTCTATTCTCCCAAGGTGTATATGGAAAATATCATTAAACCTGAATACATATATTCCCCCCAATGCCATGGCAATACCAACTATTGCATAAACAATATATTCCACGGAAGGTATTGTCAGAAACTTTATAAGAGAAAAATAGGCAAGCTCACTTGCTATTGCCCTTTGTAAAGTAAACGCAAGTGAAAAGGCAAGTCCTATTATAAAGCCGCGCTTTGCTGAATAACTGCCAATGGAATAGCTGAAAGTAATAGGCCATGTGTGTTCATCTGGTGTAATCCCATGAATTATACCAAGTAAATAAGCCATTAAACACGTTGCATAGATTGAACTTTGTCTTTGAACATTGAATAAGTCCATTATAGCCATAACGATATATTTTACCATAAAAAAATTATCCGGAAACAGTTGTTACGCCAATATCTGTGGAAGAACTTATAGAATTTTAGAATTTGTGAACTACCCCGCCATGTCAGACCGGCGACTTCCCGGCGGTTGAGTTAAAATTTACGAATGAAGAAATAGATAAGTTGATATACTGAAATGTTATCTTTTTATCAAGGGGTGATGTTGCTATTATGATTAACGTTTTTTCTGACAGATTTTGTTTTTTCCGTGGATTTTTGTTTTATGGGTATCCCTTTTTTGTATATATAATTTTCTACTCTTCCGGTATTTCTGTTAATCCATATTAATAGAGTATTCTTATTTTCAGAAATTTTTTCATTCGCTATGGGATAACCCTTGGCAAAGGTCATCCCTCCTTTTATTATATACTCATATACATATACCATATATCTTTGTCTGATATTTTGTTTATTTAACACACTGTAGTATATTATTTTATCCGGGGGTCCAAACCATGTCAGTATGTCTGTTGTAGTAGTATTTCCTTTTATAATTTTTTTCAGACTGGTTCTTTCAATGGCCGTCCCACTGGTTTCACTGATACTGGAGCAACCGGCAAGAAGGATGACACAAACTAATGGAATTAAAAACTTTTTCATTTTTTTCTTCATAGTTTTAATCTATAACTTTTTACTTCAGAAGTCAATTTTATTTCATAAAAGGTTTTAAATCTTCCAGCACAGAAGATGTATTTTTATACCTTTCCTCCAAAGAGGATTTTGTGCATTTTGAAAGTATGTAATACATAAAATCAGGAATATTCTGTATTTTTGCAAGAAGTTCCTCTATGGTTTTAGCCAAACTATAGATATCACTGCTGTAATCCATTTTCCCTTTTTTTCTTTCAGGCGCCATGTATTGTTCTGTTCCTGCATATGGAAAATGGTCTAATATAAAAAATGATTTTTTTGTTGCAAATCCGAAATCTGCAAGTTTTATCACTCTTAAATCCTCAGATACAATTATATTTTCAGGCTTGATATCCTTATGAATTATTTTATTTTTCTTCATGTATTCAAGAGCATAAAGATTACTTTTAAAAATTTTTATCACATCTTCAAAAGAAAACACCCTTTCCGCCATCATCCTTCGCAGGCTTTTCCCGTTTACATACTCCATAAAATGATAAAAGTTTTCACTGTTTTTTACAAATTTAAATATTTTAAGGATATTAGGATGGTCCATTGCCATTAAAATTTTTGCTTCTCTTTTAAACTGTCCTTTGTGAAGTAAGGATGTTTTCCTTGAACTCAGTGCTTTTATTGCTAAATATTGGCCATATTCGGCATCAACTGAATCTGCTTTTGCAAGATATATAGTGGACGTACTGCCCTGCCATATTACATTTGTAATCCTATATTTTTCAATTATAGTTCCTATCCGTGCCATTTTTCTGCTTCTCCTTTGGTATTCATCATCCCCTTAGATTTATTGTAAAAATGACAATTATAATTCACATCCAACAAAAATACAACAGAATATTATCGCTTTCCTGCGTTGTGTACATATTTTGACAAAAAATTTTATATTTACTATGATATACTTACAAAAGATATTCCAACAACGGAGAACAAAATGAAGATATCAGAAATTAAGGGGAGATGGATATTAGATTCAAGAGGAAATCCCACAGTAGAAGTTGAAGCCATTGCAGAGAACGGACTAAAAGTCCATGCTGACGTGCCTTCCGGCGCATCAACAGGTGAAAGAGAAGCGCTTGAATTAAGGGATGGCGGGAAAGAATTTCTTGGAAAAGGCGTCTTAAAGGCAGTCCGCAACGTAAATGAAATTATTGCACCAAAACTGAAAGGATTAAATGTCTTTTCCCAGAAGGAAATAGACAGCCTGATGATTGAGATTGATGGTACTCCAAACAAATCAAAACTCGGGGCAAATGCCATACTTGGAGTAAGCCTGACATGCGCAAGACTTGCATCCCGATGTCTGAACGTTCCTCTTTACCAGTACATTGGCGGCAAAAAAGCACATATTCTTCCTGTTCCATTATGTAACATAATGAACGGCGGTTTACATGCAGACAATAATCTTGACATCCAGGAATTTATGATCGTTCCTGCCGGCGCAGAAAGTTTTTCTCAGGCGTACCAGATGGCGGCAGAAACCTTCCAGCATTTAAAAAAAATACTGAAAAATAAAAAAGAAAGCACGTCCGTGGGGGATGAGGGCGGTTTTGCTCCAAACCTGAAAAATCATATTGAAGCATTTGATTCCCTGATAGAAAGTATAGGTGAGGCAGGATATGAACCCGGTAAGGATATATTTTTGGCAATTGATACCGCAGCATCTTCACTATTCAAAGATGGCAGGTATCTTTTTGAAGGGGAATACAGAACCTCTGAATGGATGATTGATTATTACGTCAAAATTGTTGACAAATATCCCATCTGCAGTATTGAAGACGGGCTTGCTGAAAATGACTGGAATGGATGGAAAAAAATGACAGAGGGATTGGAAGAAATCATACAGATTGTTGGTGATGATATATTTGTTACAAACCCTGAAATTTTTGCAAAAGGAATAAAAGAAGGTATCGGTAATGCAATACTCATAAAAGTAAATCAGATAGGAACTCTTTCAGAAACGTTTGAATCCATAGAAATGGCAGAAAAAGCAGGATATGGAAGAGTAATTTCACATAGAAGCGGAGAAACAGAAGACCCTTTTATAGCAGACCTTGCAGTCGGCACAAATGCAGGACAGATAAAAACAGGCTCACTTTCAAGAAGTGAAAGATTATGTAAGTATAATCAGTTGCTAAGAATAGAAGATGAACTTGGACAATCTGCTGTTTATGCAGGCAGACTACCCGCCAAAAGATGAAAAAGAAAAAAAAGATTCTTGGATGGCAGCAAATAATTATCTGTATTGTGGGACTTGCAACGTTGGTCCCTGTTTTAAGCAAATATTTAAGCCTTCATCATAAGTATGTAACTGAGGTTAAAGGAATACAGTCACTGAAAAAAAACAACAAATATTTTTCCCGGCTTATTAAAGAGGCTGATACACCTTATTTTGTTGAAAAAATTGCCAGAGAGCAATTAGGACTTATGAAAAAGGGTGAATATCTTTTTAAAATAATAACCCCCAAAAAAAATGTTTCCCATTAAATTTGTCAGAGAAAATATTGATTATTTAAAAAAAACCTGTGGTCTTAAAAAAATAAGTGTTGACTGGGAAAGTTTTGAAGACCTTGAAAAAAAGAGAAGAGCCTTAATCCAAGGCATAGAGAAAGACAGGCAGGAACATAAAGAAATCAATAATGAGTTCCTTGAAAAAAAGAAAAAAGGAATTAATGATACATCTCTTTTAGCCCGCGCAAAGGAAATCTCTGATAAAATTAAAAAAAGTGAAAATACTTTATCTGACATTGAAAAAAAAATTAACAACGTTCTTGAAACAATACCCAACGTTCCTCATTCCTCTGTTCCTGAGGGGAAAAGCATTGATGATAACCAGATTGTAAGGCACCATGGAGACATAAAAGAAAAAAAATTTAACGTCCTGCCACACTATGAGATTGGCAGAAAATTGGGTATCATGGAACTTGAAAAGGGCGCAAAAATAACAGGAAGCTTCTTCCCTGTATTTGCGGGGGAAGGAGCAAGACTTGTAAGGGCACTTATAAATTTTATGCTGGATACACACAGCAAAAATGGATTTAAAGAATTATGGGTTCCAGCACTTGTCAACAGAAAAAGTATGTTCGGCACAGGACAACTCCCCATCCTTGAGGATGATATGTATAAGCTTAAAGATGATGATTATTTTCTTATTCCCACGGCAGAGGTCCCGGTAACCAACTTTTACAGGGATGATGTTATACCTGAGAATACGTTACCGCAATATTTTTGCGCATACACACCATGTTTCAGGAGAGAGGCAGGCGCTTATGGAAAAGAAACAAGGGGGCTGGTAAGGGTTCACCAGTTTGATAAGGTGGAACTTGTAAAATTCGTAAAACCGGAAAATTCTTATGATGAACTTGAATCCCTTGTCCACGAGGCAGAAAAAATTCTGCAATTACTAAGTATTCCTTACAGAGTAGTTCTCTTATCTACGGCTGATATGAGTTTTGCCTCTTCAAAGTGTTATGATATTGAGGTATGGGCACCTGGTATAAAAAAATGGCTTGAGGTGTCATCCTGTTCAAATTTTGAGGCTTTCCAGGCACGAAGAGCAGACATAAGATATAAAATGAAAAGCGGGAAAACAGATTTTGTCCACACCCTAAATGGTTCAGGTATAGCTCTTCCAAGAACGTTGATTGCCATTTATGAAAACCACCAGACTGAAAAAGGAACAATCAAAGTTCCGGACGTTCTTATTCCATATATGCAAATGGACGAAATAAAATAAACGGAGGGTAAAAAAAATGACAAGCAGAGAAAGAGTTTTGGCAGTTCTAAATCACCAGGAACCGGACAGAATTCCAATCCATGATTCACCATGGGGTTCCACTATAAACAGATGGAGAAAGGAAGGATTCCCGGAAGACATTGACATAGGGGACTATTTTAATTTTGAATTTTGCTGGTTTGGCGCGGATACTTCCCCACGATTTCCCACCCGGATACTTGAAAGAAATGAAAAATATGTCTTGACAACCACTCCTTTTGGTGGGAAGACAAAAAACTGGACAGACTATTCAACGACTCCGGAGATTATTGACCGTCCAATAAAAACAAAGGACCAGTGGAATGAGATAAAAAAACGGCTGAAGCCTGATTTTACAAGAGTTGACTGGGCATCAGGCCTTGCAAGGTTTCATGAAAAACAATCAGAGGGGAAGTTTATATGTTTTTCCGGGGGATTTGGATATGATATACTCCAAAACTACATGAATTCTGAGCACCTTTTGGTAACAATGATTGAAAACCCTGAATTGATAAAAGATATGGTAATGACAATTGCGGAACTTACCATTGTTATGGCTGAACTTATGCTTAAGAATGGTTTTAAGTTTGATGGTGCCTGGATGTGGAACGACATGGGATACAGAAACGGTCTTCTATTTTCCCCTGATTTATACTACAAAACCCATTACCAGGCAGATAAGATGGCTTACAGTTATTTTCATTCAAGGGGAATGAAAACATTTCTTCACTCCTGTGGAAACGTAAAAGAACTTATTCCTGTGATGATTGAAACAGGCCTTGACTGTCTTCAGCCTTTAGAGGTTAAAGCCGGAATGGACGTTGTAGAGCTAAAAGAAAAATTTGGTTCTCAAATAACTTTTATGGGCGGGATAGATGTCCGGCTTATGGAAAAAGGGGATAAGGAAAAAATAGAAGAAGAAATAAAGAAAAAAATTATGGTGGCAAAAAAGGGTGGGGGGTACATATACCATTCAGACCATTCAATTCCCAAAGACGTAAGCTTTGAGACATATAAATATGTAATGGAAACTGTCAAAAAATATGGTGCCTATGAAAAGAAAGAAGAGCCTGTCCGGGAAAAAGCTGTAATTGAAACAAAATCTGAAGAGAAAAAAGAGGAAAAGAAAGAAGAAAAAAAGAAGTTTTCATTTAAGATGCCCAGGATACCAACATTTAAAAAGGTAAAAAAGTGAAAAGGGCAATCGGCCTTGACCTTGGGGGAACATTCATAAAGGTGGGACTTGTCCAGGAAACAGGAGAAATAATCAAAAAGGCGCAGTTCCCTACAAAAGCAGATGAAGGTAAAAAAGAAACTGTTATACAACAGATGAAAAATGCAGTTTCTTCTGTCTGGGAACAGGGTATAAATGGAATTGGCATCGGAACTCCGGGTGTGGTGGATAATGAAGGAGTTGTTTTTGAGGCACCAAATCTTCCCGGATGGAATAATCTCCAGCTAAAAAAAATATTTGAAGAAAGATTTAAGGTTCCCGTAGTCGTGGAAAATGACGTAAACAGCATTACCTGGGGGGAATATCTTTTTGGTGCAGGGAAGGGCTGCAGGACAATCATCTGCCTTACACTTGGAACAGGTGTAGGCGGAGGAATGGTGATACATGGAAAGCTTTTCAGGGGGGCTAAATATTCAGCGGCAGAGCTTGGGCATATTTCCATTGATTATAAAGGCCCCAGGTGTAAATGCGGTTCAATCGGGTGTGTAGAAAGATTTGTGGGAAGAGACTATATAATAGAAAGGGCGGTCCATGAAATCCGGGAAGGGAAAGAAACCCTGATATACCAGCTTGCATCTCAAAAAATTGAAAATATCACTCCTAAAATTATTTCTGAAGCATATAAAAAAGGTGATAAAATTGCCGGAGATATCTGGATTGACGTAGGGATTTGCCTGGGGGCGATGCTTGCCAGCCTTGTAAATGCAATAAATCCTGACAGGATAGTAATAGGCGGCGGTATTTCCCATGCAGGGGAAATACTTTTTGAAACAATAAAAAAAACTATAAAAGAACGGTCTTTCAGGGTTCTTTCAGAAAATGTTGAAGTTGTCCCTGCAGAGTTGAGTATTGACGCAGGTATTATTTCAGGAGCAGCACTTATTTTCCAGTCATAATCAGTTATACTTATTCCATTATGAAAATAATTTTTTTCGGGAGTGCGGATTTTGGTATTCCCTGTCTTGATTATCTTAAAGAGACCTATGAACTTATTGCCGTCATAACAAATCCTGACAGACCAAAAGGCAGGCATCTTAAGCTTCAATCCACCCCGATAAAACAATGGGCGGAAAAAACAGGTATAAGAATTTTCCAGCCGGAAGATTTATCAGCACAGGATTTTATAGAAACCTTGAAATTTTTAAACTCTGATATGATTATTCTTATCTCTTACGGTAAAATTCTTCCCAGGGAAATTCTTGACGTTCCAGGAATTGGTGCATTTAACCTTCATCCTTCACTTCTTCCAGAATATCGCGGCGCAGCACCGATTGAATGGACCCTGGTAAATGGAGAAAACAGAACGGGAATTACCGTGATAAAAATGGAAAAGGGCGTTGATAAGGGGAATATCATCATCCAGGAAGAAATACCTGTTGAGAATACGGATAACTACTATACCTTAAAAGAAAAACTTATGGAAAAATCTTCTGAAATTTTGGGAGATGCAATTGAAAAAATTTCTTCAGGATTTGCAGGTTTTCCACAAAAAGGCAAATCCTCTTATGCTCCAAGATTAAAAAAAGAAGATGGCCATATAAGATGGGCAAACGATGCCTCTATCATACATAATCTTGTTCGCGGGCTTATACACTGGCCCGGGGCATTCTCAGAGCTTATGTCTGCAAAGGGTAAAAAAATACTGAAGCTCAAAGAAACGGAAATTGAAAAACATGAAGGTGTTTATGGTGTCCCCGGAAGTTTTATTTCCATTGATAATTCTATTAAGGTTGCCTGCGGCAAAGGAATTATAAGGCTCAAAAGATTACAGACAGAGGGTAAAAAAGAGATGTCTTCAGAAGAGTTCTTACACGGCTATTCAGCATACCTCAGGAATTCTATCCTCCGGTAAGAGATAAGTTCTGGATTGCTCTTTCCTGCTTTATAAATACTTTTTTTCAAATAAAGCATTAAAGACAATCCAAACTTATTCTGCTTCTTTGTTCTTATGCCGGAATTTCAGTTCCTGATTATTACAAGTCTTCATCTTTTGTTTCTTCAGTAAGAGATTTTATTCTTATCCATGAGATTGTTTTCCTGTCTGCCTCATGAATGATAAAAATATTTTTGCTGTATATGAACTTTTCCCCATTTCTCGGAACCTTGCCCATGTATGCCAGGACAAAACCGGCTATCGTTTCAAAATCCCCCTTGGGAAGTTTTAAATCAAGTGTTTCATTTACTTTTTCATATTCAGTATCCCCTTTTACTATAAAGCTTCCATCATCCAGCCGGTGATAATAGCCCGATTCAATCTTATACTCATCTGAAATCTCACCGACAATCTCTTCAATAAGGTCTTCCATCGTAACGATACCGGCTGTTCCGCCATATTCATCAACAATGATTGCCATTTGTAATTTATCCCTTTGAAGCTCCTTTAGAAGTTCATCCACTTTCTTTGTGTCAGGAACAAAATATGCCTGTCTCATTATGTCTCCTGCAGTAAGATTTCGTGTGGCATCATGTTTGGCAATTATGTCTTTAATGTATATAAGTCCGACAATCTTATCAAAATGTCTTTTATAAACAGGATACCTTGAAAACCCTGTTTTAACAATCATGTCTATTACCTCTTCTATTGGCGTTTCAATTTCAATCGCAGAAATATTTACTCTTGGAATCATAATCTCCCGGACCATTTTATCCCCGAGCTTGAAAATACTATGAATCATTTCTTTTTCTCTTAGTTCAATCAGTCCTTCTTTTTCCCCTGCAGAAATCATTGATTTAAGGTCTTCTTCTGTCAGGACAGGAATTATAGAACCCATTTCTATGTTGAAAACACTCAACAAAACCTCTGCAATTCCAAGAAAAAGACGGTTGACAGGCTCAAAAACAAGACAGATATATTTTAGAGGTCTTGCAACAAACATTACAATTTTCTGGGCATATTTTTTGGCAAGGGTTTTAGGAATGATTTCACCAAATAAAAGAAGAAGAAACATTACTATACCTACCATAAGGGCAAAAGAAATACGGCCTGTACTTTTATAGGCAATGGATGCTGCAGTTATAGCGGCAAGATTTTCTGCAATGGTATTGCCTACAAGCGTTGTAGTAAGGACCCTGTTGGGAAAACGAAACCAGAAATTCAGTGTTTTTTTATTTTTGCTGTTTTCCTTCAGCTTATTAAAATGATGCTGGCCAAGTGAAATAAATGCTGTCTCTGACGCTGAAAAAAATGCAGAAAAACAGATAAAAACAACAAGAAGTCCAATCTGTCCAATAAAAATAAATCCGCTCATAAAATTTCACTCCATTTTTTAAGAAAAATATCTTTTTCCTGTGAAAATCTTTCTTTGTAGGATTGTAAAGTTTTAAGTATATTTACCAATATTTCTTTAATATTAACAGTTTTGCCGGTTATTTCATAATAGCTTATTGCCTCCGGCTGGATATGGCTTATCCTGTTGTTTACGTTAATACCGAGACCCAGGATAACAAATCCACCCTTTTTTTCAATCAATATGCCACCAATTTTTTTATCCTTATAGTATATGTCATTAGGCAATTTTATTTTTGTTTTTACTCCATAAAGATTTAAAACCTCGCAGGCGCATGAAGCAACAAGAAAAAAAAGATAATTCAGGATTTCAGGAGAAGATTCAGCCCATACTATAGAACACCATAGACCCCCTTCAGGGGAAATCCATTTGTTTTCCAGCCTGCCCCTGCCGGACGTCTGCGTTTCTGCCCAGACAACACATTCTTCATTATTATCTGCTTTATGCCGTGCAAAATCCATTGTAGAGGAAATAGTTTTAACCCGGTATGTTTTTTGCTCATTCAGAAAAAGAATTTTTGTCTGCAATTTTTTGAATTCCTGTGATTGTAAGGTTTTCATAATAAACGCCCTTACCTGTTTTTTTACAAAGCTCTCTGCCATCCCCGCCTGTAAAAATAAGTTTAACGCCAGGATACTTCTCTTTCATTTCAGCCCAATACCCCTCTATTATAAACTTCAATCCAAGATATATTCCTGAAGAAACGGCAGAATCTGTCCCTTTCCCGATTAAAGAGGTTTTACCTGTAAGGCGGAAATTTTTCAGTCCTGCAAGCTCTTTCAGGCTTTTTTCCATAAGGGTAATCCCGGGCAGAATAATACCTCCTTCAAACTCACCTTTTTCATTCACAACATCAGCCGTAATGGCAGAGCCGGCATCAATAATAAGACAGGGCAACCGAAATTTTTCAAAGGCAGCAAAACAATTTAAGATTCTGTCTATACCCGTAGAACCGGGATTTTTTACTTTTATTTTTATTGGTATGTCTTTATACGTAAAGATTTTCACAGGATGATTTTTTACTGTTTTTAAAAAAACCTCTGTTATTGAAGGAACCACTGATGCAATATAGATTTTACCTTTCAATTTAGAAGGTTTGAGATATTTATTTATTTTTTCTGTGGGGAGCTTTTTTATTTTTGTAATTTTTTTAGAAAATTGTGCAATTGTTATATGGGTATTGCCTATATTTATTCCTGTATTCATTTTTCGTATCTTGCAGTTTATATTTATTCACTACTGATTTTATTTTTATCATAATTATATTTTATCACACCCTTCAGCCCATTGCCAATAAAACAACTATTACATCACCTTTCAATGGTTTTATGTTATCCGTGAAGCACTAAAAAGTGCCAATATATTTTCAACTGGAACGTCTTCAGGTAAAGAATGAGCTGGTGCACAAATGTATCCTCCGTTTTCACCAAGTATTTTCATTCTTCTTTCCGCCTCATTTTTTACATCATCAGGCATTCCAAAAGGAAGAAGATATTGAAGGTCTATTCCTCCATGAAAGCATATTCTGCCATTTGCTTTTTCCTTTAATTTTTCAGGTTCCATATCTTTTGCATTTGGTTGAATTGGATTAAGTATATCAACTCCAATATCAATGATATCTTCAAGGAGTTTATATGTAGAGCCGCATGAATGATGAAATATCATGGAATCCGGCGCTGTTTCATGAACTTTTTTATACTGTTCAATAAAATATGGCTTTATAATCTTTCTATATATTTCAGGAGACATAAAAGGACCTTCCTGCAAAGCCCAGTCATCCCCGTAACAAAAAATATCAATATATGGAGCAAGTGGCTTAACAATTGTTTCTGTCTGATGGATTTTTTCAGCAAGCCATACATCAAAAAGAGTTTTTACAATATCATGCTCTGAAACAAGGTCAATGGCAAAATTATCATATCCTCTTACAAGACATCCCATTTCAAAGAATCCTCCAGACACCCAAAAAGTTGTTGCATATCCAGATTCTCTATATTTTTTTGCTGTTTTTATGTACCAATCCATATATCTGTATGGAGGTTCGGAAAAATTGGGCTTTATTTTTTTTATGTCTTCAAGTGTCCAGTCTTTCCATGGGAAATCATGCCTTACGGCAAAAGTTTTTATTCCATTATCTTTAATTTTTTGTATGTTTTCCTTTGATTTTTTTATTTCAATATATGCTTTATAATCTATTTCCTTTAATAAAACAAGTGGAGGTATATGATTAATAAAACGAAGGTCAACATTTAAATATTTTTGTATCTGCTCATCAACCCATTCTCCATCAATATCTCTATCAGGGGGAAGAGAAAATCCAAGAACATCACGCATCTTTTGAAGAAATGGACTTGTGCATAAACTCATCGCTGTTCCACCAAAATCCATGGGGCATTCTCCTGGAGATATATTCTCAATTGCTTTCAGAACTTTTTCTCTCGGGGTCATAGTAAGTATTCACTGAACAGTGTTTCCTCCAAAAAGATTGGCGGATCAAAGACAATCCAAACTTATTTCAAACCCGTTGACTGGGTATTTACTCCGTCAGAGACGGATCAGCCTTTGGCTGAAAATATCAGATTTTTTTATGAAAATTGGATGATGCCGGGGCTTTTGACTTTTCCTGTTCTGTTTCTTCTTTTGTAAGTGCCTGTTTTCTGCTTAAGCTATTTTTCCCTGGTTGGTCAGATTCAATAAGCCTGACTTTTATTTCAGAACCGAGCTGCAGTACATCTTCAACCTTGCTTACCCTGTAAGGGGCAATTTCTGAAATATGCACAAGACCTTCTTTTTCTCCTGAAAACTTTACAACAGCACCAAATGGAAGAATCTTTATTACGGTCCCTGTATAAATTCTTCCGACTTCAGGTTCCTCAATAATCTCGTTTATCTTATCAACTGCCTTCTGGCAGTTGATAAGGTCCGGACTTGATATGGAAACAATGCCGGAATCATCAATGTCAATCTGGGCACCGGTTTCCTCAATAATTCTTCTTATGTTTTTTCCACCCGGGCCTATAACCATCCCTATTTTAGACGGGTCTATTCTTAAATTTACTATTTTGGGCGCAAAGGGGGATATTTCATTTCTTGGTTTGCTTATAGCGGTATTCATCACCTGTAATATTTCTTTATGCGCTTTTCTTGCCTGATTAACCACCTGTGGAAGAATTTCAAATGAAAAATCAGTGGTTTTAACGTCCATCTGGAATCCTGTTATTCCTTTTTCTGTTCCTGCAAACTTAAAATCCATGTCTCCACAATGGTCTTCCTCTCCTGCGATGTCTGTAAGAATAATATAGTCCTGTTCCTCCTTAATCATTCCCAGGGCAATACCTGCCACATGCCGGGGAATAGGCACCCCGCCGTCCATAAGGGCAAGGCTTGAAGCACAAACGGTTGCCATTGAAGAAGAACCATTTGATTCAAGTATGTTGGCAACAATCCGGATAGTATAAGGGAAAGCATCTTCTTTGGGAAGAATATTGGCCAAAGACCTTTCTGCAAGAGCGCCATGACCTATCTCACGCCTTGAAGGTCCCCTGAGTGGAACAGCCTCTCCAACAGAAAATGACGGGAAATTATAGTGAAGCATGAATTTTTTTGTGCTTTCAGGGTAAAGTCCTTCTATTCTTTGTTCATCTATACTTGTCCCGAGTGTAAGAGATGAAAGGCACTGGGTCTGTCCTCTTGTAAATAAAGCTGAACCATGTGTTCTTGGAAGAAGACCCGTAATACATTCTATTTCCCTGATTTCATCAGATTTTCTTCCATCAAGCCTCTGCTTTTTTTCAAGGATTAAGTTTCTTATAATCTGGTTAAGATTTGTTTCATACGATATTTTCAGTGGTTTATAAGAATCTTCAGAAACTTTTTGTTTAAGTTCCTCAAAAATTTTATTATAAAATTCATTTCTTTCCTGCTTACCTGGATAATTATAAACATCACTTATCTGTGAAAGAATAAATTCTTTTACAAGGTCATTTATTTCTTCAGGTATAACAACAGAAGGCTCATAATGAATTTCTTTTTTCCATTGTTTGAGATGACTGACCACTGTTTTAATATTATCAAATCCAATTTTTACGGCTTCAACAAATATGTCTTCGGAAATTTCTTTTGCCCAGCCTTCCATCATGGTCAATGCCCTGTCAGTTCCTGCAATTGTAAGCTCCAGAGAACTATTTGCCATCTGGGTAGCCGTAGGATTGATGATAAATTTATCATCAATATAACCAACCTTGACTGCTCCTACAGGACCAAGAAATGGTATCCCTGAAACAGTCAAAGATGCGGAAGCGCCGATAATAGAAAGAATGTCAGGGTCATTTTCCTGGTCAGCAGAGAACACCTGGGAAATAATCTGAACCGCATCCCTGTAATCATCAGGGAAAACAGGTCTTATTGACCTGTCTGTAAGTCTGCTGATAAGGGTTTCTCTTTCAGTAGGCCTGCCTTCTCTTTTGAAAAAACCCCCGGGTATTTTACCTGCTGCGGAAACATGTTCTTTATAATCGCATGTAAGAGGGAAAAAATCAGGATATTCCTCTTTTTTACTTGATACTGCCGTGGCAAGAACAACAGTATCCCCATATCTTATTAATGCTGAACCATGGGCCTGTTTTGCCATAAGCCCTTCCTCTATTACTAATTTTTTTTCTCCGATTGGAATTTCAATTTTTTGCATATCAGGTTATTTCCTCAGATTCAATTTTTCAAGAACAGTCTGATAAATAGGAGGGTTTATTTTATGCAGGTAACCAAGGAGAGCGCGTCTATGTCCTATTAACTTCAAAAGTCCTCTTCTGGAATTAAAATCTTTTTTGTAAATATTAAAATGTTGTGTTAAAGCCTCTATTCTTTTTGTTATAAGTGCTATCTGCACCTCGGGGGAACCCGTGTCTTTTTCATGTCTTCCAAATTCTTTTTTTATTTTTTCCTTTACTTCAAGTTCAAGCATATTTCTTATCCTCCGTAATTTTTGTTATCTTTAATATGGTATTAGTATATTTTAATTTTTATTCTGTGTCAAATAATTAGGTCATCGCTCCAAAAACCCTTGATAGTAAAGGGTGGACACGTAAATCTGTTTGCTAACTTGTAAACTCACGTTAGGTTTTGTAAAAAATATGTTATATAAAAGAATCAAAAAATTTGAATGGTTAATTGAAAAAATTGGGGATGTGGAATTTTAAATTTAAAAAATTTAAGTTATAATCTGTTTTATAATCATTGAAAACGGAAACAGAATATTTTTCAGAAGTAAGTAAACAAATGAAGAAACTAAATATATCTGGATACATCGGTTCTTAATTTTTATTTTGAAAAAAATGATTTTATTAAAAAAGAGATAACCACAAGAGATAACCACCCGTTTTTTCGAGGAGATAGAAAAAAGAACTTTTGAGGTTTATATTTCCACCCTTGTACTTAGAGAAATAGAAGAAGCACAAGAACCAAAAAGAAGTTTGTTGAAAAATTTGGTATTGAAGATAAAACCAAGAGTCCTTGAGTTGGACGAAGAAACTGAAAAGTTGGCGCAACGATATGTAGACGTTTTCATAATTCCGGAAAAATATCGGAATGATGCTGTTCATATAGCTGTCGCAGTGGTAAACGATCTTGACGTAGTGATTAGTTGGAATCTTGAACATATGGTTAAAATGAGGACACGGATAGAAGTAAACGGTATAAATAAATTGGAAGGATACCACGAAATAGAAATTTCAACGCCGGAGGAGGCGATATAAATGAAAATCAAAGAACCAAAATCCATGGAAGAAATACATGAAATAAGGGAAAAAATGTATTATGATGATAAAACATTGACTATTCAGGAGAGAATCCAAAAAACGAATGATGCCGGATTGAAAATTCTGGAAAAGATGGATTTGAAATCCAGCCTCTGCAAAAAGGTCAAAGTATAGTTTTACCTTTATTTTATTTCGGTCGGATTGTATAGGTTAGTGGTAGTATACTGTTCTATAAGGAGAAAAAATAAATGGACAACTATGATGTTGTAATTATAGGAGGGGGTCCTGCAGGATACCCATGTGCAATAAGATGTTCCCAGAACGGGCTTAAAACAGCCTTGATTGAAAAAGACCAGTTGGGTGGAACGTGCCTGAACAGGGGCTGTATCCCCACAAAAAGCCTTTTTGAACTGACAAACCAGGTTGAAAAATCCACCTGTGACGGGATAATAAAAAATACGTCTTTTGACTGGGAAAAAAGCGTTGAGTGGATAAAAAGCAAGGTAATCACCCGTCTTCGTACCGGGCTCGGATTTCTTTTAAAAGTAAATGGCGTGGAACTTTTAAATGGTGAAGGGAAAATAAAGGAACCGGGTGTCGTAGAGGTAAATGGAAAAGAGCTCAGAACAAAAAATATTGTTATTGCAACAGGTTCAAGTCCTTCTGTTCCCTCCATATTTGCCAATGATGAAAAGCTTATTACAAGCGACAGCATCTGGGCTCTGAAAAAGCTTCCGGAATCCATTACTATTATTGGCGGAGGTTTTATCGGGTGTGAGTTCGCCTCTATTTTAAATTCTTTTGGATTAAAGGTTTCAGTATATGAAATGACAGAAGGTCTGCTTCCGGGAAAAGACAGGGAAATTGTACAGGCTATGGAAAAAATATTTGTACAAAGAGGAATTAACATTGCCTGTAATACGAGGGTTTCAAATCTTTCAGATACAGGCACAGAGAAGGCTTTATGGTCAACAGGAAGAAGGGCTAATTCTGAAAATTTTTCAAACCTCGGTTTAAAAATGGAGAAAGGGATAATAACAACAGATGAAAAAATGAAAACAAACATAGGGGGTATTTATGCAATCGGGGATATAAATGGTAAATATCCACTGGCTTATATAGCAACACGAGAGGGTGAAGTCCTTGCCGACGTTCTGGCAGGCAGGGATGTAAAGATGGATTATAAAAATATTCCTGATGCTATTTTTACGTCCCCGGTTATTGCATCATGTGGTCTGACTGAAGAGCAGGCTCTTTCAGAGGGTCGTAAAATAAAAATTGGCAGGTGTCCATACCAGGCAATTGGAAGAGCTTATGCATCAGGTAAAACCACAGGACTGACAAAGATAATTGCAGATGCGGATACACACAAAATACTCGGGATCCACATAATCGGCCAGGAGGCTACAGAACTTATACATATTGCAGCGGTTGCAATATCAAAAGAAATGACGGCAGGGGAACTGACTGAAATATATTTTTGCCATCCGACATTTTCAGAATCAATCCTGGAGGCTGTCCTTGAAATAGAGGATAGACCTATCCATCTGCCTCCAAAGAAATCAGTGAAAAAATGAACAAACCTTTTCCGCAATGGATAAAAAAAAGGTTCAGCATAACGGATGAGTATCTTGAAACCAAATCCCTGGTTGAAAAATATTCACTTAACAGTGTATGTAAAGAAGCAAGATGTCCTAATATATATGAATGTTTCAAAAAGAAATATGTCACATTTCTTATTTTAGGCCAGGTATGTACCAGAAGATGCGGGTTTTGCAGCGTAAAAAAGGGGAAAACCCTACCCCCTGACCCAGGTGAGCCGGAAAAAATTGCAGAGCTCGTCGCAAAACTCAATCTAAAATACGTTGTTATTACCTCTGTTACAAGAGATGACCTTTCTGACTACGGAGCAAACCAGTTCTCACTATGTGTCAAAAAGATAAGGGAGAAATCCCCGGAAACCCAGGTTGAACTTTTAATTCCTGACCTCAATGGAAATCCTGAAAATTTAAAGATTATTTTTGAAAGTAAACCGGACGTTTTATCCCATAACATGGAAACAGTTCCCGGATTATATTCTTCCATAAGACAGATGGCGGATTATAATACATCCCTTAACGTACTTCTCCAGAGTAAAAATGCAGGGTTTATTACAAAAAGTTCCATAATGGTTGGGTTGGGCGAAAAAGAGGAGGAAGTCATAGACGTTATGAAGGACTTAAGAAGTGTTTTTTGTGACTTTTTTGTTATTGGACAGTATCTTCAGCCTGATAAAAATAGATTACCTGTTGTTGAATTCATAAGACCGGAGATATTTGAAAAATATCAAAAAATTGGAGAATCACTCGGTTTTAAAAAAGTTTTCTCAGGTGTATTTTATAGAAGCTCTTACCGGGCAGAAGAGGCGCTTTTATAACTTTTATTTTGTTTCCCCACTACACCTAATTGCTTTTTTGTGGCATTAAGACCGACTTTTATATTCTCTAAATCTCCAATAGTTTTATCTATAATACTTATAGTGGCATTAAGATTTTGAGAAACATGATTTACATACTTTAACTGCGCCTTAAACTTTGAATTTTTTGCTTCCAGCCGGCCTATTGTCTTTCCCGAAACCATATATTCTATCAAAAACGCAATCCATCCTGAAAGAACCAAAATTATTATGCCATATATAAGAATTCTTTTTTTCATTTCCCCTCCTCCTCCATAGCTATTGCATCTGTTGGACATTCATGTGCACATATTCCACAGCCTTTGCAGTAATCATAGTCAAAATGAGAAAATTTACCATCTTTTGTTTTTACTGCCATGTCAGGACATGCCATCCAGCAGATAAGGCAGTGAATACATTTTTCAGGAATATGAACGGGTTTAGTACTTCTCCAGTTACCTGTTTTGAATTTCAGGGAAGTTCCCGGTTCTAAAACATCTCCTTCAGGCAGTTCTTTCCACGTTGATTTTTTTTCTTCCATATAATCACCTTTACTTTACCTCATTATACGCTTTTTCAATTGCTTTTATGTTGCCTTCAATTACCTCCGGCCTGTTTCTGAATTTTACTTCAAGCTTTTTCCTGATATCTGAAACCACCTCATCTATGTTTAATAATTGAGTAACCTTTAACAGGGCGCCTATCATGGGTGTGTTTGGAATATTTCTTCCAATCGTTTCAAGTGAAATCCTTGAAGCATCAACCGTATATGCCTTCCCTGTCCAGTTTAATTTCTTTTTAAGCTCCTGCGGGTCCTGTGACGCATTTATGAGTAAAATCCCCTTTTCAGGGTTAAGTCCTGAAACAACATTAACCTGGTCAACAAGGGAAACATCCAAAACGACAACAACGTCAGGGTTCGTAACAGGAACGTGCGTTCTTATGGGCTGGCTGCTTATCCTGTTAAAAGAAACTACGGGTGCCCCCATTCTTTCAGGTCCGTATTCAGGAAAAGCCTGGAGATACCTGCCCGTTGAACATGCAGCATCCCCGAGAAGGAGTGCCGCCGTTTTTGCGCCCTGGCCCCCCCTTCCATGCCATCGGATTTCATATTTATCTTCCATCTGTACTTCTCTCCTCTAATATAAAACCAATCTTTTATTTCCCTTAGTATAGATAAGTTTGGATTGTCTTTGAATCTTTATTTGAAAAAACGTAGTTATAAAGATGAGAAGAGCAATCCAGAACTTATCTCTCATTTGATTCAGTATAAAAATAAAAGTATGTTTTTATAAATCCGACCTCTCCAAAACCTAAAATCAACGCTTTCAAAAACCACCAACCCCAAGTATTAAAATTATACCCTTTAAAAGAAAAATTAACAAAAAATATTACAATCCCGAATAAAAAACTTATTACAATCACGCTTCCAAGATTATATTTTAAAAAATTAAAACTTTTTTTCAGACTGGAAAGTACAGGACAGTCTTCAAGAAAGATAATAAGCGGGGCAAAAAGCAAAAGACAAAAAAGAAATAGAGGAAAAGCAAGCCATAATATAAAAATAACGTATAGAATATTCTGAAAAGAAAGCGGGATATATTTTAAACTTGCCACAAGAACGCTGCCAAGGAGAAAAATCAACAATAGCAGCAGAACAAGAAAAACCTTAACCACAAGAAATCTTCCAAAAAAGTGGCTCCCATAATGAAAAAATTTCTTCCACTCAAAATTTATGGATGAAATCATATCCTTTAATGAACCATATACGGCTGAGGTTAAATAATTTTCAACAAGAAACAAAAAGAAAAACAAAAAGAAAATTTTTTCGTACTTTACTGTTATCTTCTGTGGTGTTACCTGCGGTATATTTTTTGTTATTAAAAATACCAGCAGTGTCCAGAAAAAAATCACACCCACCATTTTAAGTGAATTATTGTCAAACCTGAATCCTTTCTTTAATTTATTCATCATGATTGTAAATATCTTTTATAAAATGTCCTGCATTTTCTATCGGTACATCATGAAACTGGTTGTTTTTCCTGAGCTTTACCTCAACCTTGCCTTCTTTCAGCTTTCTGCCAAAAATCAACCATATTGGTATACCAAGAAGGTCCCCATCCGCAAACTTAATACCCGCGGATTCATCCCTGTCATCCATTAAAACATCCCAGCCTGCTTTTTGCAGGTTTTCATATACCTTTTCCGCTGTTTCCTCTCCACTTTTTAGTGGAAGTAAAAGAACCTGGTATGGCGCTACAGAAAAAGGCCAGATAATTCCTTTATCATCATAATTTCCTTCAATTACTGCAGATACAATCCTGCTTACACCTATCCCATAACAGCCCATTACAAGTGGTTTTTCTTTTCCCTCCTTATCACTAAAAACCGCTTTCATCTTTTCACTGTATTCTGTTCCTAATTTAAAAATGTGACCAACCTCAAGCTCCGCGCATTGTCCCTCTGCTACGAACTCCTCAGAAAATTTTCCGCCGATAACCCCTGAATCCGCCTGGTGAATAGCTGTTTTAAGTCCACACCTCTTAAATATTCTGACGTATGCATCCTTCATTTTAAAGTAGGACGTTTCAGCTGACTTATCGTCTGCATCAAAGCTATATGCATCCTTCATCAAAAATTCTCTTGACCTTATAATCCCGAATCTTGGTCTTATCTCATCCCTGTATTTTGTCTGGATTTGATAAAGAAGCAGTGGAATCTGTTTCCAGCTTTTTACATATTTTCTGACAATGTCCGTGATTACCTCTTCATGTGTTGGTCCTAAAAGTATGCACCTGTCTCTTCTATCCTGGAACGTAATCATATCTTTTCCCATCTTTCCAAAGCGGCCTGTCTCCTCCCATAAAGATGCAGGCTGTAATGATGGCATCAGAATTTCAAGACCGCCTGCATTATTCATCTCTTCCCTGATAATATTTGATACTTTTTGAAGAACTTTTAATCCTGTCGGGAGAAAGGAATAAACCCCTGAAATAAGCTTGTCAATCATACCCGCCTGGTGCATAAGCCTCTGGCTGATAGTTTCAGCATCAGCGGGTGGTTCCCTGAACGTCCGGATAAAAGATTGTGTCCATTTCATTTGTAGATTTAGTCTCCCCTCAAAAACAATTTATAATTATACCATTATATTATTTTTTATAGAAGAATTTTAGTGAGGTATGAAATCATTTTAAGGAAATAGAGTCTGTTTTTTAGGCAGGATAAACCAGAAGGTACTGCCCTTATTCACCTCGCTATCCACACTAATCCTGCCCCCGTGAGCTTCAACAGTCATCTTGCAAAAGGTAAGTCCTAACCCGGTAGAACGGGGACAGTTACCGGTCTGACTTTCAACCTGCCCAAATTTCTCAAAAATTTTCTTATGATATTCTGCAGGAATACCAGGCCCGGTATCCTTCACGGAAAACTGAATATGGTCTTGTAATGATTTAAGCACAATAGATATTTCTCCATCCGGGGGAGTGAATTTAAGTGCATTGGACATAAGATTTTGAATCACACGGCCAATCAGGATCCGGTCAGATTCAAGGATAAACCGGCCATCCTGCGGGTCCATCACTATCGTGAACCGACGGGTTTCTCTCAAAGAATCCATCTTCTTCAGAATATCCCGGGTAAGTCCTGCCATGTCCCATTCTGAAAAATTCAGTTTCATCTGTCCTGATTCTATTTTGCTTACGTCTAATAAGGTGCTTGTCATTTCCACCAGGGATTCCAGACCGTTTAATGCTCTTTGAGCGTATTCCTGTCCGTCTGGGGAAATCTTTCCCTCTTCAGTATTTCTTAGCAGTTCTATGTATCCATATATGCCGGTAAGTGAATTTCTAATGTCATGCACAATCATGTGGACAAGACCGTCCCTGAAAGATTCCAATTTATGAAGTTGTTGATAGTTTTCCTGCAGAACGTGTTTCTGTCTCTGTATTTCCAGGTGGGTTTTGACCCGGGCAGCAACCTCTTCAAACTGGAATGGCTTGGTTACATAATCAACTCCCCCTGCAGTAAATGCTTTCACCTTGTCCGCAGTCTCATTAAGAGCACTGATGAAAATTACAGGAATATCTTTAAGTTGTTTGTCAGTCTTAAGACGTTCACATACCTGGTAACCGTTCATCTCGGGCATGTTGATATCCAGAAGAATCAGGTCGGGTGGTTCAGCCTGCGCACCCTGGATTGCCATCTTCCCGTTAAGAGCAGGCCTGACCCTGTATCCCTGTTCCTTAAGCATCCCTGTAAGTACATGGAGATTGGCAGGAGTATCATCCACAATAAGAATACTCTGACCGCGCGAAGATTCCAATGGTTTATCCATCTTATGCACTCTTTTCAGAAATAAGTTTCAATAATGTGTCAAACTGGAAATCTGCAGCTAACTTTTTCAATTGCTCTGCGAGCTGCGGAAACTGCGGGGTGATGTTCTCAATGATTTCCATCAGTCTGTCAAAGTCCAGGCTTATTGATGCTTCCCTTAACCGGGAAACAGTATCCTCCGGAAGAACCTTCAGGGATTCACCCGTCAATGGGATTTCATCAGTCTGTGTTGGCTGAATTTTATCCTTTTCCTCATACACATATTTAACACCCAGACATGTCCCTATTGCATCAAACACCTCATATTCCCTAAATGGTTTTCTGATATAAAGATTGGCTCCTGACTCTTTTATTTTTTGCCTGTCTTCTTCCCATAGGCTTGCCGTAACTGCAATAATCGGTATTCCGGCTCCTTCTGGAATCGCCCTGATGCGCCGGATGGCTTCATACCCGTCCATGGCAGGCATACGGATGTCCATCATGATAAGGTGAGGCTTCCATGTTTGAAATTCAGAGATTGCCTCACTGCCATCAGCTGATTCCCGTGTCTCAAAACCAACGGCCCGAAGAATTTCAGACAAAAGGAGTCTGTTTTCCGGTTTATCATCCACCACCAATATCCTGTACAGATTCAGGCCTGGCTGCAACCCGATGACATGCTTCTCCGGAGCAGCCGTAACAGGTTTGTTCTTTGTCTCCTGTATTTTAATTTTAACCCGGAAACAGCTTCCTTCATTGACCTTGCTCCGGACCTCTATATCTCCCCCTAATAATCGCGCAAATTCACGACTAATGGCTAATCCCAGGCCTGTGCCTTCAATAGTCTGTGTCCTGGTAGAACTCTGTTGAAAAGCATGGAAAAGTCTTGGAATATCATCCCGGGATATTCCTGTCCCTGTATCTATAATTTCTGCTATAAAAAATATCTGTTCTTCCTTTTTTTCCATACCCACCTGTAATAAGATGCTTCCTTTATCCGTAAATTTCACCGCATTTCCAAGTAGATTGATGAGTATCTGGCGGACTTTTCCTTCATCAGTCACTACAAATTCAGGTATTTCATTCATACCTTCAACCTTAAACAAGAGTCCTTTGGCATCAGTCCGCACCCGGAACATCATCTCTATATCCAACAAAAGAGTATGCAGGTCAAAAGTCACCGGAGTAAAAGTCATCCGGCCTGCCTCAATCTTTGACATATCAAGAATATCATTGATTAAAGTCAGCAGATGTTCACCACTATGACTGATTATTTCCAGGTGTTTCCGCTGTTCGGCGGTGAGCGTTCTATCTTTCTGCATCAACTGTGCAAAACCTAAAATAGCATTCATCGGCGTGCGAATCTCGTGAGACATGTTGGCTAAAAACATACTCTTGGTTCTATTGGACGTTTCCGCTGTTTTCCTGGCTTCTTCCAATTGTTTCTCCATCTGTTTACGTAACGTAATATCCTCAACCATGCCATCAAAATACTTAATCTGTCCCGCTTTGTTATAAACAGCCCTTGCCGATACACTGGCCCATATCATTGTCCCATCTTTTTTCTTCAAACGCAGATTTATATCAGAAACCTGTCCTTTAGTAATCAGACGTTCAGAAAAATCTTTCCGTTCCTTTGGGTCTATATATATATCAGATACAGAGATGTTCATAAATTCTTCTACTGAATCATATCCAAACATTTTTACTATTGCAGGATTACCAGAAATGAAATGACCCTTGGGTCCGGAAGTGTTGCGATACAAACCAACAGGAATGTTGGAAACGAAAATATGGCGATATTTATTTTTTCCCCCGGGTTTTGATTTTTTCTTCAGCATACTCATATCCTATTCAGGTTCAGGTTTTCTATGAGACTTTCTTTCAAAATAAAAAAACCGACAAAAACCCGGAATTATTCATCCGTGACTTTACTTACAACCTGTTTGATACTCCCGGGAACTTTATGTATGTAATACGTATTGGGACGGTTTAAAATCTTTTTATTGAACTGCTGGTCAGTGAGGGAAGAATAATAAATAATCATTACGTTTCTATACTCAGGGTATCTATCCAGTACGTCACCCATGTTACCGCCATAACCTACGTTCATCAGGTCTACTATTGCAGCATCAATGGGGGGCTTGTCTCTTTCAATACCGCTTGAAGCATAAGCTTCGTCGCGATATTCAAGAACGTTATGACCCTTTCTCTTAAACTCCATGCATAGAAGCCTTCTCAACATGTCATCATCTTCCACGATAAGAACGTTTCTGGGTTTTATCGTATTTTTACTACTGATTTCAATTCCCATGTCCTCTCCCGGTCAATCCACCTTTTAACTATAAATATTCACTGAACGGCGTTTCCTCCTAAAAAATTGGCGGACAGGTATAATTTACTGAGCTGAAGCAGAAAATAAGTTCTGGATTGCTCTCAAAGACGAGCCAAACTTATTTCAAACACCGCTCTACTTGAGTATTTATCTTTAATTTGTTCTTTCAGCTCCTTTTCTTTTTCTTATTTT